>JAHBNG010000108.1 GCA_019217005.1 Chloroflexi bacterium TSY
TCTTCCAACATCGTTGATTGCACTCTCAGTTGAGCATTCTGCACAGATAGCAGACAAGTTACGCCAGCAATCTCCCCCCATCATTTGCCGGATTCAGAATAGTCACCTGCTTTTCGATCCTCGCACCGTTCTACCCAACCAGGTAGAATCATTGCTAGAATCGATCGGTTCACTTTATCAGCAAGGTGTATCAAACAGGGTGCATCAAACAGATCGTTGTCGAGACACCTAGCAATGACCTAGGACAAGTCATGCGGGGTTGAGCAATGTTCGTTATACTCATAGAGTGGTACACCCATTTTTAACGGAGCGTTCATTTCACGTTGTTAATCTATCATACAGGTTAATCTATCATATACTGAGCAGCGCCATAAAATAACACTTTTTAATCGAGAAAGAATGTTATAATGTGCTGCTGCGGAGTATGTATATCGAGCAGCTGTCTCTTTATCGTTCTATCTATTCAAGCACAAAGTCGAAATAGATGCATTTAATCAGCTCGATAGTTGTATTTTGAGCAGGTGCCGGATTTGACAAAGTCAAAATTAAGCAGAGCAGGCCTGCTGTTTGACGAAAAGGGTAGCGAAGACCTCTGCAATCTCCTGTCCGTCATTCAAGGCATGATGTGCAGTCAAGATGAGATCTTGAATTAGTGACTGAGCTTGCTGCCGAGTAGCCTCACCAAGGGATTTGCTGGGCGAGAATTGAGTTTTAGCCAATGATGGTCCCAAACAATCAAGGTGCAAGAGAGAATAAGCCACGAAGACCAGAGACCAATGTTTTTGAAAGGCGTGGGCAGTTCGCATGCAATATTCATCAAGGCCAAGCAGTTGTTTACCATCCTCAGTAGATCCAAATTTCAGGTTTTGAGAGAGAATTCTGGCTAAACAGTTGACATAAATACAAATTTGCCGGTCGATATCTAGTTTTTGCGTTAGATTTGGGCGATTTTCAGATATGAAATAGGTTGTTTTCTGTAACCGAAATCTGAATAAATGACTCCAAAATCCCTGCAATCTCGACTGAAAATCGCCAAAAACGCCAAATTTGGATCTACTGATCCTGATAAACCGTCTCGATAGGCCAACGAAGCAGGTAAATCGAGAGAATGCGTTTGGCATTACAATCAGTGCGATTGGTCACTAAAACGGCCTAATTGCCTTGCAATTCAGGATTATCAAAACTAATCACGATGCGTACCTTGCCGATAGAAGGGATACGCACAGTCATGGTAAAGGTATAGTAAGTACGGGGTGGTTCAGAATTAGGTTTACACTTTTGATACATAGATAAAAATCTATATGAGGTCATTTTCTGCCTGAGCATGGCTCAAAGTAGAAAATATAAACATCTTTTCTCTTTGCAAAAATGTAAACCTAATTGTCCGCCTAAAATGAACCACCCCGTAAGTACGACCATCAATGGTGACAGGTTTGTAGGCATTCTGGGGGATGTAGGGGACCAACTCTTTGACTTTAATATGTGGCCCCTCGAAAGTTATCGGCTGACCGTCTTCATCTCGCAAACGAAAGCTATTTGTCTCCAGATTGCGATTGCACTTCAAGATGCTGATCCAATCTTTATTCAGACGATCGAGTACAGCTAGAAGATCTGGAGCGAGATACCAACCATCGAAGAGAGCCCAACCAAAGATAAGGGTTCGTTCAACAGCTTTTTTCAACCAGTTCACTGGCAATGGTTATCTTGGTCTTAAACGCTTCGTCTAGCCCTCGAAAGGCGGGGTCAGTTAATAGGTGGCTATCCACTCGTTTATGAAAAGCGGTTCGTTCTTTCTTTTTCTTGGGAATCTCAGTCACTGGGAAATGGTTTTCCACAAATGCTTCCCAGTCGGTAAACTCTTCGTACCGTCGGTAGATACTTGCATCGACCGGAAAACGAACAGCGCCACTGACATAGTGACTTGTGACTAAGTTATGAGCCAGTGGATGCTGACCATTGCTATGATTGTAGTGTGTATCGATATACTCGAACAGACTTCCCACGTGTTCACATAGTGTATCGTCAATCGCTAATACCGATTCTGACTCTGAACGTTGGTATTGTGCTGTCTCTGACTTCATGTAACCTATACGCTCATCATTGAGTTTTTCGGCTCGCCAAGGAGCTTCACTCAAATACCGTGATATATTCGTCTTATCTGCACTATCTAGAATGCAGCGGGCAATATTTGCCATGCTTTTGTTGTCCAAGACCATCAGACCCGTCAGATAGTTTTCAAAGTGGCGAAACTGTTTACGATTGGCAAATACTGAACGAAAGGTTTCGCTATGCTCCCTGACCAGTGGCGCTACATTCACTATCGGCAATTGCATCTTGATGGCTCCTTTTTCGCACTTTTTTCTTGATGCAATCTATTGAGATGACTTTTGTCTCTTTTGTCAAATTTGGAAAATATTCATTTCACAACTATCGAGTAATCAGTTTGGACGATAAGTTTGCTCCGAGTATAATCAGATTGACTCAGTAGGGTTCAGCATCAAAAGCTCGATCACGATATATCCTGAGTATGTATCACAAAGTGTGTAGATGAAGGAGATCCTCTGACTGAGTGGTCTCTATTTACACACTTTTGGACACACGGTCATATATTTTCGAGTTATGTGATACTCGTTCCTTCATGTTGAGTAATGAATAAATCATAGTACATAGGGTACTAGATTGCGAAAGGCACGAAGATGGTTACAATAATTTCGTTTGTAATAGTTTTGGGTATTCTCGTCTTTATCCATGAATTTGGACATTATTGGTTTGCACGCCGCAACGGCATTGTTGTTGAAGAATTTGGGATGGGTTATCCTCCACGTCTGGTCAAATTATTTACATATGATGGAACCGACTTTACGATTAACTGGATTCCCTTTGGTGGCTTCGCGCGAATGAAGGGAGAAGATGCGGGGGATATGTCTCCAGGCTCCTTCAATGCGGCAACGAAAGGCGGACGTGCAATCACGCTTCTGGCAGGACCAGCCATGAATGCACTTTTGGCCATCATTCTCTTTGCAGCCAGCTTCCTTATGGGATTTCCAGCCGCTGCCGCCCATCCGCAAATAGCATCCGATGTTGATACAGCGTTGATCCAACCATACGGTCTACAAGCGGGCGACATTCTACTACGGTTTAATGATCTCCCGGTTCTTGTGAGTGCTTTTCCAGAGATGCCTTATCAAATTCGCAGTGACTTAGCCCCCTCTGCCGAAAATGCTGAAGCAAGCGATAGTGAAAATCTGCTGATTGTGAGTCGCGATGGTCAACTCATTAAAATTGCTCTTCCCAATCCGGACGCTTTAGATAATATTTTAGCGTCAATCAAGAATGTTCCTGTTCTAACAACCCAGATAATTGGAATTGCGGATGAAAGCCCAGCGTTGGCAGCGGGTCTCACAGAAGGTGATCTTGTTTATGAAGTCGACGATGTATTAATCACGGAAAAAAATCCGTTGAATAAAGTCATTACAGAGCGCGCAGGGCAAGAAGTGACGATTACCTTATTACGCGGAGAGAGTTGGGAGCAAGTTCCAATTGTCCCTCGCAAGAACCCTCCAGATAACCAAGGTGCTTTGGGTATCGTTATTAGTCCCATTCGACAACTTGCGACATTGTCTGTTGTCGATGCAGTCATTGAAGGAACACGCAGCACCTTTCAGTACTTTGGGCTTGTTCTACAGCTGCCCTACTTGCTACTTTCAGGGCAGAACGTGGGATCTGACACAGACATGTTAGGACCAGTTGGGATTGCAAAACTGGTGGGAAATGCGGCGTCTGCAACCATTGAAACGGGCCTACTTTTTCCGATTCTTCGTTTGTCGGCGGTTTTGAGCGCAGCATTAGCGGTTACAAATATGTTGCCGTTGCCAGCTCTAGATGGTGGCCGCCTCTTTTTTATCTTGATCGAAACTGTCCGTGGCCGACGAATTAGCCCTGAACGCGAGGGTATGGTCCATATGGTTGGTTTTGTTCTTCTATTAGGGCTGCTGGTTCTGATCACGGTACGTGATATCAGTACCACGCGACAGGGAATCGACTGGATTCAGATTTTGGGTCAGTAATAGCATATATGGAGAAGTATGAAATTCGACATATCGGATCACCAGAAGCAGAAGACGATGCAATTGCGCCTTCCCTGATCCGCTGTCGACAATGTGGGCAGTCAGCCTATGAAAGCCTGGTTATTTGTCCGCACTGTGGACGAGAACTTCATCCAGCGTCCTCCAAATATATTTTGTGGGGAGCGCCAGTTATCCTTGTTTTTCTCTTTGGTGCAGTATTGGCAACATGGGGTGCTGGCCCATTTGCATTAAGGGAGAGACAGAATAGCCTGGAAGTATCCACAAACGATAATCGCGTGGTTGAACCACAAGTCACTCTGGATACACCCATAGCAGTGACGGAACAAGCCGCTGGCGAATCTGTGAGTGCTCTCTCTCAGGATTCGGTAGATGAATCGGAACAGGTAACAATCGCGCTGGCAACAACATCTGAACAAGATGCTCTATCCCAAGCCCCAGAAGGAATGACAGAGGAAGCTACGGAGAAAGAAACCAACACGGTGACGTTATTACCAACAAATACGACGCAATCAACAGAAACGGCAACTCAAACAGCGAAAGCCTTAGTTGAAACACCAACACCAAAAGCTAGTCAAGTGGACCACTCTGGAGAGACCGTTACTCAAAATGCTACCCAGGCCGTATTGCCGAGCGAAGGGAAGGATGGAACGCGAGGCAAAAGTACACCTAATGCCAACATAGATACGCTCGCTCCAAATGCACAAGCTTCTATTGATCAACAAATTGGTACTGATGCAGATCAAGGAGTGATTACAATTGCCAGTCTTCGCGCTACACAACAAGCATCGGAGCAACGAACAACAACTACAGCTTTGATTGAAACCGCAACCCAAACAGCAACCCGAAAGTCTTCAGCTCGATCCGTCACGGGTATTTCAATTGCCCTGAATACAGCAACACCAACAAAGGACGCTGCACGTCAAATTGCCTTAGAAATTGGAGGAAATACAGTCAGTTCGACCAAAGTTCTGACTCGTTTACCAACAAATACGCCAACAAATACAGCAACTGCAACAAGACAGCCGACTTCAACACCGTCGGCAACATCAGAACCGACGTCGACACCAACAGACGCCGCGGATGTCACATATGTGATCCGCGGTGGCGATACGTTACTCGGAATTGCGCGACAGTTTGATACAACAGTTGAAGCATTGATGGCAACAAATTCTCTTACTGCGGAAGATGTCCGTCGGTTGCGACCGGGGAGCAAACTCGTAATCCCCGACGCATCACCGGCAGCTAACATAGACCAGTCAGAGCGTCTAACACCGACAACTGCTCCGTTGCGCACATATGTCATTCAATCGGGTGACACTCCAGTCGCCATTGCCCAACGATATGGGATTTCTGTTCAGTCTCTTTTGGCTGCCAATAACTTGACCTCGGAGGATGCGCGGCGTCTTCGGACAGGGCAAGAGCTTGTTGTCCCAACGGAAGAGCAGAGCGCCCAGGCATCTCTGCGGTCGTCTCGTAACATCAGTCAATATCGTCTCGACACACCCATTTTATTAAGTCCCGAGGATCGGACCCCGATGAGCTGTCGCACAACTGATAGTTTAGTTTGGGGAGCCGTCCCATTTATGGCACCTACGGATAAGTACATCCTTCACTTGGGATTTGTCGCTTCGATTGGTTCAAATGGCGAGCCAAACATCACTTGGATTTTAGAACAAGTTCGTGAAGTAAACCGCACATCATGGGATTTGGACAATAACTATTGTGGACTGGCGCCACAAGAATTGGGACGCCGTTGGCATTGGTGGGTGCAAGTAGTCGACGAGAACGAAATTCCTGTCAGTCTACCTAGTGAGATACGAACGTTTAGTTGGAATTAGCGCCGCAATTCTCGCGTCACGACTAAAATTGTAAATCTTTTCAATAAGATCGGCATTTTGGTCAAGTAGAGCGTTGAGGAACGGCGATAGTTTCGAGAATTAATGTAGTCCTAGCAGGAAGTAACCATATGCCCAAAAATGAGAACTCTCCTAAAGAGAACCAAAAGAACAAATTCGCAAATTCATCTCAATCAGATACAACCGTAGAGAGTTTACTCTATGGTTTGATAGGAGATGCGGAAGACGCCGAGATTAGTCAGTTGCTGATCTTATCCGATCTTTCACGCCAGAATGCACATCTTGTTCATCAACACTGGAATTCGATTCCCCAAGACAGACGACGTTCGGTCATTCAGATTCTAGTAAATGAAGCAGAAGTCAATCTAGATGTTCATCTAGAACGCCTGCTGCGTATCACCCTGGAAGATGCCGATCCAACAGTGCGAGCCCTCTCTATTCGTGGTTTATGCGAAGAGCAGAGTAGTGATCTGGTCGGACGATTTATTCATATGCTACAGGATGATCCGGACCAAGATGTACGAATTGAAGCGGCTAAAGCACTTGGGAATTATGTTTTGGCTGGCGAGCTGAACGAGTTCGATGCATCACTAGCGATGCACGCCGAAGAAGAGTTGCTTTCAATGATTCATAGTCTCAACGAGCCACTCGAGCTGCGTTGCGCATCGCTGGAGAGTGTCGCTTACTCAGGCGAATTGGGCATTCGTCAGATGATTGAGGATGCGTATTATGATAGCGAAGAAGAGATGATGCGTCTAAGTGCTTTGGTGGCAATGGGACGCAGTGCCGATGTCCGCTGGCGCGGCTTTGTTCGTGCCGAGCTGCAAAACCCATCCCCTAGTATGCGCACCCAAGCGGCCATCTCCGCTGGTGAACTCGAGACACAAACCGCATTAGATGATCTGTTGCGTCTTGTGGATGATCCAGAAAAATCTGTTCGTCTGGCTGCAATTTTTGCGTTGGGACGTATCGGAGGTCAAGATGCAACTGACGCTCTTGAAACAGTGAGCCAGACAAGTGAACCCGACGAAATTAAAGCAGCCCAAGACGCGTTAGAGGAAATGGCATTTTATGCGAATCCAGAAGGAACTCCTCTCTTTGATGAAACAGAGGAAGATTTGATCGACTTAGAGATCGATTCTTGGAACACGCAATATGATTGGGATGATCTGGATTGGGGTGAATACGAAGAATAGAATAGAGTTGCGGCGTGAATTTGAAACTAAAACGTTTGGTGCGTACAAGTAGCTCTGAACAGTATGCATTATTCGATCTTGATCAAGTTGATTTAGATCAACAACCCATTACGATCGGCAAGCTCGATGTCCATTATACGGGAGAAGGTTTATATGGAACGCTTTTACTCTGGGATGATACGTCTCGGGAGTTGGATCTAGGACGGAGAGCAGATTTCGTGCAAGCTCTGCTAGATGAAATTGCGCAGCCAATGGGTGTGCCAAGTGAATATGTTGTTGAGTTTTTTGCACCAACTTTAGATGAATACAAGGTCTTTCACAATGTTGGTGAGATAGACATCGATGAGAGAGATGATAGTGAAATCGAATATGTCTCAGATTGAATTACATCAGATTCTCGGTATGAGTGCTCAATTGCTCTCTCAGAATCGTGCAGATGAGGCGCTCGAAATATTGATTCCGCTCTATGAAGTATCGCCAGATAATCTGGATGTGGCCATCAATTTGGGAGGCGCATACATTTTGCTGCAGCAATGGCGCAAAGCAGTTCGCGTCTTGGAACCAGCATCCAGGCAATATCCAGACAATGCCATGATCTGGGCCAACCTTGGGGCAGCCTATTTGGGTCCCTTGGAAACGGCGGGACCACGCCAACAGACGCGTGCTATAGAAGCCTATGAACGTGCGATCAAGGCAGATCCCAAGGCGCCAAACGTACACTACCACCTGGGTCTTATCTACGCAGACCAAAAAAAGTTGATCCCAGCACACCACTATTTCCAACAGGCACTGGACGTTAATCCTCAGGATCGTGATGCCCAGCGTTGGCTAACGAGGATCACCAGAGCAATTGCCGAACAAGATGAGACCAATCTGGATCCTATATGAGTCAAAGATCCTCATCCTCAACTGAAGTGATTGATCCGCTTGCCTCAGCTTCGTGGCCAGATCAATCAATTCAATTGAGAGAAAATCCAGAGCGTCTGGCCTGGATCGTGATTCTAATTAGCTTTGGAATTCTCGTTGCGCTTTGCTTTATTGTTCCAGCTAGTTATAGATACATTGTACGCTATGCTACAGTCAGCCAAGAAGCACAGTTGCAATCAACGTTGGGCACTCTTTTTTACTACTCATCCAAGTCTTCTGAACCAATCGCTATTACAACCACACATAACGACGTTGTAGAGGGAAGTCGTATAGAAGCAAAGGGAGACTCGACTCAAGGGACTTTGGGGTTCTTTACGGAAAATGAATTACAAGAAGAGGAGTTACAACAAGGGGTGGAGGTAATCTCTATCGAATCCTTTGGGAGTATCCAACTCTATGCAAACACCAGCGTTGAAATCCAACGATTGCGAAGACCAATGTTTGAACGCAGCCCAGAACCCTACCAGGTCCGTCTTTTTATGCAACAGGGGCAAGCGCGTGTCTTTACGAATAGCGGGCACAATCGTACTCTGGATGTAGAACTGCTCTCGCCTCATGGCTCTATTGATTTTGGTGTAGGAACTTATCAAGTTTCTGTCACGACTGAACGCACCAATATCACCGTACGTGAGGGGAGCGCCACGCTGAGCCAAGGTCGCGAACGAACACTTCTGATCGATAATACCCAACGCGCCTGGATGACTGTTGATGATATAACCCAAAAATCTGCATCTGAGGAACAGAATTTGGTGCTTTCTGCCGAGTTTGCTGAAGATTGGCTCACGTATGTCAGCCGGGAAGATGTACCAGACCTTAATCCGGGAATTGTTAAATTTGTCGAAAATGATGGACGTAAGGTGGCGTTCTTCACGCGAACTGACGGTCCCAATGCACATACGGAGGTCGGTATTAGCCAAGAAATTAATAAGGACGTCAATGTTTATGACTACCTTAGCTTACAGTTCGGTGTCAAGATTCTGCACCAAAACCTGGCAGGAGGAGGGACAGTTGGCACCGAATTTCCGCTGCGTGTCGAGATTACCTATACTGATATCTACGGCAAACAGCTGGCGTGGGGGTCAGGATTTTATTACCTCGATCCGGCGGAAGATGATAACCCACAGAACGATCTGTGGCCACTGGCCGATAGTGAAAAGACGAAGCAGGCGCGTTGGTATGATTATCAATCGCCTAACTTGATCGATCTTTGGCGCTCGAATCAGACTCCACCTGCCCGCATCGACAGCATTCGTATATATGCCAGCGGTCATAAATATCAGAGTGCAGTTAGCGAGGTTTACCTCCTTGCTCAATAGATTGGCCTTAGTCATTGTTTCGTCCAAATGGCACTGTCTTCTCGCCCGTAATGCTGAACAAACTGGCAGTTTGTTCTACGATTGGACGGAACGATGACCACCGCCAATAGATTGAATGCGCAATCGCGTTTCTCAATATCCCTAACTCGTCGTCTATCCTGGCTTAGCGCCCCACTCTTGCTCTATCTCCTTCTCACAACTTATCAACTTGGTTTGCCTGGGCTGCATTACGACGAGGCAAAAGAAGCCGGTGTCAATGCGGTTGAACTTCTCAATGGTCAGCCTGTTGCCGCTTTTCGAAATGCGACATTGAGACTAGGAGACCTTCAGTTCCCCGTGATGGTTCAAGATTATATAGGTGCGCTGAATGTCTATCTTGCTTTACCATTTCTACACTTAACGGGAATTGGCGTTCCAAATCTGCGAGCACTCTCAATCGTTACTGGGCTCCTTGCACTTATTCTGTTGGAAAGGGCAATGTCCGAATATATCTGTCTGTCTACTCCAGAATCAGATGATCCCCAGACGCAGTTAGCGATCACACAATCAGATACTTCTCAGACGCATTGCGCCATTTCAAATGCAGGTTTGATCACGATCACACTATTGGCAGCTTCGCCCAGTTTTGTCTTCTGGATCACGATCACACTATTGGCAGCTTCGCCCAGTTTTGTCTTCTGGAGCCGACAAGGTATCTTCGTAACCAACCTAACTCAGCCACTTTGCTTTGCTTGTATTTGGTTTGGACTCCGTTGGCTACGTCAGGGTCGCCTCTGGATGCTTTTTCTCAGCACTTTTTGCGGTGGTTCAGCACTTTACGCAAAACTAATTGTGATCTGGGTAATTGGGCCATTTTTCTTTCTGGCGGCTGGTTGGTGGCTCTATCAACGGTATGGCCACCAAAGTGATCATAAAAGACAGCTGAACGCTCACGTGACTCCCATAACTCTCATTGGTGCCCTTTTCTGCTTCATTCTCCCCCTCACCCCGCTCCTCATCTTCAATATACAGACAAGCGGTACGCTTCTCAATATTGCTCAAAATCTAACACATAGCTATTACAGCGTTGACAACCGCGCCGTTCTTCAGAATTTACCGATTCGCTGGCATCACTTATGGGCAAGTATAGAAGGCACCCATTTCTGGTATTTGGGAACGACAGCAGGAAACAACCTGGCCTCCTTTTTGACCATACTAGCATTGGCAGTCGGTCTCTGGGCCAATTGGCGCAGGATGGTGCTCCCCTTGATGTTCTTGGGATTGACCTTTACTGCAAGTCTCTTTACCATAAGCGATCTATTTATTACGCACTACGCACTGATTCAACCGGTAGTGATTAGCCTAGTTGGACTTGGAGCATCACTTGGAGTATCAGTCGTGAATACGGGTCGTTGGTTTAGACGCTTTTCTGCCATGCATCTCACTCTGGCGCTAGTCACCGTTTGGTTGTTTCTAGATTTGACGGCGTCGATTCAGTATCATCGAGCATTGGCACAGAGCGGTGGGCTTGCTGACCATTCGGATGCAACGTATCATTTGGCATATCATCTGCGTTACAATGGAATGGGAGCGCCCATTGTGCTTGATTGGGGGATTGATGCGCCCATTCGTTATCTGAGTCATGGAACTGTCAGACCTATCGAGATCTTTGGTTATTCCTCGCTCTCAGAACCAGACCCCCAATATACGGCGCATTTAGCCCATTTTCTAGAAAATCCAGACAACGTTTATCTGCTTCATGCGCCGGCAAGTACAGTCTTCCGGGGCCGACGTGAGCAATTTGTTGTGCAAATAGAAGAGTTGGGATTGACGCCTATCTTAGAACGGTCCTTTACACAGCGAGATGGGACGCCCCTATTTGAACTGTGGCGTGTGGGAGAAGAGGAGGCAAAGGCGGAGGAAGAAAAAAGAGAGAAGAAGGGAAGATGAAACTGATTCTGAGCCGTAAGGGATTCGATTCATCGATTGGAGGTGTTGCCAGTCCGATTTTTTCGTCAGGTCGGCTATTGTCCTTGCCGATACCAGATCCAAATTCGCCAATTCGATACAGAGACATAGACATTAATGAGATGATACGGCCGGATGATCCAGACTCAGTGGGAGCTCAGCCATTTTACCATACAAGAGACGCAATTTTTTCTTCCGATCTACCAGATAAAGGCAAACCAGGTCTTGACACGGAACTCAATCTGGGCAAAGTTGTCTTCGATCTGACTCAAGGCAAATTGGATCGAGACGATGGCGCGCATTTGGATCCAGACTTGAACCCCAATAGCCTTTCTCGCAAGAGTGGATGGCGTCCACTCTTTGGTCAAACTGGCGCAGCCCAAGGTCATCTGCGCAATCTTGGTGTGGGGCCGGGCGATCTCTTTCTCTTTTACGGGTGGTTTCGGTGGGTTAAATTTGAAGCAGATCGTCTTATTTATGTCGTTGACGCACCAGATCTGCACATAATATTTGGATGGCTCCAAGTATCAGAGATAATCGAGCTTGCAGCGAATTCAGCTCCTTCTTGGGCTGAATATCATCCACATGTACAGCATGCATTTAAGCGCAACAATGTTCTCTACATGGCAACTGACTGGCTAAATTTACCAAAGGTTGAGCTTGCTCAAGATTCAAATTCACGTCAGAATGGAAACAAGGAATCCAAGCATGTTTCGGATGGCCGTTGTATGACAACGATCACTGGTGCAGGACTCTTTCCCTTTTACCACCGGCGACTTCAGTTAACAGCTCCAGGTCATTTGCGTAGCATCTGGACTCTCCCCCATTGGTTTTGGCCAGACAAACGTCCGCCTCTTAGCTATCACTCCCGTGTGGACCGTTGGCAACAAGGGCAAAAGGGGGTTCAACTACGTACGGTTGGACGTGGACAAGAATTTGTCTTAGATTGTGAGTATTACCCCGAAGCAATTGAGTGGGTAAAAGAGCTATTCAGCCAACAAACATTGAGTTAATTGGTCGTGGCTGCCGTTTAAGAACCTATCCGAAAAGTGGTTGTGAGTCCGACAAACTTCTCGAGAAAGAATAGATCGTCACAGAGCTTTTCGGATAAGCACTAAGTGACGCGATTTGTATAGACTCTGGTCGTAGCCTGAGAATCTTGCATTCGTTGACTATCTATTGCTTGCCGGACAGCTATAGCCTTTCAGAAAGAGATTTTCTTGTCGTCGATGGCATTTCAGCTGGTTAGCTCCTCAGCTCTCTGGCTGACCGGCTGAAATGCTGACAAGCTACTGTTTCGTGTGGAAAAGCATTATCTGAACATCTATACTATCGAGTTAATTTTTTGCAAGCATCTTGTTAACACATTGTTAATCAGGCAAAACATGATACGATACGGTTCAACCAAACTTGCTTTGAATCGATTAATTATAGATACTGTTACCATGAATTACAGTCTCTCTACAGAACAAACGACTGACTGCTTGTCAGGACAACAGACGGTTCTCGTCGTCGAAGATGAACCAAGTCTGGTCGAGACGTTAGAATATAATTTGGCTCGACAAGGATATACCATCTTTACAGCCCAAGATGGATATCAAGCTCTCCAATTAGCACGTGAGAAAAAGCCCGATCTGATCGTTCTTGATGTTATGCTGCCGGGGCTGGATGGGTTTGAAATCTGCCGCACGTTGCGTCAAGAAGGGTCAACACCAATTCTGATATTGACGGCACGCACCGACGAAGTAGATAAGATTGTGGGTCTTGAAATGGGGGCGGATGATTATCTGACGAAACCCTTTAGCATGCGGGAGTTAACAGCACGCGTGAAAGCCTTATTGCGTCGCGTGCGTCTCATCCGAGCGGACCTTGCAAATAGTCGAGCAGCACAAAGGTCAGAAGAAGTAGAAAAGTCAGGACGGTTAGAGTTTGATAATCTGTTGATTGATTTAGATCGGCACGAAGTATTGGTGAGCGGACAGCGCTTTCATCTCAAACCCATGGAATTTGAGTTGCTTGTCTTCTTAGCCCGAAATCGTGGAATCGTTCTTAGCCGAGACACGCTTCTGGAAAGAGTCTGGGCATGGGATTACAACGGTGGTAGTCGCACTGTCGATGTCCATGTCCGTTGGTTACGTGAAAAAATCGAACTTGAGCCAACCAAACCACAGAGAATCATCACGGTACGTGGTGTAGGATACCGTTTTGAAGGATAGAACAATGCGCTGGCGTATGACATCCATCAGTTTTATGATCTTTCTGCTCATCGTCATCGCTTTGCTAACTTTTTGGCGTCGACGTATGCCAGATATCGATTTGCTTGAACTCGCTCTGCCTACTCTCATTGCCTTTGGTGTCTGGACGTTGGCCTACACCATCATGACCGAATGGCGTCTACGCCCACTACGAGATCTGACACGAGCGGCGGAACAAATAGCAGAAGGGAAATTAGATGTCAGTGCAATGCCGCGCGTCCGGGGAGAATTAGACCGTCTGTCGCGAGCTGTCACCAATCTTGTTTATAAGCGACAACGTCAAACGCAAAAGCGAGCGCGCGATACGGATCGGTTGAATACAATATTAGCCTATATGGCTGACGGGGTCATGATTCTGTCTAGGAAAGGCAAAGTTCGCTTGTTGAATCCGGCAGCGGAACGTATTCTAGGCACCTCTGAAAAGGAGGCGAATGGACGTACATTCATCCACGTGGTTCGTGACCACCGCATGATAGAGTTATGGAAACATTGTCAGGAGAGCGCACAGGAAGAAAGCGAAGGGTTTGAACTCAACGATGATCAATTTGTAAGAATGATTATTACGCCATTTATGAAGGGAGCGGCCAGAGGTTATCTCATCATCCTCCAAGATCTGACCCGCATGCGTCAGCTTCAAACAATTCGTCAAGACTTTGTTAGCAACATCTCCCACGAATTGCGTACGCCATTGGCTTCTTTACGTGCCTTGGCTGAAACCCTTTACGATGGCGCATTGGAGGATCCGCCTGCGGCCAAGCGTTTTCTGGGGCGTATGGAAGTTGAGATCGACAAATTAGTTGAACTGGTGCATGATTTGTTAGAACTATCACAAATCGAATCAGACTACCTTGCATTAGAACTAACAGAAACATCGGTCGGCGAACTGATTACGCCCTTTGTTGAACGCTTGCAACCGCAAGCTGAGCGGGCCGATGTAGAACTCGAACTGGCAATAGAGCCGGATCTGCCGCGAGTTCTCGTTGACAGCAAGAGGATGCAGCAAGTTGTAACAAATTTAGTTCACAATTCAATAAAGTTTACACCTCTCCGAGGAAAAATTTATGTTTCCGCGGCTTGCGACAATGGTGATGTGACTGTTTCAGTAGCAGATAACGGGGTAGGCATTGCCGAGGAAGATTTACCACGTATTTTTGAGCGCTTCTATAAATCTGACCGTGCCCGCGCAGGAAGCGGTAGTGGTCTGGGGCTGGCCATTGCGAAACACATTGTGCAGGCTCATCATGGAGAGATCTGGGCCAACAGCACTGAGGGAAGAGGAAGTACGTTCTGCTTTTCTATCCCTGTAGCCGAAAAAGTAAAGAGTCAATAGTTCCAAAATCCATCATGGATGGCCTTGTGCCGTATAAACCAGATCTTGCTCTCGTACCATAAACAGCGAAACCAGTGAACTACTCATCGCCATCCCCGCTGCAATCCACATAACGAGACGGAATCCGGCGAGAAAAGAATCATCAATTGCTGCCTCTAAGGGCGCTATATATTCTTCACTCATGTCAGTTGGAATCTCGAGGGCGGCCAACTTACCTCGTTCATTCCAAATATATTGCTCAACGGTTTCTGGCAAATCGATTGACGTTAGGTGTTCGCCCAGATGATGACTAAAGGACGTAACAAGCACAATGCCCAGGAGCGCCACCGAAAGCAAGCCGGCTGTATGTGAAACAGCATTATTGATACCCGACGCAACGCCTAAATATGGCGTACGAATTGAACTCATGACAACGGTTGTCAAGGGTGGGCTGCTAATTCCCATCCCAAATCCCATCACAAGCATCGCCGGCAGTATAGTACTCCAATAACTTCCTTTGTTCACGCCGAATACTTCCTTTGTTCACGCCGAATAGACCAAAAAGAGCATACCCGACGGCAACAATCAGCGGTCCAACTATCAATGGAAGCTTAGCGCCAAAACGATCGACAAAATCACCTGCCCAACGAGAAACAAGGGCAACAACCAAGATAGCTGGCAAAAAGGCTGCCCCAGCGGCGATTGGTGTATAGTCACGTACCTGAATGAGATTAAACGGCATTAAGAAAATTGTGCCATAGAGTGCAGCGTAGAGTAGAAGCGTAATCAGGTTTGCCCCGCTAAATGTATTGGAGCGAAATAAAGCAAGTGGAAGCATGGGTGCATCACTAGACTGCTGCACATAAATGAAGGCAGCCAATGCAATTAAACCCGATGCAGTGGTGCCCAATACCAACGGATAAATATACCCCAGGTTGGTGGATTCTGTCAGACCAAAAACAATACCACCCATCCCCAGCGCAGCCAACAAGGCACCGCTCCAATCCAGGCGACTCTTGTTCGAATTCCCATAACTTTCTGGCACATGCAAAAAGAGAATTGCGAGCGTTACTGCTGCCAAGGGAACGTTCAAATAGAAAATCCAGCGCCAGTCGATCGCGCTCACGATCCATCCGCCAGCAAGCGGTCCCATAGCAGTCATGACTGCTGCCGCAGCTGACCAAGTGCCGATCGCGCGGCCACGTTGTGCACCATCAAAACTAGCACTAATAATAGCTAGGCTGCCAGGTACAAGCAAGGCCCCTCCAATCCCCTGCAGAGCACGTGCAATCAAAAGCTGGGTGATATTTGAAGCCAGACCACAAAGCAACGAGGCAAGAGCGAAAATCACGATTCCAATTGTATAGACACGCCGCCGGCCAAATCGGTCGCCGAGCGAACCTCCAATGAGGATCAATGAGGCCAGAAAAAGTGCATATATCTCGATCACCCACTGCATTTGTGAAACTGTGGCAGTTAGCGCAGACTGAATTTCTGGGAGGGCAACGGTGACAACTGTCCCGTCAATAAAAATGAGGCTTGCCCCAATAATCGTGGCGACTAAGATCCAAATGTCCGTTAGCTTACCAGTCGGAGGCGATTGCTGAGAAGGAGGGCAATCTATTTCATGAACAACAGAGACAAATTGCGACGAGGAAGTTGATTCAGACTTCGAAATTTCCATTAAAGATCATTGCTAAAAAAATTTGTATAATTGCGGGGGTGGTTCATTTTAGGCGGACAATTAGGTTTACATTTTTGCAAAGAGAAAAGATGTTTATATTTTCTACTTTGAGCCATGCTCAGGCAGAAAATGACCTCATATAGATTTTTGTCTATGTATCAGGGGTGGTTCAAAATTAGGTTTACACTTTTGATATATAGACAAAAATCTATATGAGACCGTTTTCTCTCTGAGAACCGGCGAAATCAGAGAATATAAACGTTCTTTCTGTTTCTAAAAGTGTAAACCTATCTATCCAGCTAAAATGAACCACCCCATGTATCAAAAGTGTAAACCTAATTCTGAACCACCCCTAATTGCGAACTATTTACTTAATCGCTTAAAACAGCACAATCCTTCTTTACGTTTGATAGAGCAACAGGTTGCACTGTCTACAGCTCTTCAGTATTTGACGTGAGTATATCTTCGCCAAAACAGAAAATATGCAATCCCTTCCCCACTGATTCACAGGATGGGAGTGTGTTCCAAAGTGTGTAAGTGCAGCCGATGCTCTGACTGAGCGATGTCCATTTACACATTTTGTGGGACACACTCGATATGATGTGCGGATCTACCTTCTCCGGATGATTTCGAAAACGATAAGAGCAGCGGCAAAACAAGAGAAGATAACGATCACGACAATTTGTGGACCAACCGGTTCAAATAGTTGACCGATCAGAAAGGGTAGGCTCATTCCCCCCAAACTACCACCAACGAAAAACCAGCTCGTCGTACGGCCAGTTAAGGCAAGATGGTTTTGTGCCAGGGCAAGCATGGATGGAAAGATAGACGACATGCCAATGCCTAAGCCAATCACACCGAACCACAAGATGATGGACGAGGTAGGGATGAGATAGAGCAAGGCAGCGCTTATCAGACAGGTCAGCAGGTTGACCAACAAGATCCGTTCAGCTTTGACACGGACAGCAATCACAGCAATCACAAGGCGCGTCAGGGTCAATGCACCAAAGAATATTGAATTGATCAACGCAGCATTTGTCTCATCCGCTAAATCCATCCGCGTTGCATATGTATAGATCCAACCCGAAACACCAACTTCTCCACCAATATAGACAAAGAAGAAAAGCGTTATCAACGCAATCAATATGGGATCGCTCGCGCGACTCGACCTATCGACCTCCTCCTGAATTGGTTGAGGGCTTGGCAAAGGAAGAACGAGTAGTGTAAGCGGTAAAATAAACACTGCCAATAGCCAAAAAGCCCACTGCACGCTCCCTCCCAGTCCGATCGCTTGAGCGATCAAAAGAGGCGAAAGAAAAGCGCCAAGACCCCAAATAAAATGGAGTCCATTCATGTAGGGATCGACGCGGTCTTTGTGAAGCCACACGAGCAGCGCATTGCCTCCAATGTCAATACCACCCAGTCCGATACCAATCAAGAGCATGATAGGTAGGAGGAACCAGAGCGTTGTTGACATGGGGGTGATGATGAGCATTCCCCCGAGCAATAGGAGTAAAAGCATCATAATCCGATGACCGGGCTTACTGTCATAAAGGCGTCCGCCCAAAAAAGAACCTAGAAGAAAGCCGGACGAGCGTGCCATGAACAGACCGCTAATTTGACCCAAGTTCGAGCCTGTCTGTTGGGCCAATGCTTCAAGTGTCGGACCAAGCGAGGCAGAAACCAATCCTAGTCCAATAAAGATCAGGTAATAAACGAGCGTCGTGGCGAATTCCGCTTTTGTGAGCGATAGACGCTCCAAGGGTGATGATAGTTGCATTAGATTCGATCTGGTTCTCGATGTTCTTTGCGGTTAACAAATTACGAATCTGACGATTGTACCTTCCGGCTTTGTCCATGTAAAATGTGGTTATTATCAATCCACCCAACTCAAACAGGAACTTTAGATGAATCAACTACCCTTTGATCAACCTGGAAAGTTTTGGAAAGGCAATCTACATACCCATTCAACAAACTCAGATGGAGACGTGACGCCCGAAGTCGCTTGCCAGCGATATCGCGAGGCAGGGTATGATTTCTTCTCATTAACCGATCACTTTATGGAGCAGTATAACTTTCCGATCACCGATACACGTCCCTGGCGCACCGACGACTTTACCACAATGATCGGTGCCGAATTACATACAGGACAGACCGAAATGGGCGTAATCTGGCATATCTTGGCTGTCGGTCTCCCCTTTGACTTTGCCGCCCCCATGCCCACTGAGACAGGTCCACAACTGGCAGCACGTGCCGTCGAAGCGGGAGCGTACGTGGCCATCGCCCATCCAAATTGGTATGCATTAACTGAAGCCGATACTCTCTCATTGGGTGCCGTGCACGCGATAGAGATTTTCAACGGCGTGTCGATCGATTCCAATGATAAGGCCGATAGTTGGCACATCGCCGATATTCTGCTCGGAAAGGGACATCGGTATACGATGTGTGCAACCGATGATTGTCATTTCCGTTCGCACCTACACGACTTTGGCCGTGGTTGGGTCCAGTTCAAGGCCGAGACATGTACCCCAGATGCTCTACTCGCAGCGCTCAAGGCCGGCCACTACTATTCGAGCACTGGTCCCGAAATTTATGATATCCAAGTTGTACGAGGGGAGAAGATTGTTGTACACTGTTCGCCCGTCAACTCCATGTTTTTGACTGGCAAGGCGGCGGTGGCACGTCATGTACATGGGCAGGGGATCCAGGAGGCGGAATTCAACATTCGCAGGTTTGACAGCCCCTTCGGACGCGTGACAGTTCGTGATATACATGGGGGAAGAGCCTGGTCAAACCCAATCTGGTTTTAGGTTCTTATCGATTGAGTTTTTAATCATCCGATCATACATCACCAGCGTCCCTGCTTGGGCAACGTTATAGCTATCGGCACGTATCGCTGGAATCGATACAATCTGATGACAGCAAGACAGCACATGCTTGGGCAGGCCACTATCTTCTGCTCCCAAGAGATAGATCCCCTGTTCTGGATGGTCAAAAAACGGCAGTAAAGCGCCACCCGACTCAATTCCAACAAGCGGGCACCCATAGGCCGCTGAGTCTAGCATCTGTTCGATCGATTCATAGCTGAAAAGAGGAATATGTTGCCAGGTCTTAAAGGGATCGCTGGGCTGGGGTTTGTAACGTTGGCCAACGGTAAAGATGTATGCTGCCCCAAGTTGATAGGCCCCGCGCCACAGCATGCCGACATTATCCGCCCGCTTAACCTGATAAATGCCGATACCGAAATGGCCGTGATTGGATGGATTTTTAGTTGGTCCTGCCATTGTGATCCCATGAGGCGCTGTGCTACGATTGCGCGGTCGCCTCTTCCATTTCTGTTAACCACATGATCGCTGCGTCATTCGATGTTCCACACATTTCGAACGAGGGACGCAAGCTCCTACAAACGGCTGGACGTTCTGGCCGCCCAAAAAGCTGACAGCGATTGTCATCTGTTAGTTGAATACAACGCATGCCTGCAGGTTTTCCCTGCGGCATCCCCGGAATTGGAGATGAAATTGAGGGGGCAATGCAACAGGCCCCACAGCCAACGCGGCAATCCATACCTTGTGCCTTTTACCAGCCACCAACTATAGATGTTCAGATAATGTTTTTCCACGCAATACAGTAGCTTGTCAGCATTGCAGCCGGTCAGCCAGAGAGCTGACCGGCTGCAATGCCATCAACGACAGGAAAAGATTTTCCTGAATGGCCATACCAACAGCCAGTTACCAACTACCCATCCGGCACATTCTCCTGCAGTTCCGTCAACCAGACAACTGCCTCTGAGTCACTCGGTGCGCGCCAGTCGCCACGAGGGGAAAGGGAGCCACCAGATCCAACCTTGGGCCCATTGGGCATCGCAGAGCGTTTAAACTGACTGATCTTGAAAAAGCGGAAGAGGAATACTTCCAACCATTTCTTAATGGTTGCCAAATCATACTCATTGCGCTTGTGGAATGGCAGTAGATCTGACCACTCTCCGTTGGCCTTATCGCCCCATGCATGGTGACTCAAAAAAGCGACTTTGCTCGGTCGAAAACCAAAACGTGATGTGTAGTAGAGATGAAAATCTTGCAGTTCATAAGGACCAATACGGGCCTCGGTGCTTTGGGTCGGTTGGTGATTCTCTTCACCTTCTTCAGCAGGAATCAGTTCGGGAGAAATCTCTGTATCCAGAATTGATTGCAAGATACGACCTGTTTCATCATCGAATTGCTCCGTGTCGATGATCCAACGAATCAAGTATTGGATCAACGTCTTGGGCACTGACGCATTGACATTATAATGAGACATCTGGTCACCAACTCCATAAGTTGCCCACCCAAGGGCCAACTCGCTTAGATCACCAGTGCCCAGCACAATCGCATCATTGTAGTTGGCCAAGCGGAACAGGTGAGACGTACGTTCACCAGCCTGTACATTCTCAAACGTAATGTCGTAGACTTCCTCTTCGTCTGCAAAGGGATGACCAATGTCGTGCAACATTTGGAAAGCAGAGGGGCGAATGTCAATCTCATGTGCCGTGACGCCCAACGCCTTCATGAGAGCATGAGCGTTGTGCAATGTTTTACGGCTTGTCGCAAACCCTGGCATCGTATAGGCGAGGATGTTTTGGCGTGGGAGTTCAAGTCGATCCATGGTTTTGGCAGCAACGATCAACGTTTGAGTTGAGTCAAGACCACCAGACACACCAATCACAACCTTTTTAAAACCGGCGGAAGTCAATCGCTTGAGAAGACCATGCACTTGAATGTTGTAAACTTCGGCACAACGCTCATTGCGTAACGCGGGATTCGAGGGTACATAGGGAAAGCGCTCTACTTGCCGGATGAGTGGAATCTCCTTCTCTGGTTCAGGAAGCTGAAATTCGAAAGAGATCCGACGCGTTTGCCTCAACTGTGTACGATGGTCAGCGACCATATCGCTAAAGCTCGTCATCCTCATGCGGTCCTGCACCAAACGCTCCAAGTCAATATCAGCTACGATCATCTGTTCGGTTGTGGGAAAGCGCTCAGATTCGGCCAAACGAGTACCGTTCTCGTAGATCAGGGCATGGCCATCCCAGGCTAGATCGGTGGTGGACTCTCCAGGTCCAGAAGCCGAATAAAGATAGGCAGCAATGCATTTCGCAGACTGAGAGGAACAAAGTGAACGACGATAATCGGCTTTGCCAACAGTGATGTTGCTAGCGGAAAGATTGGTCAGAATTGTGGCTCCTGCAAGCGCAGCATTAGTGCTTGGTGGGATAGGTGTCCAAAGATCTTCGCAAATCTCGGCATGAAGCGCGAATCCCTCAATATTGTTCGCGGCAACAATGATGTTGTTCCCAAAAGGAACGGTTTGCCCAAACATCTCTACTTCCTGGCAAATGGCATCACGTGCGGAGGCAAATTGTCGTTTTTCGTAGAATTCGCGGTAGTTCGGGATATAGGTTTTGGGAATCAGCCCAAGCAACAAACCACGATACACAATGGCTGCGCAATTGAACAGCTTATTTTCCAGACGCAGCGGAACCCCAGCCAAAATTAATGGCGTTATTGTTCGTGTCTGTTCAACAAGATAGGCCAATGCGTCCTTACTGGCCGAAAGCAACGCATCCTGATGAAAAAGGTCGTCATTGCTGTATGCCGAAATACCCAACTCAGGAAATAGCGCAATTGAGACATTAAGCGCAGAGGCTTGCTGTGCAAGTGAGAGCATCCTTTCCACATTGAATTGAGGCGCAGCCACCTGCACATATGGAATGCACACAGCCGCACGAATAAAGCCGTGCGAATAGATCGAGTGAAATGGTTTGTTCATACCCCCATTTTACCCCAATGATGGAGAAAGATTGAAGATTTGATCGGCAGGGGACCGATTGCGTAGGAAATAGATCCAACAATTTTAAGAAGATATGCTACAATGAGCGGGTTTTGGCTTCACGGCCACAAAGAACTCTATGATTTAACAATCTATCTGAAAGGACATTTGTGATTCTGTATCGATTCGTCCCATCTTCAAAGATTTCCATCAATAGACGACTTCGTTTGAGTATTGCAGTGGTTGCATCACTTGTTCTACTCACCCTTACCACTGGGGCAACCTCGCTGCTATTTGGCGCACCGATATCCCAAAATAGGGATACATCAAACGAGACCCTATCTGAGACAGGCAAACCGTCTCAGGTTCGACTGCGGCAAACGAGACCGCTTGTGATCACACTCAACCCAGACAATGTGCTTTCTGGTGCAGAACAGATTACGGTCACACTCAATGTGATCAACCGCTTTGTGTTAATTGATGGTGTTGTCACGTCAGCCACGATGGAAATCGAAGCGATGCCAATCTCGGGAGCAGTGGTGGCAGCCGAGGTGATTGAACCACTACAACAGAAACAATCACAACCTACGCCAAGACGCCTCTCAGACTTGTCCCACTCAACTCCCACAAAGGAAGTATCTAGCTTCGCTGCGGTCCGACCAACAAGCCGACCCACAGTTCCGCTTCCAACACAGACACCTGTCCCAGATCACGTAGGACAACGATTTGAAATCGATCAGAGGGTGGCGAGTGAACGGATTGAGGATATTGCGCTGAGTGTGCGTGACGCCGTTTTGCAACCAGATTCGTTGGCTCTCGACGTAGCATTTGAAAACCGTACTGAGGAGCCAGTGCGCTTCTCATTCATTAGCCAACTAGAAGAACAGAGTGTACGATTAAGCGATGCATCGGGAAATAATTATCAACCCATTGAAATCGAGCAGTCATTGGCCGCTGTGCAGCCTATTCAGGGTTTTGCACCCGGAGGAGCAAATGTAGGGCAAATTGTATTTCCTTCTCCCAAGGGACCAGGGCCCTACCGACTTCAAGGATTGCTTGATTTTGCACCGATAGAGTTTTACCTAAATTCTCCTGCACCGCAAATCCAACCGACCACCATTCCTGGTGCCAATTATCCGATCGACATCTATCTATATAGCACACACGATGTTTTGAAACGTCTGGAACTGCATATTAAATCGGTCGATATTTTAACCGACCAAGTGGTTTTCCTACTCTCCTTTACCAACCGCTCCTTAGAGCGATTTGGACTCAATATCGGTCCTACCGGTAGCGATGCATGGCTACTAGATTCAACGAGGCGGCAATATCAACCAATCACGCTGAGTGCCTCTCTTAAGCGCTCGATTACACCACCAGAGGGGCTTGCACCCGGCGAGGAATATTTGGGAACCATTACCTTTGCGCGCCCTGAATCTCTCTCTGAATTACGCTTTCTTTTTACTCAATATACACCACTCCTTCTGCGCTTTAATGAAACTGGATTGCTCGATGCACGCATTGCCTCAGCAACTGGTGATGTGCCTCTCGTATCACGCCCGACACCATCACCAGAATCGCTGGCACATCGTCAATTGACCCAATTATTAGAAAATCAAAGCCGTTCGTTAACAACCGCAGATCAGGCGCTCTACCTGGCAACGTTTGCACCAGAAATCCAAAACGGATTCTCCAGTCGTTTCGAACGAATGAAGCGCATGCCTTTTGATAGCATAATGTGGACGCTAAAACCGGGTGCCGATTTTATCTCTATCTTTCACACGGCGCACACTGGAAACCTAGAAAATATTCCTATTCAGATACGCTATACGTTGCAAGGAATCGGTACAGAGGATCAAGTACTGCAGAACGAATTTGTTCACGATTTTGAAGCAGATTTTCAACTGAGGCAGGGTGGCTGGGTGATAACAGATTTACAAACAAGGCGCAATCCTCCCTACTGGTGGGAGGCTGACTTTGTGTTATACGAAACTGAACACTTTTTGTTATTCGTACGACCAGACAGCGGTGATGACGTCGTGCAATTACAAATAGAGGCAGAAGCGGCTTATCGATCGTTGGAAAGCCAGGGTCTTCCGCTTGAATCCCGTTATGTTGCCCACGTAACAGGCCCAAATGATCACTTTGGTGATTTAACCGGGATGCCGGGCGATCGTTTTTTAGGGGTGGCTCATTCTCGGTTTGATATTCGTCAAGATCAGATCCATGTGATCGGCCGTTCCTTCTACATTAATGGTCCTCAGTTTCTGGAAAGTGGTCAGCCGAAAGATGAGCGCTTAAAAACCTTTAGTCATGAGCTCACTCATTTGGCTTTAGCTCAAGATTCGCGCCCCTTTACGCCTCCTTGGCTCTCAGAGGGTCTCTCAATTTACTACGCGATGCAAAATAACCCCGAACGTTGGAGCCGACTCGTAGAAGAAGGAAAATTGAATCAGGTGAATCTAACCGTGCTGACACGCTTAGATTCATTGGGACAACATGATTTTGTTGGCAACCAGACGGGAATTCGCTATATTTATTCCGGTGCCATCATTCATTATCTGATCGAAACCTTTGGGGAGGCGCAAATATTAGCCTTTTACCAGGCCTACGCAGAGCTTCCCGCATCAAAGATCCAAGAACGTTTCCCAAGTGACAATAATCAGCTCATGACCGAATTCGTCTTCCAACAAATGAGCGAAGAAGTAACCAGCGATCTGCTTGAGCGATTCTTCGGACTAAGCCTGACAGCACTCGATCAGCGCGTGAAGGCATGGCTTGTGGCACGGTGAGCTATCCAAAAAGCGAATAGTATGTCTCTTCTTTTCCCACACTTCCCAAAAATTCACTAGAATGGCTTTGCGACCAGCTATTAGCCGTTGGTTGTCAGCTGCTAGCTCTCTGCCGTTAGCTATTAGCCGTTAGCTCTCAGCTTATCGGATATCGAAGGGCCAGGCCAATAGTTGACAGCTGAAGGCCAATAGCTAATACAACAAGAGCTCAATTCATTCTTAACGGCTCAGAGACAGAATTCAGATCCAGATAGACAAGGGGAAGAGTAAAATGCCAAAGCTAGAAAATTACAATCAATTTGACGGACTTCATTGGGAAACTGGAACTGTTCGCAACTTTTATGATTATATTGGTGTTCTTGCGCCGCACACAAATAAACCGTATTCAGAGGCCTTGCTGATGGGAATCAGTGGTGGTGCGGTGATGGGTTATTTTTCGTTTGCATATAAAGGATATGATCCGATGGCGCGTATTCTGACTCGGAATACGTTTAACCCACTGGACACTCTACTTGAAAGATTGGGGGCTGTTCAGGAACGAAAACAGACGAGTAGCCCCAAAAAGGGATTAGCCAATCTGATTGATACGTTGGAAGATGGTTGTCCCGCAATCGTTTGGGCCGATCTCTTCTCATTGCCATACAACGCACTTCCGTATGATGAAGGCATGTGGGGCATGCTCCCCATATTAGTTTATGGATACGATGAAACAGCGGATACGGTCTGGATTGCGGATCGTGCACGAGTGCCTTTGACGACGACAACGGAGGAACTGGCCACTGCCCGTGCAAGGATCAAGAAAGACAAATTCCGTATTTTGACTTTGGATTTGCCTGATCCAGACAAACTACAAGCAGCTGTAAGCGCTGGCATATGGGATTGTATTAAGCTATATACGGAAAAGCCGCCAAAGGGATCGAGAAATAATTTTGGTCTGGCAGCTTATCAGTGGTGGGCCAAATTACTTACCCGTCCAGAAACTCGTTTAAGTTGGGAAAAAGAATTTCCGGCTGGTCGCAAAATGGTTGCAGGTTTGACCTCGGCATTCTCAGACGTTATGACATTTGGTAAAGAGGGAAGTGTTGATCAAGGAGGTGCAGAGCGTTACATGTACGCAAATTTTTTGGACGAAGCGAGCATCGTGTTAGACAAATCTGCATTGCGAGAGGTCGCAGAGCAGTTTCGGGCAAGCGGACAAGCTTGGCATGCGCTGGCAATGGCTCTGTTGCCAGATAATGTGGAACCGCTACGAGAGATACGCGATTCAATGCTTCGATGGCAAACTCTTTTTATCAATCGAGGAAATGCCGCTCTGGATGAGATCCATCAGAGCGCTCAGAAAATAGAAGACATCAAAGTCGCAAGTACAGAAAACTTCCCACTGACTTCTGAAGAAATAACAGATTTCCGTAAAAATCTTGCCGAACAAGTACTTGACGTCTATGAACTCGAAGAAGCGGCTATCTTGCAGTTACGTGATGTGATGTCTTAACGATTTCACTTAAGAAAATAATTACTTTCCATTAACTTTATGTTGATACCCCGTTAAATCTTAACCATTATACTTTATATGGCTACGGAATATGTGGGGAGCAATTCCGTAAATCCTCTCTTTTGGTGCTGCGTGTAGATCATATTCCTCTTTATAGAATACCTCTATCCTCTTGGTTAGGGTTCGCATCATTTAATGATGTGAACCCTTTCTTCTTTATAAGACCAATTCAATTTTTTTAATTGACCACAGATAGACGAGATTGACTAGATTTTTCTTTCCGAATCCTGTTCATCTTGTCAATCTGTGGTTCATCATTTTTGGAATTGCCTAAGATCAATCCAATGCTATCATGCAATACGCAGTAGGGTATACGCTCATCGTGCAGAGTATTTAATTTCCGGAATCCATCTATGAACAACGATTTGTTAACGCCAGGTTACTCAACTGTTAAAACAGATTGATTATGATGCGGAATCATGACCTCATCTACTGCTGAAGATATTTTTGGTGAAACAATACTGCTTGTTGAGGATGAGCCAGATATGCAGGAATTCCTCTCAACCCAATGAACTGCTGAATCATCACGACCAATTGATTCACTTAGACGATCTTGTGATCGATCGAGAAAATCGACGAGTAAAGACCCAGAAACAGTGGTTTCGCCTCAAGCCACTCGAGTTTGAACTACTTATGTTTTTCGTGCGTCATATTGGCATTGTTGTAAGCCGCGAACAGATCTTGAAAACGGTCTGGGGACAGGGGTATATGTCGAACAGTCGAACGCTTGATGTCCACATACGTTGGCTCCGCGAAAAAATCGAGCAAGATCCAGCAAACCCAAAGCGGATCATCACGATGCGCAGAATTGGTTATCGATTTGATGGTTAGAATAATCTGGTTGTCTGAGGAATTGTGTGGTTTTCGGTTGGTTTGTTGGTTAGATGGTTGGTGAACAAACCAGCAAACCATCTAACATCTACCCCACAAAACCTCAAAGAGCCAATAAACTCTTCTCTTGCCTTGTTTAAGAAACGGATCTTTTCGTAAGTTCTTGTTTTCAAAACAATCATATATTTACTTTCTGTTACCTTATTTTTGCGCAACGGGAAGGGAATTCTATTCGTTGACGCAATAAGAGCCTGATTCTATTCGACTTTACTTTCTGGTAAAGGCTTGAGTGACAAAGGGCAAACCGAAAGGGGCGGAAAAAAGAATCCACCCTGAAAAAACGGGATAAAATGTAAAAATAGTGCTCGGCTAGTTTAAGCAGCGGCATTGAGGCGGCGATGAGCGAGAACGCCTTTAGGTAAATGGTGTGAAACCGATTGGAAGCCAAGGGGGGATGTTCAACAGGCCAGCGTTCCAGGTAGACAAGATAAATGGTTTCAGGCTGCAAAGTCATAACGGTCGCCAAAACCAAAGGTGTGTTGTAGGCCGGATCCTGAATGACGTAAATCGAGTAGGTACGGTTGGCTGTATCCACCTTGGTTGTTCTGGGGACGAGATTGTGCCATGCTTGATAGCAAATCAGGCGACCACTATAGAGAAAGCGACCAGACGAGTCCGGAGTTGTAGCCTCGAGTCGCTTTCCCTTATAGCTGCGAGAGAGCGGTCGCACAATATCACCATATTCAGGTGGTCTGCCTTTTTCTTTGCGTTTGGGGAACTCATTGCGGCGCACTGTGCAGTTAATGGCTTCCCGCAGGACAAATCGGTCTATGCCGCTTTCTAGCATTTCTCTGATTGTAAACCCGGCATCGACCACCGCCACTTCGTCTGACTCCAGTGATTTCTTCGTCTCTGTCAGCAGCTTTTTCCGAAACTCACTTTCCTTTGTTCCAACCGTGCATCTCATGATTGCCTTGAGCAGTGGCACTCGCTTCCCGCCTATCTCCCCCGAGCTTATCATCACTCCAAAGATGAGCGGGGCAATGCCCGACGAGCCGTTGAGTTATAGAGTCGGTTCACTTTCCCTTGCAGCTTCGGTCGCCAGAACCCTGTGATATCTATGCTTTTCACTCGGTACCCTTCTAACTTTTGCCTCCCATTCCCCTTTCCACTTCTTCTTGCCACGACCCCAGCAGACTTGTGATATCCCATGATCCATATCGAAAGCTCCACCAGCTTCGCCGGAGCTCCTCATCTTCAAACCCGCTTTCTTTCAATGCGCTATGGATTGCTCCTCGACTTTTCAGAAACGACCCATTCAGCATTGCCCACATCAGACGCATTACATTTACGTTTGTTCCCATCGGCGTTACTTGCAATACATTCATCAGTACTGCTATAGTTATTTCTGGCGCGGTTAGCATTCCTTCCTCCTTTTTGGGTTCTCTACCTTTAGGATGAACTGCTAACCGCTTTTTGTCACATTTCTCACCTCATCTCTTTTCTTTTACCAGAAAGTAAAGTTTACATAAATATGGCTTATCTGTAAGCGAAAATACAGGTCTTACCAGCAAAGGTGCACGTGCCGCCTCTTACGATGCTGATATTCTTGTTGGGACGAGTACAGTCGATGTTGGTGTTGACTTCCGCATCAATTTTCTCCTTTTCGAAAGCCGGGATGCAGGCTCATTCCTGCAACGGTTGGGCAGACTTGGACGGCATGAAAGCTATCTGCGGGATGGGCGGGAAGTATCGTTCCAAAATCAGTTTCAGGCATATGCATTGCTGCCGCCGTGGATCGTCGCCCGCCTCTTTGACTCTGATGACCGTGGGGATGCTCTGCTTCAAGATGGTGCGGAGACGGATCGGGAGCATCTCATATCAGCGATTGAAACCGCGTTTCCGCCAACTGCTGATTTTGCTCATTATGCTCATGGCTGGGGCTGTTTACAATCGGCCAGAATCTGGGCGGCTCTCAATCAGCCTCTTATACGGAGTAGTTATGAAGATGTCCGTCTACGATTGGGGGATCAGTACAACACCACCTTCAACATAAATATCGAACAGCAGGTAGGTAGGTTAGGTAATCTTGCCAAAACAGCAAAACCACTTGCAGAAGAAGCCATTGCGTTTCGCGGTGGCAGCTATTTCACCTGCGGTATTTTGGATCTGACGGAATCGGGTGCCGATCAGATTAAGACATACGATATTTTCTCCTTGATTACCAATGCCGACCTTGGTCCATCAGATGCGGAGGAATTTCAGCAAGCTGTTGTAGACGCTCAATTGGCTTGGAAGCCATACGAACGCCAGAAACTGATTGCTTACTTCCGTCTGTTCGGTTTTTCTGACGAGCGAACCAATTTCAAGATTAAGTTACAGCGGGACGTGATGGATTGGGGGGCGGATCAGTTTGGCACAGCCAAAGTCATCAAAGGAATGACCATCGACGCAGAAGGGATTCCGGGGTTGAACGCCATCAACCGCTCTCTGCAAAAACGAGAACTCCCCGCCTTGATCTGCTTGGGCGTCGAGAATGGTCCCTTAGAATTAAAGCGACGACTACGGCTGCCAATGTTATTTCCTATTTATGAATTTGAAAGCAGAGACGGGTTAGCAGGCAGTATAGCGTTTGGTCGAGAGGCGCTACTGCTTGATGCCGCTTTGAGGTATCGGAAGATGGATACCGGGGGCAGCGCGATTTATTGCTAAAACATTCACGAGGAATCTTATGGATTACGATTTGCTTGAGAATATTGGTATTGACGATGAGGATAGACTTGGTGCAGAAAACAATGCTCACAATGCAGAGCCATTATTTACAACTCTACTCCGCGGTTCAATTCATCAACTATGGGCCGATGATCCTGTCATGTTGGACTTTGTGGACCACGTGGCGACTCCTCTCTCTATTTTGCTCGGACATAAGACTGCAAAGGGGGGTGACTTCGTTCTGGAGAAACTGGCCGAAGGGGCGGATGTCTCTCGATATCGCGATGACCAATCGATGCGTGCCCATTTGGTCAACGGATTGTTTCCTGTTCTGCATATTGCCCGCACGCTGCACAGTTGGCGTGTGCCGACCCTTCGTCGATACGATGACACAGTCCGTCGGATATTTATTGCTGGCTATGTACTCCATGATTGGGTCAAGCTGCCAGAAGTGGATGAATGGCTGGATGCAATGGGGTTGAGCCACGATACGGTCAACGCGGCCCAACATCTGGATGCCGTTGAGGAGATCTTTCGAACGTGGTCTATCCAGCTCGGTTTGGATCGTTTTTTAGAGCCAGTTGGTGGACTCGAATTGTTTCTGCATGATCTCATCTATGTGGCGTGCAATACGCAGAAAAAATGGGGGACGCTGCGCAACCTTTCTGCGCTTCCTCGGCTTCACTTGCATGGAACCCAACGAGGGCTGGCAGAAAGGTTAAGCCGACTCGCCGACTATCTAGCGTACGTCGGTCGTGATCCGCGCCAGACCGTTCGTGATCCATACATCCATCAGGAGATTAGTGGGTTAAGCAACCAGAGTGCCTTCCTGGCCTGTCATCATGTAGCTGAAATACGCGGTGTGGTGACCAATCTGATCAATAATGCTGTATTAAACGCCTCGCAGAACGACTCGGTGATCCCTTTGCTCTATGCGCCAAGCGGTGTTGTCTATCTGGTCAAGAAGGGGACAGAACAGAATCTGAACGCAGAACAAATCGGCAATGACGTTGTTGAGAGCATTCGGCGAACCGCTCAACGGGTCTTGAAGAACAACTTGACAGGCTTTAACCGTGATGGCAAGGGACTCAAGTGTGCTGAATATTATGAATTGTTCTTTGATCCGACTCAAATGTTCGATGTAGCCGTAAGAGCCACCTTTAAGATGATTCATGATGGGAAAGCGCCTTCTGCTGGCAAACGGTTTGTCAAAATGAGTGACAATCGCTGGATGGATGAAAATGTTGACCTCGATTTGCCCGATACGTCTCAAGTCGATCAGATCGCTGAATGGTGCTACTTTGCTGAAAAATTGACCCGCAATCTCCCTGGAAATGTCGATGCTCCAGAAGCGCTACTCTCAGCGCTGGGGCTCGACGACCTGGCTGGTGACTTTGAAACCGTTCCACGAGACGTTCGGGCTGGGGGTGTTGGGTATCATTGGTATTTTGCCGCAGGCCACTTTGTCAAACGGAATCCTACACTTGATCCTGTACAGATACGCGAAACCATCGACAAACTTGCGCATCAGATGAGCACGCTTGTCGCGGCGCAAAGCCAACTTACAGATGCTGCGGCAACTTCTGACGATCCGACTGTGGATGGCTTTGCAGATCTGCGAGCATATATTCAACAGGTACTGACAGTTAGCAAGGCACCGGATGATGATGAGGTATCCAATTTACGGAATGAGGCTGGTCAAGAAAATTTCGCCAAAGAGCTGGACCGCTACACGAATGCCAAAAAGCGTGGCCGTGGGACAACTTCTCTTTGCTCGCTTTGCTCTTCGCCTTTTGAAGTTGCCAAGCAAAAAGAAGCAGCTGTGCTCTTTTCGCCTCAAGTGTATAGCAACAAACTCTCTCTACATGGGTCGAATGGGCTACGGGATATCTGCTCAATCTGTGGGGGGTGGTTCATTTTAGCTGGATAGATAGGTTTACACTTTTAGAAACAGAAAGAACGTTTATATTCTCTGATTTCGCCGGTTCTCAGAGAGAAAACGGTCTCATATAGATTTTTGTCTATATATCAAAAGTGTAAACCTAATTTTGAACCACCCCAATCTGTGGCCTAGAAACCATGTTGCGTCAGCTACTCATGAACCGTTCGAATGCGAGCGGTGGGCGCTTTGAAGGGCGGCGTGTTCGGTACCTCTATTTCTATCCAGCTTATTTCTTTACCCCAGAGACGATCGAAATCTTCCGAATTATCCATGATCGGCTGCGTCGCATCAGATTTACCGAACTGCGAAAACAACTTGTGATCGAGAACGACGATCGCGTTGATTTACAACTCGACGCTGATCATTGGCAACTGCTCGAAGATCTCTTGCTGACCCCTGAAGATGAGTACGATCCAGCGGCCGATCGATATCTGCGTATGCAATTCCCCAAAAACGAACCAATCACGTTTCATTTTCTGGGTGTACCACCGCCCGGGCGAGACAGTAAGGATGCGGAAGCCTGGATTCATCCAGCGTTTCTATCACTCTTGTTGCCCCTTTGCATAGATGTAAAGGTTGTTGCCAGCGAGTCACCGATACCGCTGCTGAATGAAGCAAACGAAATGTCTGAAACAGTCTTGCTGGACGGTGCCCATGCCGCAATTGGTTATCTGACGCAGAAAGAACGGCTAAATTTGGATCAAGTATTGCCAACGCTAAAGAAGCTGGTTACAGGTTATTTGGTCCATATGGATGGAAATAGTACAGCCGGTGGCGGGGGCTATGACTATCGTTGGCAGGATATTCCCGCTCTGGCACGCCATCTTTCTGAATCATCGCTGTATGCGTTTCACTATTTGAAGAAGTGGCAACGGCGTACAGGTCTGGATGGTATCCCGACATCAAAAGCAAAGCTATATTTGGCATATGAACAAACTATCAATTCTGATTCGACAAATGGAGGAAATGACTTCATGAGCCACGCCCGAAGATTAACCAAGCTGTATCGACAATTTTATCGAGCCAGTAAGTTTAACTCGAATAGTGTATTGCGCCCGCTCAGCGTTGCGTCAAAAGCGATTCTGACTGCAGATAAACGCCTGTTTGGAGACCGAGAAAGCCTCACAGAAGCGGTCTTTGGTGAACTTACTAGCTTTATGGAACGCGTTCAGCAGAACCGCGCTGATGGTCGCTTGCCCGCTGGTAGTGACCCTGAATCGCGTAGTAAGGCAATGAAAGACTTCGCAGAATATTTCGTTGTTACTCTGTATTACGATCTGTTCCGTGGAGACGTTAGTGCATTACGCGGAAAACAGCTCAATCTATTGAAGAATGCTTGCGAGGTTGTTTATAGAGAACTCGATGCAGATTATTGGGCAGAACGCAAACAAAATGACGAAGCCGAAGAAGCTGAATTTGCTTCATAAATGTCTACATTATCAAATTGAATCTTGGAGATAATCATGAACCTACTCAACAGTGATCTATTCCCTACTCAAGTCCCACCAAAACCGTCGGGCAACTACGCACACATCATCATGCTGCGGTTGACCGAAAGCTATCCACTTTTCCAAACGGATGGTGAACTCAACACGGCCCGCGTCAGTGCTGGCGTACGTAATGGGAAAATCATGACACGGTTAACCATGTTCAAACGCAAACAGACCACGCCCGAACGACTAACTGGCCGTGAACTTCTGCGCCAATATGGGTACATCAGTTCAGAATCGGTTGCCCAAGGTGAAAAGACCGAAATTGGGAAAGATGGCCTTCCTATCGATGAATATAACGTTAAATTCTGTCAATGGACTCCAGACGCAATCGCCTACGGCTATGCTATCGGCGATAGTGGTTCAGAACGGAGTAAAGTACTCAGCGACACATGTTACTCGATCACACCATACGATGACAGTCATGAGGCATTTACGCTCAACGCACCGTATGAGAGCGGAACCATGAGCCACCGTGGTAAGGTAACGAGCCGCATTAATGAACAGGATCATGTTCAGCCGCAGGTCATATTTCCTTCTGTCCTGACTACGCGGGATCTAACGAAACCCCTCTTTGCATATGTCCTGAACAATGTTCTGCGTACGCGTCGCTATGGTGCGCAAACAACAAGAACCGGTCGCGTTGAAAATCATCTTGTTGCCATTGCTTTGACAGATGGTGAAATCTTTAGCAATCTTAAATTCACTCAACGGCTCTATGATTCTCTGATGGCTGGCGGTGCAATTAACTCACCCGACCCGGTTGACATCAATGTGGCTCTTGATACTGCAATCGGGTTGATCCCAGAGCTATTGAAGGAGGATGGTGTCGCACTCAATCAGTTGCTCACTGGCGATGAGTTAAAGGAAGCTGTCAATAGTTTGCGCTCCATAACCGCGACAGAAGCGGGAATAAAAACGCTCTTAGATGAGGCATTTTCATCAAGTCAGGCATATCACGAAGCGTGGTTGGCCCCCAAAAGCGGTTCGAAGAAAAAATAGAGGACTGCATCCATGTTTGTCACCATTTGTGATTTGACGCTGCATGAAAACCTATTCTATGCAACGCGTGAAATTGGCCGTTTATACGAAACTGGCCGCTATCTACATAACTATGGATTGTCGTATGCGCTTGGTTTTGCCGTCGCACCCTACTTCAACAATCGCGCAATGCCCCGCTATTCGGAAGATTTATCTGTACTGAACGAGAGTCAGATTTACGTGACGCCAGCAAAGCCTAAGAACGTCACATTTGAATTGAACACATTCAAGTATGCAGACAATCGATATCGAGTGAAGATGGAATTGGGGCAGCGAAACACGCCAAGTTTCGGTCGGGCTAAAGAGATTGCTGTCGGTAGCACATTCGAATTCGCCGTCTTGTCGCCACAGCCTATGATGACCAAGCGCTGGATTCGATTGGGTAAGTGGATGAGTAAAAGCTGGGTAGACGTACGCGCAGAAGTGGAAGTTGAACAGCCCAGAGAGAGCGAAGCAGTGGCACATTTTCCAATCAATCCGCTCGACATCTCAAACGAGATAAAGTTGCAAACCTACGACCTCATCTCAATGCCACCCGTGAGCTTGCTGGATAATGTGCACTTTGTTGGCCCGCATTATCGACTGGAATACGAAAAACGGCACTATGTAATACCCACTAATTTGGCATATCGATTTTCTGAATGAGGTTTCATTCTTGTCCACTAGCCAATCCGCACCAACAACTCAATCTCACCCAATACATCGGCTAAAGTCGGCGCGGTTGATTCAACTATGTTTTCTTCGCTACCATCATGTTTGTGATGGGGATGGCTTGATAGGGCCAACTCGTGGTGATGGTCAGCATTATCATAGCGAAAGACAAGATTTTTGGACGAATCCATGTAATGATAGGAATACATCAGTCGTTCTGTCCCAAATTCTGCATCGACATATTCTCGAAAATGCAAGACAGAATCATCACGAAATATTATGTTTCCGCGAATGTAGCCAGCCTCTTCGCCCTGGTTACTGTAGGTAACATCGACAAGTGTAGCGGCTCCCGAATTATTGATGAGCTGCTGAATTTGGCTGAAGTATGCTTCAATCGACAATTTGGATACCCTGAAGCCTAGTGAGCTTTTCTTGCAAACGGGTAAGCATCCTGGACTCACCTATCCAATCATCAAAATCAAAGCTATGCTGAAATTCGTTGTTCCTGAACTTTTCTAAGAATTCAGTTGTTTGCAAACCGTAGGTCTCTTCGAATTTCTGAATACGCGCTTTGGTTTGACGAATAGAAAGTTCGAGAACACGTGCTCTATCTTTTAAAGCAGATTCAACAAGGGTTCGGATTGAAGTATCATCCGGTGAGATAAGAGTTATTTGGTCCATACGATATTCCTATTTTGCCTATCCGTTAAGTCGGCGGCAATGTTGGCAATTTCGCTGCGATTATAGAGCATTTCGATATATTCCATGCCGCTGATTTCAAGAAAGTCTGTATCGACCTCATGTGCAAAAATACGTTCTTCGTTTGTCATTATCGGGAACCATCACCCAATTAATCTTACACTGTCTCAACTACCTTTGACTGCTCGGCCATGCCTGCTTCATTCTCTGACAGAGGCATTGTTGGCAGGGAAACAACTACATCCAAATACCACCACCAGTGGGCAGCAGATCGATTATCTTTTTCACGCCACTTTTTTAGGTTGACAATTTGCTTTAACGCTTGGTTGAAAAGATGTGCATCGCGCAAAAGGATCTGATCGGCTCGTGCCAGATGTTCTTTTTGTTCAGACAAAAGCTCATCTTCAATCTCTGCAAGTTCACTACGATTATAGAACATCTCAATATGTTCCATCCCGCTGACGTCTGGAAACTGCACATCAACTTCATAGGCATAAAGTCGCTCTTCAGGACTCATCATGACATCACCGCCTTTAGGGAGTCAATTAACACGATGTGTTCATTTTGCAAATATCGCTCAGGTCGCTCGACGACATAGGCACTTTCAAGGATGCCGTCTAGCGCAAATAGGACCAACCAAGATCTCTCGTCGACAATCTCAACAACTGCGACATAGGGAACATCATCATACCAAAAGATATAGACATTGGCCTCAGGGCTGGCCACGACCGCTTTAATGATCGTTTCATAATCTTCTATCGTTCCAGATCTGTTTGACGTCATCCGCAACATTAACTAGGACTGCCAGTTCTGGAAATGCTCCAAATAACGATTTTCTCTTTGACTTTTTTTGTTCAACTGAGGTAATTTCTATTTGTACAAGAGCATTTTCTGGCAAGTCTAACACACCTTGAGGGACTAAGACGCCATCAGAATACGTTGCAGTTATCGTTAGATTCATAATTGCCTCCTAGATTCGAAGCAGACCATTTATGCTTTTTGCTGCTTCTATCCCGCAAGTGGGTTTTACGAAATCGAGGCATTTATTTAGGTTCACGAACCAAGACTATTATAACACAGATTCTCCGCTGCACTCGCTCACAATTTTAACAGAGATTCATCTGTTTTACCTGACTGAAATCAGTCAAATTTCTGTTAAGGAATGAGCATTAAATAACTTGAACAGTCATTCTCGAGTGAACGAAGAATCGTGTTCAAGTTATTTAATTCCGGTTCCTAAAGTTATCAGAGCGCTCAGTATAACATAAACATTGGACACATCCCTATGACCCAATCACTCCACGCCATCGTCCTCAAACTCACTGCCAACCAATCCGGCTCACTCCACGCCACCATTGGCGAGTTGAGCCATGCCGCCTTCTACGCCGCCATCGACGCCGTCGATCCAGCATTGGCCAAACGCGTCCACGATGCAGAAGCGCGCAAACCCTTTAGCCTCTCTCCGTTGTATGGCTACTGGCAAAGCCCCAAAGACAGACGTATCCACATCGGTGCTGGGCAGGAAGGATGGCTGCGACTGGGGCTGCTGGATGAGGAGCTCTTTGCTGCTTTTATGCAACACATTCTCTATAGCGGTGTGACTGGCGGTGCACCTGGCATTCAACTGGGCGACATTCCCTTTACCATTACCGAATCCCTCGGCACACCAGGTGCGCATCCGTGGGTAGGCTATGCCACACGGGAGCAATTGATGGCTCTAGACGATGCGCCCGACCGCTGGGTTCTGGAGTTTGAAAGTCCAACGGCTATCCGCTGGGGGCAAGCAGACAAAGGCGGGATAGTCGGCAAAGGATCCCGTCGGGTAGAAGTCTTTCCGCAACCGCGTCCTGCCATTGCCAGCCTGCGCTCTCGCTGGAACCGGATGATGACTGATGCAGATGACTATCAATTTGATATTCAGTTTGAAGAGTGGGTGGAGCGCAATGTCGTCGTGAGCAAAGTTTTCCACTGGGAGACGCAACCGTTCCCCTACAAAAAGCAGACTTATGTAGGTGGGTTGGGCAAGCTCGAATATAGGCTGCTGGATACAAGTAATCGAGCATATGCAGTTCACTTTCACCGGCTGCTTCACTTGGCCTTCTTTGCCGGCATCGGCTATAAGACGACACATGGGCTGGGGCAGGTGAGGGTTGTTCGTTAAAAGTCCAAAGTCCAGAGTCCAAAGTCGTAAATCTTGGATCTTGGACCCTGAACTACATTTGATATATATACGAGGAGTATTCTATGGCATCGATTACGCGTTTCGAGGATATTCAGGGTTGGAAGATGGCGCGTCAGTTGACGAATTTGGTCTATTCGTTGTCAAACAAACAGCCGTTCGGTCGTGATTTTGGACTAAAAGATCAGATCCGCCGTGCATCCGGCTCCATTATGCATAACATTGCCGAGGGATTTGACGCTGGAAGCGATCCCGAGTTCATTCGTTTTCTGCGCTATGCCCTGCGCTCAGCTACAGAGGTACAATCCCAACTCTACATCGCCAAAGATCAGAACTACATCACACAAGACGAGTTCCAAGAACTTTACAATCTGGCCAACCAAACCAAGAACACAATCAACGGATTCATTCGATATCTCTCTCTCACAAATAAACAGTCAAAGACCTAAGACTCAAAACCCCGGACCCCGAACTCAGGACCTTGGACTCAGGACCCTGGACCTTGGACTCAGGACTATATAACTACGGACTACCTACCCCTCTCCTACATCAATCATTTCGAATATTGCCCTCGTCGCTTCTGGTACATCTATGTACAAGGACAGATGGTGGAGAATGTTCACGTTTTGCGGGGCAACCTGAATCATGAACGCGCCGACACACCCGGTTACGAAACCCTACCTGATGGTGTGACTGTTCATCGGCGCGTCTATGTTGTGAGCCATACGCTCGCCATCACTGGTATCTGTGATTTACTGGAAGAATATGCAAACGGAAGACTCGTTCCCGTTGAATACAAGCAGGGCAAGCGGGGCAAATGGACCAATGACGAAGCCCAACTCTGTGCCCAAGCCCTCTGTCTGGAAGAGATGGCGGGTAAACAAATCGAAAAAGGTGGCATCTTCTATTTCGGCAGTCGCCGTCGGGTGGAGGTGACGTTCGGCGCACAACTACGCTCCATGACCAGTCAACTCATTCGCCAGATGCATTATGCATTGGCTGATGGCAAGATTCCGCCCCACACCGAACAGCGCCAACGGTGTCGTGGTTGTAGTCTTTATGACATTTGTCTGCCAAAGGAAACGGACGCGCTGAATGTGAACCGCTAAGCTCCAAGCCCCAAGTACATGGTCCATTTTATCTGACTTGGCCCAGGATCCAGAGACCCAGGACTTCGGACTCAGGACTTCACACTCAGGACTTCACACTCAGGACTTCGGACCCAGAACTTTGGACCCAGGACTTTAGACTCAGGACTTCGGACTCAAAACCCAGGACTAAACATCATGACAACACTATACCTAACCGAACCCCGTAGCATCGTCCAAAAAGATGGCGATGCGCTAATCGTCAAGATTCCAGCCAATGAAGACGAAGGAACCCAAAAACGGAGTGTTCGTGTTCCCATGCAGAAAGTCGATCAAGTTGTTGTGTTGGGTGACAGTACAGTGACAACTCCCGCACTGATTGCCTTACTCGATCAGAATGCCGACGTCTGTTTCTGTAACTATTGGGGGCGCTTTCAAGGGCGTTTGGCGCCAATGGTCAGCAAAAATGTCTTTGTGCGAGCCGCTCAGTTCCGTGCCCATGATGATTACCAACAACGGGTAGCTTTGGCCGCGCGCTTTGTGCGGGGCAAGCTGCACAATCAACGCACGCTGCTGCTCCGCGGTAACCGCACCATTAAGGATGAGGGAATGGGAACCGAATTGCGTGCAAATGCGGAGACAATCGGTGCTTTGATCAAGGAAGTTGACCAGTTGAAAGCCGAGGAAGGTGGACCACCCGACCCGCGTCATCCACAAGCAGAATCAGCATTGGGAACGCTACAGGGTATGGAGGGGGCCAGCGCCGCGGCTTTCTTTCGCAGCTTTGGTCAATTGCTCAAGCATGATATGGGCATCAAGGGCGGGTTTCCTGGGCGAAAGCGTCGTCCACCACCCGACCCCGTCAATGCTTTGTTAAGCTTTGGGTATACATTGCTCATGAACCATGTGCTGAGCGCGGTCCAGATTGTGGGCTTCGACCCCTATATCGGCTATCTTCATAGCCAAGGATATGGAAAACCATCGCTCGCTCTGGATTTGATGGAAGAGATGCGCACACCTATCGTCGATTCGGTGGTGCTAACTGTGATCAACAAGCAGATTCTCCAGCCCAAACACTTCGAAGAGAAGTTCGGCGTCTATCAACTGACTCCGCCTGGGCGCAAGCTCTTTTTGCAGCAGTTTGAACAGCGTCTGAACACCGACATTCAACATCCTGTAAGCTTCATCCCATTTACTATCTCGCGCACATGGTTTGAACAGCATCTGAACACCGACATTCAACATCCGGTCTTCAATTACAAAGCATCCTATCGGCGCTGCTTGGAACTACAGGCAAGATTGTTGGGAAAGTACTTATTAGAGGAAGTTCCCGTTTATCGACCGTTTCAGGTTCGGTGAATTTGTGATATAATCATGTCAGACAATCGTACAACCACACTCTATGTTGTCGCTTACGACATCAGCTCAGACAAGCGAAGAACAAAGATCCATAAGATCCTAAGCGGATTCGGACATTGGACGCAGTTTAGTCTATTCGAGTGTTTCTTAAATGAAAAAGAGTATCTACAGTTACGATATTTGCTTGATGACCACATGAAGGAAGAAGAGGATAGCGTCCGCTTTTATCCGTTGTGTAAAGCGTGTCAAGCGAAAGTTGAGACCGTGGGGAACCCGCCGCCGGAAGAGCCAGAGATGTTTTTGGTCTAATTTTTTGGGAGTGTGTCCCAAAGTGTGTAAATGCAGCGGTTCTCTGACTGAGTAGTGTTCATTTACACACTTTGTGGTACACGCTCAATTTTTCAGCAATCTCTTTGCGAGCATCGCAGCACCCAACCAATCTCCCTTTGATGCTCGCAATTGGTTCGATTCGGAATGGTTGAGGCATGTGATGACATTCTCTCTGCAGAGGGATGAAATTTGATTGAGCGGGCACTTCAACGAGATGCCAAGAGCCGATTTAGACGTAACTAAGGAACAATCATTGCAATCAATGTGAGTCATGCTCGCTAGTGGGAGGAATGATGAAAAAGAAGAGAGATATTTCGGTGAAACAGCTTCAATGTAGATACTTTATCGGCTCAAGTGGGATAAAACTATCAAAAAACAATCTGATTTTAGGGACAATGCGAGAGCATGTCTGAGGATCAAAAAACTCGAACGCGAGATTGAAATACCACCGTGGCATTAGGGTGTAGGGAGTTCCGACATGTCTGAGGATCAAAAAACTCGAACGCGAGATTGAAATACGCCGAAGCTTTGACAACCACTCGACTTATCCCTTCTCTCGAGATGTCTGAGGATCAAAAAACTCGAACGCGAGATTGAAATACGCCGAAGTGCTGGAGCTGAGACAGGAGCGGAGATGTCTGAGGATCAAAAAACTCGAACGCGAGATTGAAACTCGACTTACACGAATGTCAGCTACCTCAATCATGAGTGTCTGAGGATCAAAAAACTCGAACGCGAGATTGAAACAGAGGGTTCCCCGCCGCAGTTGGCGGGGGTGTGGGCTGTCTGAGGATCAAAAAACTCGAACGCGAGATTGAAACCCCCCGATCGCGACAGTGAATTCTTCACTCGTGGCATGTCTGAGGATCAAAAAACTCGAACGCGAGATTGAAACGGGGGCGGGTATTGTTTGTTGGTACATGTGTTTTGTGTCTGAGGATCAAAAAACTCGAACGCGAGATTGAAACTGGCCTGTCCCGGGGGTGTCGACATTGGCCCCGTAGTGTCTGAGGATCAAAAAACTCGAACGCGAGATTGAAACTGGCCTGTCCCAGGCGTATCCACATTGGCGCCGTATGTCTGAGGATCAAAAAACTCGAACGCGAGATTGAAACATGTATCTATTGTACGCGATGCCGAGCTGCATGTCATGTCTGAGGATCAAAAAACTCGAACGCGAGATTGAAACTTCGCGAAATAGCCCGCGAAATAGCTCGCGGCACCGTGTCTGAGGATCAAAAAACTCGAACGCGAGATTGAAACCTTCCGCGATCATCTCCTGGACGACTGTGCTCAACTGTCTGAGGATCAAAAAACTCGAACGCGAGATTGAAACAGCCGAGAAGCTATATGCCTCGGATGCTGGGAATTATGTCTGAGGATCAAAAAACTCGAACGCGAGATTGAAACAGTACATATCCGGGGCCTCTTACATTTCCATACCAAGTGTCTGAGGATCAAAAAACTCGAACGCGAGATTGAAACTCGCATGGAGTATTCACTGGGCCGCATGCAACTGTGTCTGAGGATCAAAAAACTCGAACGCGAGATTGAAACAAATTATCGATCCGGAAGCCGGGCCCAGCACGGTGTGTCTGAGGATCAAAAAACTCGACAACACATAGTAATGGACACTTAGGCCAATCCAAAAAATAAAATATACGCGAGAAGGGGTGGTTCATTTTAGCTGGATAGATAGGTTTACACTTTTAGAAACAGAAAGAACGTTTATATTCTCTGATTTCGCCGGTTCTCAGAGAGAAAACGGTCTCATATAGATTTTTGTCTATATATCAAAAGTGTAAACCTAATTTTGAACCACCCCCGCGAGAAGGTGTTAAACTAGCTCTCCAAAAGGAGCAAAAATGACAATCTCGCCAGAAATGGTTGAAGTCTTGAAAGAGACGAAGGCCATGTTAAGTGGATACGAAAGAAGGCACTTCATGGCCCAAACGGTCAAAACGATATGCGAAGGGAGTCCGACGAAAGCAGAACGAGAGTTGGGCTGGAATCGGGCGACGATAGCCAAAGCCCTGGAAGAACTAGAAGGCGGCTTCTGTTATGTCGACCAAAGCCACCGACGTGGTCGCAAAAAAGCCGAAGACCATATCCCCACTTTACTGGCCGATATGGTTGAAATCGCCGATCAATTCAGCCAGACCGATCCCACCTTTCGACCCCCCCAATTGTACACTCGACTAACCGCCGCCGAAATGCGTACCCAGCTCATCGAGCAGAAAGGATACACAGATGAGGAATTGCCTGGCGAAGAGGCCATCCGCTTGAAGCTCAATGAGTTAGGCTATGGCTCAAACCGGGTCAAAAAAAGTCAACCAGTGAAAAAGATCCCAGAGACCGATGCGATCTTTGATAGAATTCATCAGATCAATCAAGAAGCGGATGCAGACGAGACGGTTCTGCGCCTCTCTTGGGATGCCAAAGCGACGATTTTACTTGACCGTTTCTCGAGAGAAGGGATAAGTCGAGTGGTTGTCAAAGCGCTCGATCATGACTTTCAAGATAAGAAGACCGAGAAAGTCACTCCTTTTGGCATTTACCTCCCTTCAACCAAGGAACTCTTTCTTTACTTGACTCAGTCGAAAGTGACGAGTGACTGTATTGTCGACTGCCTGATTGATTTTTGGGAAAGCGTACGTGAACACTTTCCTCACGTCAAGACCCTCGTGATCAATCAGGACAATGGTCCCGAAAATCATACCCGTCGGACTCAGTTTATGTATCGTCTCACTCAGTTTGTTGAGCACTATCGTCTCTCTATTCAGCTCGCCTGCTACCCTCCTTATCACAGTAAATACAACCCCATCGAACGGGTTTGGGGCCATCTTGAAAAACACTGGAACGGTTCTCTTCTCGATTCTCTTGAGACCGTTCTCAATTTTGCCCGTTCTTTTCGCTTTAACCAACTACAACCCTTCGTTCACCTGAATTCCACTCTTTATGAGACCGGCGTTAAACTCACTCAGAAAGAGATGGACCGTTTGGAACAACGCTTCCAACGTTTACCTGGTTTAGAAAAATGGTTTGTCCTTATTCCCCCTCTCCATTCTCTCGTTCGCGTATAATTATTTTTTTGGTTTAGCCTAACAGGTGTTCCATTGTCTGAGGATCAAAAAACTCGAACGCGAGATTGAAACCGATTTTCGCCTGCCTTCGAGCAACGTCCCACGCACAGTCTGAGGATCAAAAAACTCGAACGCGAGATTGAAACCCTTTCTTGAATTCGAATAGTGAAATATTGACTTCGTCTGAGGATCAAAAAACTCGAACGCGAGATTGAAACCGATGATTTCCCGTTGCGTGTCAACAATAACGGCAAGTCTGAGGATCAAAAAACTCGAACGCGGAGAACGAGACTTAACATAAGAATGAATTGTGGGGATTATGTTAAGTTTCAAAGAGGACGGGAGAAATATTTTTAGTTTTTTCGAAGCTGAGAATATTTTTGTGATTTTTGGGTGAGGTAAAGAAGTAGAGGGGGAAAAGGGCAAACAGGAAGGGTCAAAAACAGAAAAGCCACCACACCGACAGAACAGAATGGCCTGAATTTGAAGAGACGACAATTAGCGACTGAAGGCGCGTCCGGGACCTTTCAGCCGTCCGTCCAGGCAGACAATCAGCCCCGCTCGGAGGAGGGTTCAACCGATCACGAGCGGGGCTGGTTTTCATCTACGACTCTTGAGAAGGCTGATTCGCTTGCCGTTCCAACGCCCGCAGCCGCTCATCATGATCGAGCAAGCGTTGCAAAATATGCCCGATGGCCATCTCAATCGTCAATTCGCCCTTCTTCCACATCTCGAACAGGGTCTTTGGTAAATAGGTTGCCATAGATTTGTCTCCTTCTATGGTGAAAACGGATGGATAGAAATATTGCTCATCCAGACCGGAATCAACTTGAAAACGGGCGTTCTGATGAGCAAACGATCGGGGGAACTGAAAAACGACCGCCTCCACGCAACAACAAGGCGGTCGTTTTTGATCCCACCATAGACTTTACTTTCTGGTAAAAGAAAAGAGATGAGGTGAGAAATGTGACAAAAAGCGGTTAGCAGTTCATCCAAAAGGTAGAGAACCCAAAAAGGAGGAAGGAATGCTAACCGCGCCAGAAATAACTATAGCAGTACTGATGAATGTATTGCAAGTAACGCCGATGGGAACAAACGTAAATGTAATGCGTCTGATGTGGGCAATGCTGAATGGGTCGTTTCTGAAAAGTCGAGGAGCAATCCATAGCGCATTGAAAGAAAGCGGGTTTGAAGATGAGGAGCTCCGGCGAAGCTGGTGGAGCTTTCGATATGGATCATGGGATATCACAAGTCTGCTGGGGTCGTGGCAAGAAGAAGTGGAAAGGGGAATGGGAGGCAAAAAAGTTAGAAGGGTACCGAGTGAAAAGCATAGATATCACAGGGTTCTGGCGACCGAAGCTGCAAGGGAAAGTGAACCGACTCTATAACTCAACGGCTCGTCGGGCATTGCCCGCGCTCATCTTTGGAGTGATGATAAGCTCGGGGGAGATAGGCGGGAAGCGAGTGCCACTGCTCAAGGCAATCATGAGATGCACGGTTGGAACAAAGGAAAGTGAGTTTCGGAAAAAGCTGCTGACAGAGACGAAGAAATCACTGGAGTCAGACGAAGTGGCGGTGGTCGATGCCGGGTTTACAATCAGAGAAATGCTAGAAAGCGGCATAGACCGATTTGTCCTGCGGGAAGCCATTAACTGCACAGTGCGCCGCAATGAGTTCCCCAAACGCAAAGAAAAAGGCAGACCACCTGAATATGGTGATATTGTGCGTCCGCTCTCTCGCAGCTATAAGGGGAAAGCGACTCGAGGCTACAACTCCGGACTCGTCTGGTCGCTTTCTCTATAGTGGTCGCCTGATTTGCTATCAAGCATGGCACAATCTCGTCCCCAGAACAACCAAGGTGGATACAGCCAACCGTACCTACTCGATTTACGTCATTCAGGATCCGGCCTACAACACACCTTTGGTTTTGGCGACCGTTATGACTTTGCAGCCTGAAACCATTTATCTTGTCTACCTGGAACGCTGGCCTGTTGAACCTCCCCCCTTGGCTTCCAAGCAGATGATTGGCTTACATCGTCAATTTGTTCATGCCGATGAGGCTTGTTTCCGCTTACCTGAACTGGGGCTGCTTGCTGGCAATCTTCTTTCCCATTTAGCCGCTTCTCTTCCTCCCATACCGACTGGCTACTGGGATCGAGCCTCAATCCACTCCCGGCAGGCTGCGCCGTGTTCTCTCGAGTGCTCTTTTCCAACTCCTGACCAACTCGACCCTGACTTTCGGAAAAGGCCTCGGTTTCAGGGTGGTTCAAAATTAGGTTTACACTTTTGATATATAGACAAAAATCTATATGAGACCGTTTTCTCTCTGAGAACCGGCGAAATCAGAGAATATAAACGTTCTTTCTGTTTCTAAAAGTGTAAACCTATCTATCCAGCTAAAATGAACCACCCCCGGTTTCACACCATTTACCTAAAGGCGTTCTCGCTCATCGCCGCCTCAATGCCGCTGCTTAAACTAGCCGAGCACTATTTTTACATTTTATCCCGTTTTTTCAGGGTGGATTCTTTTTTCCGCCCCTTTCGGTTTGCCCTTTGTCACTCAAGCCTTTACCAGAAAGTAAAGATAGAAGGTAGTTACAATAAACGGTAGCCTCCTCGCTGCTTGTTCAGCTTGGACGGTTAGCCGCCTTTGTCGTGTCCGCAGCACGCAGAGGCGGCGTTTTTCATTGGATCCTATGATAGCATGAGGTGCGCACGGCGACAAATGGAGGTTCATTACGATATCTTTAATTGCTTATCTCAAAACGCAGAATCAATCGAGCCGATAGAGCGATATTGAAATGATGTGTTGGTTATGTCGGAGGCGGTGTCTAGCTGCGTAGCGTTGGTCGGCTCGAAGACGTGGAGACAGGTAGCCTACTTTGCTTCTTCATAGATCCGGACGAGTTCTCGATGGGTGGGGACGTTTTGGAGGTAGGAATGGGCCATCTCTTGATTGCTGATCTGGTTGGCACGGGATTGGAGCAGGTCGTAGGCGGTTTCAGGATCTCGTCGGCTCGTTCATGCTGGAGCAGAAGAAGGGTTTGGTAGCAAACGAAGTAGAATTGGCCCGGATCGTAGACTCGGTCGATTGATCCCTTGTCAAGATATCCGAAAAGTTCACCCGTGCGGTGTTGCGCCAAGTCGAGATTACCCATTTCGGCAGCCAGACGCGCCAGCCAGCCCAGCGGCACAAGCGAAATCGTCTCGCGTCCGAGTTTACGCCGGATCGTTAACGAGCGCTCGAATGCTTTTGCGCTTCTTCGATTTGGCCCATCTCAAGAGGTTGCGCCGAAAGATGTAAATCCATCGCCCAGCTCAGATTGAGCACCAATTTCTTTCAACATGCGCAAAGCGGTTTCAAAATGAGTCCGACTGGTTTCAAGCTCCCCGATAACGCTCCACGTTGCCAGGCCAACCAGATCGTCCCAATGCCTTGCAGATAGCCTGTTTCTTCATACCGTTGGCGAGCTTTTGATACCCTCTCACTGCTTCTTCATAGAGTCAACGCGGCTGGCAATGATTGCCAGGTTAAAGTGTAAATTCCCTTGCGAGAGGTCGTTCGTTTCGATGGCAATCTGGAGAGACCGCTGATAGTAGCGTTGGGCCAGATCATAAGCCCTGCCGCCAGATGGATATTCCCAATACCGGTACCCGCAATGGCCTGACCCCTTGTAGCCAATTGTCCGCCAGATCTCGATGGCTTCTTCGAAAAACGTGTATCGCGATATTCCTCTATCTTGCTGGTAATAATGCCGAGCGAGTTCAAAACACGTCCCACTTCCAATGGCTCATCCAAGGCGCGATAGATGGCGAGCGATTCATAAAGTAGCCTTGAGCCTCAGCATAGTGACCCAGTTGATAGTGTACGATGCCAAGTTGATGCAGGCTAGCGGCTTCTTCCCAAGGCAGGTTGGCCTTTGGGCGACCCTCAGTGCTTCTTCTGTACGGGTTTGGGCCTCGGTGTAACGAGCCTGGTTGATCAATGCGTTGGCGATTTGCGCCGTGGCCCGCCCACCACGGTGGGCAAGTCTGACGCCCAGGCAATGGCTCTCTCTGCCGCGGCACGCTCCGGATAATCTCCGGTTGTTTCGGCATAGCGAGATTGGCGGAGTGCAATGTCTGCCGTCGTTTGTCATCATCCAATTGCGCGCCCAATTCGGCAAGCGTGGCCAAATCATCCGCTTGTTCTGAACGCTTTCCCAGCAAATCATAGAGCTTGACGCGTTCGACCAGTAAATCAAATCGCTGCTCTAGATCAGAGACGGGCGTCAGCGCCAAGGCCCGCGTATAGTATTCGATGGCGTCTTCGTTTGCATAGGCAGTGGCGGCGCGCGCGGCGGCTAACTTCGCATAGCGAAACTCTCGGTCTGATAGATTGGCCTGTCGATAATGATAGACAAGATCGGGATAATGGGCACCCAAATCAGCGTCGCCATATAGTTTCTCGATGCCTTCGGCCGCAAGTTGATGCAACAGACGCAGCCGTGCCCGCAATTGCATTTCATATGCCGCTTCACGGAGGAGTGTGTGGCGAAAAAGATAGCGGATTTCGCTGAGTGCACTCCAAACTGCTGCTGTTTGAGCTGAACGGACTCTGTCGCTCAGCGCTTGGTCGTCCAATGCTTGAACACCCGATGCTTGAACATCTAACGGACCGCCATCTTCGGCCGGCTCGGTCCATGTGCGTGCGTCACGTAGCATCTGTGATAGGACGAGTATACTGAACTCGCGTCCCAGAACGGCTGCTGTTTGGACGACCTGTTTTACCTCTTGGGCCAGACGATCCAGGCGCGCCACAAGGACAGATTGCATGTCGGTTGAAAGAAGAGTGGCTGAGTAGGCCGGTTCGACCAATTGCCATCTACCCCTTGATTGACCACGAGCTCTTGTTCTTGTAAGAAGAGCACGATCTGTTCTGCAAAAGGATTACCCTCCGAGTGGTCTACAAGTAACGCCACCAATTCCTGTGAGATAGTTCCCTCAAAGTAATCCTGGGCCAACTCACCTATATGGACGGCAGTCAGCGCCTTAAGCTGAATCTCAACCTGCCCGGCAACCCGAACAAACCCGCCCTTGCTCCCCTTCTTTCCCTTCTTCCTCTTCCTCCGCCTTAGCCTTCTCCTCAGCCTTCGACTTAACCTCAACCTCTTCCTCACGCGTGGTCGCAATCACCACAAACGGAAACCCTCAACATTGCGTACGAGCTGAGCCATGAATGCAGCTGAATCTGCATCGAGCCAGTGAGCATCTTCGAGATGAATGATCAGCGGTTGCTGCAAGCTCTCGGCCTTGAACAATGTTTTGAGGGCCGCCAGCATATTCTCGAAACGCAGCTGTGGTGACAGTCGTTCATAGAGAACCGCCCAATTTAGACCAACCAATGCACCTAAAATTGAGCGGGTTCGCTCCAATTCGGTTGCCAATGATGCGGCATTTGCGTGCAATTCGGTCGCTTGTTCAGGAGAAGGTTCTAATGTAGAAGGTTGTAAAGATGTCAGAATAGAAATGAGTGCGTCCAGTCTCTCATTAAATCGTGCTTTGTGGTATCCGTAGCGTCTTGCGACTGGTTAAAGTAACTGTGTAAGAAATAGCGGAAGGGATTCAACGACTCGCGCAAATTTCGTCCGTCTGGCAGAGAAACACCTGTACTTGCTCTTGTTCTGTGACAGTCGTCAGGAAATCAGAGACGAGACGCTCTTGCCAATGCCTGCTTCACCGCGGATCAGAACGACGCCACCGAAGCGATGTTTGAAGATGGGTTGAATTGCGGCATGTAATTGAACCAATTCTGCACGACGGCCAACAAGCTGGAAGCGATAGGTCCACTCAGGATTGGTCTGTTCTGTTTGTACACCGCGATCTGTCTCTACCACTAGATGCAGGTTGAAGCCTTTCTTGCGAACCGTAGGTAAAGCGGTGAGATCGTTTGCGTCTCCCGCAGTTCAAAGACGGCCAGTTCTTCTGCGAATCCTTTGAAGGTGTAGTGCCCAGCCAAGGACAAATCAAATTGAGCATCCGCGCGACGCGCGGTTTCAGTATCTAGAAAGATCTGATTTGGCTCTGCCGACCCCATGGCGTGAAGCGAGGTTCACACTTGTCCCATAAGGTATATTCTTCACGCTGTTGTGAGCCAACAAAGCCTGCATATACCATACCGTAGGTGATGCCAGCCCGAATTGGAACCTTCGACTCATCCCGCAGATCGAGCAGAAAGTTGAGGGCGCGCTCGTCGTTCTCATAGCTTGTGGCGCGCCCAAAGAAAAGCAGGGACGTTCCCGTAACGCTACCACCAAAGCGACCGACGCGACACAGATACCCTCCATATTGGTTGAGCAGACGGAAAACCAATGACATAAATTGATTTCCCCTCTGATTCGACATTGTTGGAACGGTCAAAAGAGTGAATAGACAGTTCGAAACTCACCTTGTGTGCTCATCTTGAGCAGATCACGCGGGAAAAAGTAGCTTGCCTCTCTTTCTAGATGAGTCTCGGTTGAAGAATCCAGTAATTCGAGCGATATCGGGGCCGGTTGCATCTCCCTAATGTTGTTGACTGATAGATACTCGAACGCGCCATCTGCCAGCGATTCTAATGGCTCGAGCGTCAAGAGGTTTACGCTTGTGTCAAGAAACTTATCTGCCAACGTGCGGGTGATTAACAATTCTCCTGGTTCTGCATAATTTTCACCCTGGACGGCCAGATCGATAGCCTCGCCCATAAATGAAAAGGCGCTTGTCTGACTCAACCGGTTGCCTCTCTGATCGATGGTTCGCTGTTCCTCGGGCATACTCGACCAGATCATCCATGACACCGCGCCCGCAGCAACGACACGGACGGAAAAGTCAAAGTGTCCATAGGTTGTTTCTTGTTGGGAGAATCTGTAACAAAGCGCCGAATCTCTTCACCGGCCGCCAGCGCACGAAGCGTGCTTTGCTCGTTGACTTCTGGAAAGATTGCTGTAAAGGCATCACCGGCAAAGTTGGCCACAAATCCGCCGTGAGCATAGACACTGTTGATCAGCGGATCAAAGATCTTCAACATGATATCAGCCAGCACTTCGGCTCCTTCTTTGCCGTGGGTCATCAAACGTGCTGTCAGCGGGTAAAGCCAGACGTGTCGACAAAGAGTACAACTGCCTGCCTTGTCGTGTCGAGATTCGGATGTTAAATTGCGTAGAATGAAATCAGGAGTTAGGTTTCGCATCATCTATAACTCATATTTTAGCCCAAGTCTAATCACGACAGGTGGATTTGGCAAATTCAATTGCTGAATACGACCTTACGAATCTCAGGCCACAGCCAGCTGTTCAACGAAGTAGCACTAACCCAGCCATGTCCCCAACACTGGAGCGTCAATCGTCGTTTTGCTCAGATGACGTCACCTTTTCGTTCATGACGCTGAACAAACAAGCTGTTTGCATTTCGTATCTGTCGATCCGCACAATTTGTCCATCCTTGCATGAATCGATAAACTGTTGCCGTATGTTGTAAAATAAAAATATGATGCAATCAACTTCTGAATCAACTGAACCTGGTTCTGACCAGAACCTCCTCCGTGCCTGTCGTATGGGTGACGCTGTCGCTTCGACACGTCTGATAAATACGAACGCCTCGTCTACTCCATCGCCCGCAACACGGGCTTTCAGCAGAAGCCGCAGATATTACGCAACCTTTACTTTACTTTCTGGTAAAAGAAAAGAGATGAGGTGAAAATGTGACAAA
>JAHBNG010000109.1 GCA_019217005.1 Chloroflexi bacterium TSY
GCATCTGCCTGGCACTCGCCGACGCGGGAGCCAACCTGATTGTTGCCGACATCGACCTCGACAACGCGGCCCGAGTCGCCGAAGAGGTGGCGGGCAAGGGGGTTCGAGGGATTCCCGTGCACGTCGACGTCAGGAAGACGGATTCGGTCGCCGCACTCGCCGAGACCGCGACGCGGGAGATGGATGGCGTCGACATCGTGTGCAACAACGCCGGGGTCTGGCTTGGCGGCGAGATGCGCGACACCACCGAGGACGACTGGCGCTTCGTCTTGTCAGTGAACCTCGACGGGGTCTTTCGGGTGGGGCAGTGCTTCGCCCAGCTCCTGCGTGAACACAGCCTCGGTCGGGGGCTTCGTGTCTCACAGCGACGGCGTCGCCTATAGCGTCAGCAAGTACGGGATCGTCGCCTACAGCGAAGCCTTGCGTGACGACCTGGAACCCGATGGCATCGGGGTCTCGACCCTGTGCCCCGGGGAAGTCGTCACCAACCTGGCAGACTGCGATCGACTGCGCGACCCCGAAGATCAGGTAGGCTTAAAGTCCGAAGCCGTGAGGGAATGGGATCGCGATGGATTGCAACCGGAAGAGGTCGGCGCGATCGTCGTGTCGGGCATTCGTCACAACGCCGCCTATATCTACACCCACGACTTTAGCGAGCCCTTTGCCGACCGGCTCCAACGGGTGTTTAAGGACTTGAAGGACGGATTGCCCCTAGTAAAAGGTGTTTCCGGCTCATGGTACCAACGGGTACTGAAGGGCTTCGAGTTTAAGGACTTGAAGCCCTCTCGGAAGAGGTGATTCGTTTTCTTTTTTTTGATAGATTTCAAGAAATCGCTTTTAGAGGAGTTTCTATGACAGGGACACTGGAACAGCGCTCCTTCGGGCGTACAGGGGAGAAGGTCAGCCTCATCGGACTGGGAGGCGCCGCGCTCCATAAGCACAGCTATCAGCACGGGCTGGACACCGTCAAACATGCACTGGATCTGGGGGTCAGCTATTTTGATACCTCTCCTGAGTACGGCATCGGGGGCCCTGATGGGAAGTGGATCAGCCACGGTGAGTCGCAGCGCATTGTGGGTGAGGGGCTCGAGGGGACGAGCAAGCCGCATCTGCTGGCCACGAAGATCAATGCCTGGCAGGCTTCCAATCATACGGTAGAAGATTGTCTTGAGCAGGTACGAGACAACCTCCGTGTCCTACGTCGGGACCGGGTCGACGTGCTCCTGGGCCACGATATGGAGCAGAGACGTTTCTGGAAGCCGGAGGCCGGAGACCTGTACTCTGGGGAGCCGCTGGAGATCGATGAGTCGCTCGATTACGAGAATGCCCCGGTGATTCAAGCCCTTCGTGAGGCCAAGGCGCAGGGGTTCAGCCGCTACCTGGGTCTCAGTACCAATCGCTCGGAGCCCCTGGCTCATGTGTTGCAGCGGGTCAAACTCGACATGTGTCTGTCCGCCCATGAGTATTCGCTGAGGGACCGTCGTTCTCCGCGTGTGATGCTCCCGGTCATTCGTGAACAGGGAATAGCCTACCTGATTGGCGGCATTTTTTGTGTGCCGGGCAAAGGTGTCTTCAACGGAGCGCTCTTCAAGGAGGCGCGCCTCCTTGAGCTGGCCCGGACGACGGGTGTTTCGATTGCGGCGATGAGTGTGCGCTTCTTGATGGCCAATCGGGAGATTACGACCATCCTGGTGGGCGCGTCCACACCCGAGGAGATTGAGGAGAGCGTCTTGGCCGCCCAGGCCGGCCCGCTCCCCCCTGATATTCAGCAAACCCTCGAAGCGCTCGCCTCACCGTGACCTGCAATGATTCTATAGGTTTGGGGTCAGGTTTGGGGTCAGGCCTTCGTTATTTCAATATCAATAACACAATAACGAAGGCCTGACCCCTTTTCGACCAGTTAGGGCGAGACCTCTTGAGCCGCCTTATCTACGGTGCTCGTCTTTCCTTACGGGTCGGTCTGGCGGCGACCACTCTTAATCTTGTGGTCGCTGTCCTGATCGGCGGCATTTCCGGATTTCTGGGGGGGGGGAAAGTGGACCTGGCCATGCAGCGCTTTGTCGATGCCTGGCCAGGTCCACTTTCATCCCACCACCTGACCAAACATGCTGCGACAAGCCTCTCCTCCTTGAAACACAGCCACGAACAGTTCAGCATCGGTGGCCCGTATTTTCCCTTGAGGAATGCATCAACCTCTTCCCTCGCCTGCTCGAGCGTCTCCCTGTAGTAAGCTATCGTGCCTCGATATGCATCAAGCATCAGTTCAGCTAAAGATGCTATATCGGAGCTGGCAGGGTTCCTGAGAGTCGAATTCGCATGCAGTCGCTCCCTGGCTGGATCACACCAATGTGACAGAGGCAGGCAATACTCGTGTCGAGTCCTCATTTCAATTTCTCACACCTTGTTGAGCGCGGGCTAACGCCAGGTTGAGCAGCCGGCGGCGGGCCGCGAAGCGCCCGTTCGTCTGATCGAACCCTGCTGGGTGAGAGCGGCCACTGATGCTCGCGGCGGCGCCCCAGCGGTACTCTTGGCGCTTGTTGGGCCTCGGCGTTGCCGATCGCACCCGCACCCTCTGGCCGCGAGTCAGCCGGCCGCGTCTCAACTTGGCACGTTACCCGTTTCTCACGGTGATCGCCTTCGCAGAGGTGCTGAAGGAGGCCAAGGGGAGCAACTCGCGGGCTTGCCTGCTGTTGCCTCCACCGACCTGACCCTGACGACGTGCCCACTGGTTTCGGCGCCGATGGGCCGTGACAGCCTTTCGGGCGGATCGGGAGCCCATTGGCGTCGCTACCCAACGCCCAGCCATCCACGATTGATGCGGCGAGATCCCGGTGCCGAAAACGCGGTGTTGAACCTCGGACCTCGACAACTCGAGCGCGGTGCCAACGCGAGCTCGCTTGGCTCTTCAAGGCGAGCGCCCGCCAGGGTTGATTTCGCGTGGGTTCTCCTCGGCCCGATTTCAATGCGTTGGCGGTCCCCTCGTATTCGTCGCCCGACGCGCAGGTCCGCCGGACCACCCGCGTCAGCTTGCGGCGGCCTCGTCCACGTCGGGCACGGTGTCGTGGAACTTCTCGTAGTCGATCAACATCCGGCCATCCGGCAACTGGCTGATGACGTCAACGAAGCGCCGTCCGGTCAGCACCTCGTCGGCGTGGTAGATGTGCCGCGCGTGAATCGTCTGTCCGTAGGTCGCGTCGTGGCCGAGCATCGAGCAGATGATGAGCATGATCTGGTTCTCGGTTGGTCCCAGTCCACGCCATGCAGTGGGCTGTCCTCGTCGATGACGTGCTGGAGCAGCCAGGACATGCTGAAGATCGGATTCGTCGATCGGGTGAGCGCGATGTCGTGAACCCGCCGGAGGTGGTGCCCCTCGTCACTGATCTCCTCCTTGAGCACGGAGACCGTCATCTTCGCGTCGGCCACCTGTTGCCGCGGGCGTTCCCCACGCGGAACAGCAGCGTCGGCTTGCCATGCCACATGGTGAGCAGCACGTTCTGGGAGAAGAGCACTTTCGAGCTGGGCCGCGACGCCTGGCGAACATGAGTCCTGTGGCCAGCGCGACGCCCAGCAACCCGACCAGTGCCTCGATGGTGACCAGCAGGTCGGCGTAGTCACTGCCCGGCGACAGGCTGCCGAAACCGATGGTCGACATGGTCTGTACGCTGAACGCAAACGCTCCAAGGAAGCCATCATCACGGGTGCCGATGATCGCCCCATCGCCCCCCAGCAGGTACAGCGCGGCAAACACCACGTTGAGGAAGAGGAACAGCCCGCCGAACACGACCATCAGCCGCGTCCAGCTACCGTCGATCAGCCAGAAATAGAGGTCAGCCCGAAGCTCTCGCGGCGTGCCCTTGCGCACGGTAATGCCCGGCCCGAACCGTCGCCTCTCGGGCTTCTCCGGGATGTACCCGCCGCCCGCTGCCGAGCGAGGTCCGACGTGGTGACGGCGACCATGTCCTCGGTTTCCTCCAGAGGCGACATCATCATGTCGACGACGACCTGGAACAGGCACACCAGCGCCACCGTGCCGAGAAACAGCCAACCCGTCATGAGCCCCGAGACCACCCCCACCAACAGCACGATGCATCCGGACAGGACCCGGAGCCGCACGCGCCAGGCGTCATCGATTTGACCGTGCAGGTGTCAGGGGCAGTGGGCCCCGGAGCCGCACGCGCCAGGCGTCATCGAGGTCCGACTGCTTTCGGTAGGACGCCTTGTCGATGAGGGCCACAGAGAAGAAGACCACGGCCAGCATCACCGTGAGCAGGTTGGCGTAGTAGGGGCTCGGACTCTCCAGGAAGTCGATCTTGATCGCGTTCTTCACCGCGACACCGACGCCGGTGATCGCCCCCGCCAGCGGCAGGTGGGCGAACAACCACACCACCCAGTTGCCGAGTCCCTCACGCAGGTGCGAGCCGGCGACATCGTCGAAGTAGATCCACCATAGCGAGCAGGTGATCAGCAGCGTGAGCGCGCCCATTCCCATGTAGGCCGGGTCGGCGGCGTAGTAGACGACCTTGTAGACCTCGTCGAACGCAACCACGCCATCGTTGTTGAGGTCCTTGAGCTTCTCGACGGGTGTGGCCAGGTACGACAACACCTTCACGAACGACTCACCCAGGGTGATGATCGTGAGCAGCCCGTAGCGCTCGGACAGGTGCTCCTGATCGAGGGGGAACTGTTCCATCAGTGCGCGGGAACGCGGGTGCAGCGGCGCGCCCATCATGGCCAGGATGCCCGTCACCCACAGGATGTAGTGCCAACCCTCAGGAACCAGGAGTGACACCGACCACACGGAGGCGCCGACCACGAACACCCCGCCCCAGTACAGGTTGTACGCTCTAGCGTCCTTGGTGTGCTTGTAGGCGCGGGCTGTCATCACAATCGCGAACATCAGGGCGGCAACGAACGCCACGGTGAACCGCAGGTGATCGGGACTGTCGATGCGCATCGAGAGCGGTGCGGTGATGCCCATCGCGCCCACGGCGAACATCTGCCCGAACACCAACACCCGGTGGAGGATGTCGTCGACGTCGAAGCGGTTGGAGTAGAACGTGAAGCTCGACCAGGCGAACCACAACGGCGCGAAGTGGACCCCGAACCTCAACATCGAACCTGCGGGGTCATCGGCCAGGGTGTTCGAAAGCCCATCGCCGAGCTGGATGATGCTGGCGACGAAGATCAGGTCGTAGAACAGCTCCAACCAACTGGCCTTCTTCTCGGGGCCATGTTCGGTGTGCAGCAGGGGTCGGTGGAACCATCGGTTTCGCACGCAGTCACCTCTTGTTGAACGCAGCCGGGAATGCAAGCAGCGGCGCTGATCGACCGCCCCGGCGTCGGCCTGAGCGGGCCTCCCCTCCCCGATATTGCGGATCATGAACGCCAATTTGTCCCGCTGTAAAATTCATCGCCCACTGCACTTCAGGTTCGGCCAAAGCCATATCGGCCTCCAGTGAATCGAGTAGCGTATTGGCATTGTCATGCGGTATTTTGCCCATCCAGCGCAAACGGGCTTGATGATACCAAAACAGGCGACGCAGTAGCGGAGCATCCGCTTTTTCCCAGCTTTCCAAAAGCGCGATCGTTTTCTTGCTTTTCGTTAACTGGTTTGCCAATAGCCAATCGACAATCTGTACGCGCTCGTCTATCTCATGACTCTGTAGATCATCAACCAGCTGATTGATAAGCTCTTGGGTAAGCTGATTTTTGTCTAGGATTAGGACTGCCAACATGCGTGGATAAAGTTTTTCGCTTGTCCACAGTTCCATGGCTAAGTCATGGTCTTTTTTAATTTCTTTAGCTAACTTTTTGAGGTCGCCAAGTTTGATGGCTTCTGCATCGAGTTGGGATAAAAGTTCTTCACTAGAAGTGGAAAAGGCCATGCTCGTATCATCCTTTTGAATGAAAAACTATCTGTAAGCAAGTGTAGAGATTAAATTTTACATCAACGCAAACGCGATGAAAAAAGGCCAACGCCGCAAATCACGCGATTACGGGCCAGCGAAGCCAACTTCAAAGCCAACGTGCCGCCACAGGCGCAACCGACTTAGTAATTCGCGTGCATTTGCCTTGTTAGGCGTGGCCCTCTCTCTTCTTAGTTAATCGCATCGCTTTTACATTACGCTCACTAATCTTACAATACCATCGGCATATTTTGTAATAAGATTAGCTGGCTAGAATTGTCCCACTTAAATCTTCGGTCGAAGTGCATGCCACTCGGTGGCCTTCTCATAAGCATGTCCAATCTGGCAGAGTAGTTCTTCGCTGAGATGGTGCCCAACGAACTGGAGCGACAATGGCAAGCTATCATCATTGAAACCACACCGAACAGAGAGTGTTGGTGCCCCGTTGAAGTCAAAGGGAGCTGTGAACCTGAGAATTGACGGGTCAAACTCTCCTATTGGCCCATAAAGTTCATCTGGGGTCACTGGATGTGGCGGCTCCAACATTGAAGGGCATGCCAACGCATCAATGTTTTCAAAAACCTCTCTTAATCGTCCATTGCAAGTAGCCCGCAGGTTATTGGCTCTTGCATAGTCGGCCCCGGTGACATTGCTGCCCAGATCGAGCCATTCTCGAAACCAAGGTCCATAATCATCGCGACGTGAGAGATAGGTTGCCTCGTGGGCTAATACAGCTTCGGCTGAGCAGAGGGTGACCCACGCTGGCAAGAATTCGTCTAGATCCGGCAACTGTACCTTTGTAACTTCGGCACCGAGAGCCGCCAATACCTGTACGCCAGCCACAACTGCTTCTGCCAACTCCGGATCTGCGTTTTGAGCAACATATCGTTCGTCCAGTCCAATCCGTAGACCCTTTACACCAGCATCTATGCTACTTAAGATGTCAGGAACCGGTTTGGGGAGAGATGTGGGATCGTTTGGATCGTGTCCAGCAATAGCTTGTAGTATCACAGCTGCATCGGCCGTACTGCGTGTAAGCGGACCAACATGGTCGAGCGACTCGGCAAGTGCCAAAACGCCATACCGGCTTACTCTGCCCCAGGTTGGTTTCAAGCCCACAACACCGCAGGCTGCTGCAGGAAAGCGGATAGAACCGCCGGTGTCGCTTCCAAGGGTAGCATAAGCAAACCCCGCAGCAGTGGCGACGCCCGATCCGCTGGATGAAGCACCCGACCACACGCTAGTGTTCCAGGGATTCAGCGGGATCTCTAGTTCAGGATGGTATCCACCCATTGCCCCTTCAGTTAGATTGAGTTTACCTAACAATACAGCACCAGCAGCTTCCAGTCTCGTCACTACCGTAGCGTCGTAATCAGGAATGTGATTGGCAAAAACCGCTGTTCCACCCATCGTTCGCACACCCTTAGTAAAGCACAGATCTTTAACCGCGATGGGGACGCCATGTAACGGGCCAAAATAGCGCCCAGAGGCAATCTCCTTATCTGCTTTCTCGGCGGCAGCGAGGGCATGATCTGCCATAACTGTAGCGAAATTCTTTAGAATACCATCAAGCGATTCGATCCGATTCAGGATTGATGTGGTGAGTTCGATTGAGGAGATTTCACGGCTTTGGATAAGGCTAGCGATCTCCGTCAATGATTTGAAGTGAAGATCCGTGAGGTCTGACGTATCTTGTTTTTTCTCCATAATATGACGTCCTTCCAGGAGCTAAGGTCTGTTAATACTGTCTGTTTTCTTTTGAGATTGGCTTTTCTTTTTACATTTCAAGTCAAGCGCCTAACAATGTCTAGGCGACACTTGTCGCCCTAAATTATTACACGACAAATGTCGCCGGTCAATGAAATTGCGACACCTGTCGTCTAATCGATTATACAACATCGCTCATCGAGTTTGCAGAATTTTTCGACCCCGCTATAATAGAACAAAAGTACTACAATTAAATATGCCGTTTGGGTTAACTTTAACACAGGAGAAAATTATGATGACTCAGCCACCCAAATTACTCGACCAAGTTCGCCACGTGTTGCGGGCCAAACATTATTCCATCCGCACCGAAGAAGCTTACCTCCATTGGATTAGACGCTTTAGGGCCGAATTCATCGGAAAACTGGAAGCTTCAGGCAACTTTGCCCGGAGCTTTTTTTTGTTTCTGAACCGTTGACCGTGAAACTCATCAAGGCTCGTTTTACCCGTCCCGGCCTGCACTGGAGCCGACCTGGTCTTGAACACCTCTTGCCCGCTCGTTCTGCTGTTATGAGCCGTTCTTTTGATGCTCTTTGGCCACTCGCCCCCTAAACTGAAGCGCACCCGGTTGATGGATGCAACAAGCCCTCCTCGTTCAATTATAGTATAATAGCCGGGTAAATTGAGTCAGCATTTCAGCAGGAGAACAGGTATGATGACAAAAGACGGAATAACAACCTTCATCACAAGACCCAGCCTGGAGATCGACCCGGAATTTCGGCTTTCGCCGGTCTGGATTATTGTGGCGCTCATCAGTTTGGCCCTCGTTCTGAGCATCGCCGACGCCCTGTTTGTAGAACCAAATAGTCGGTTTTCGCTGAGACAAATGACCTTACTTTGTCTGATAATAGCAGCGGTGATCGGAGGGCTTCATGCTTGGCGACATTCATTGAGCCGCTGGTTGGTGCTCTTAGTTTTGCTTGTCGGTATCCAGGCGGCCTTTACGTTGTCGGGAATGTCCAGTCTATTGCTCTTACTGATTCTGCCCCCACTTTTGGCGACAGCCCTGATCAATTGGCCTGCCGCAGTCGTTATTGGTTTTGTGGAAACAAGCTGGCTTCTATGGCAATGGCCGACATTGACAGCCAGGGGTGGTGATGCTGTTATGCTAATCGTGATTATGGGGACGATCTGGACGATGCTGAGTTTATTGCTGGCGATCATCTATCCGCTTGTTCAGCGGACCCAGTGGTCATACCAACACTTTCATGATGCCCAGCAGAAACTGGAGGAGACCCGAGATCAAAAGGTTCAGCTTGCCCAAATGCAGGAGGATCTGAAAGTGGCCTATCAAACTCAGGAAATATTGAACGAACGATTGGCGATGTTGCACCAAGCTGCGGAGGAAGCCCATCAAGCCAAAGCTGCCTTTGTGGCCAAAATTAGCCACGAATTTCGCACCCCGTTGAATATGATCCTGGGGATGATTGACACCTTGCGCGAAGTGCCAGAGGCGTACGGGGAGCCGATTCCCGCCCGTTTGCTGAACGTCCTCGAAATTGTCCAACGGAATAGTGACCATCTCGCCGAGATGATTAACGACGTGTTGGATCTCAGCCAGGCTGAATCGGGGCAACTGACTCTCCATCGAACGTGGGTAAATTTGGCAGAGGATATTGAAAATGCGCTCAGGATGGTTGTGCTGCCTCTGATTGAAAAGAAAGGGCTTCATCTTAAAATTGAAATCGCCGCTGATTTTCCCCAGGTTTACTGCGACCGAACCCGTATTCGTCAGGTTGTCCTTAATCTGGTCAGTAATGCGGCCCGCTACACAGAAACTCAGTAGATCCAAATTTCAGGTTTAGAGAGAGAATTTGGGCTAATTAGTTGACATAAATACGTATTTGCCAGTCAATACCTAGCATTTACGTAAAATTTAAGCGATTTCTAGATATGAAATTGGCTGTTTTTGGCAACTGAGATCTGAAAAAATGGCCCCAAAATCCCTTCTCTCCCGACTGAAAATAGTCAAAAACGCCAAATTTGGATCTACTGAAACTGGCAGTATTGTGGTCAAAGCCACTCGACAAGGGCATGAGGTCTGTATTAGTGTGCGAGATACAGGGCCTGGCATTCCTCCCCAGGAATTGGCCAGAATCTTTGAACCGTTTGTCCAAGTCGAGCAGGTAAGACTGGAGCAAGGGAGTAGCGGATTGGGGTTGAGCATCTGCAAACTGTTTATCGACCGCCATCAGGGGCGTATTTGGGCGGAAAGCGAGCTGAATTCAAGCAGCACCTTCTCATTTACCCTACCGATCACACCCCGTGAATCTTCGTTGAATAGCCGGGCCTTTCGTGTTGGTGAAGATTGGGTTTGGCAAGAACGCGCCGCTTGGCCCAACGTGCCTGAGATACCGCGTAACCAGCGCATTATGATCTGTGACCAACAGGGCGACCTACACCCGATGTTGACCCGCTACACAGACGATATTGCGTTTAGCACGGCCCGAGATTTAGCGACCGCAACCCAAACATTGGCCCAGCACCCCGCCCATATGCTCATCCTCAACACACCCAACTCTGATGTCTTAATCTCCTTACTGGCGCAGGCTCGCCGAACCCTACCCGATATCCCCATCATCGGTTGCGCGTTTCCAAGCAAGACCAACTATGCCCTGGATGCCGGGGCAACCGATCACTTAATCAAACCTGTTCGAGAATCTGATTTAGCCCAAGCCCTCCAGGCCCTCGGTCGGCCCGTGAAACGCATTTTAGTGGTGGATGATCATCCAGATATGCAGCATCTTTTTGGCCTGATGTTGGGAAACATTGACCCGATTTTCGAGCTGACCACCGCCACAAATGGAGCTGAAGCCTTAGCCAAATTGCAACAACAGGTCAAACATCATCAAGCCCCAGATGTGGTTCTACTGGACATCTTATTGCCTGACATGCTTGGCTGGCAGCTTTTAGCGGAGAAAAATCAGGATGAAATGCTACGTGATATTCCGGTCATTGTGGTATCGGGCGAACCGTTGGTGGACTGGCCGACCCATAGCCCCTTTGTTATGGCCACGCTGGGCGATGGGGTTTCGATTACAAAGTTGTTGCAAGGGGCGCGTCAGTTGGCGCATTGGCTGATGATGCCTGATAGTACACTTGATCCAATGCCTGAATAAAGGCCTGTCGTCGAACCGGCTTTGGCAAGTACAGTGAGGCGCCCAGAGCCAGGGCCAAATCCTCGCGACGAATCACGGAACAAATGATAATGGGAATATCGCGCGTATCGGAGTGTTCGTGCAGATCGGTTAACAGATCCCAGCCATCCATATCTGGCAAGAGCACATCCAGGACGATTATATCGGGCCTGGCGGTAGCGATCGTTTCGAAAAGGGCTTTCCCATCAGCCAGATGGTTAATTTGGTAGCGCGTATTGGTCACATAAAGTTGGTAGAAGGTGATCAAATCGGGATTGTCATCAACAACCAGGACGGAGACAGGCTTTTGTCGAGACAGATCATCAAGGGCCTGAAGCCTGATCTGAAAAGAAAGCTGATCCTCAACCTGTTGAATGGCAAGATGCCCCCCATACGGACTGAGCAACTCTTGAATGAGGTCACTATCGGGCAGGGTTTGGCTATAACTCGGCTCCCCCATCACCGTAATGATAATCTGATCCTCGACCTGTTTGGATTCCAGGCGAATTTCACCCGAATCCAGGTGCTGCACCAACTTTTCAATAGCCGTTAGCAATACTTGCCGCAGCGATGATGGATAAATGATCGCCGTTTGATCAGCGGGGGCAGCGGCAACCCTGAGACCGATATTGTGTTTCGTAGTCAGCACTTGGCCGACTTTTTCGACTCCCGCGATAATGGTGGCTACGTTACTCTTGTCCTCCGGTGTCGTCTGTTGCAAGGTGGCTAGCTCTTGCCGTACCTGTAAACGCCAGGGGTCAGAATCCGCGTCGCCGTATACGTCGCCGGGAGTGATTGGTGTTTGTGCCCAAAGCTGTTGAGCCAAGCCCTGAATCGCACGATCCTGTTCGCGGCGCAGATGTCGTGGCGTAAGCTGCATTCGCGTGGCGGTTGTTTCCTGAGTTAGCCCCCGTACATAGCGATAGTGCAACACATCATAAAACCGACTGTTCCAATTTGGCGCAGTCGCATCAGGGGGTGGTTTCAAATCCTCGATGGCCTGGATGATGGTCGTTTGTAAGACCTTGATGCCTTGCTGTGGCTGACATCCCAAAACAGACCATAATAATGCTGGCGGTTGGTAAAGCGGATTGTGCAGTTGGTTAAGACTTTTGCGTAGGGCTTGCTCAAAGGCGGCAAATGCATCCATGTCCTAAAGATGTCCTAAAGATGTCCTATCTTATCACTGCAGGGCGGCCTATACTATGATGTGCGCGATTTTGTGTCTCGCGCTATCTTAGCATGCTGTTGTGTTGGGGTCAAACTAAACCATTTTACTCAAATCAAGTTGTACAATGTCAAGGAGGACAAAAAATGAATAGCAAGAAGCTTTCCCGACGTACGTTCTTACAGATGACGGCCGGAGCAGCAGCCGGAACGGTCTTGGCGTCTTGTGTCCCGGAACCGGCATCCGATTCCGGATCTTCAGACGCTGCTACCGCTGCTGAGGAAGTGACAATTGGTTGGGCACGGCACGGCGGTGAAGGCGATGTGCCGACTGAGAATGGGCTGGCTGAGATTTTCAAAGAGAAGAATCCGGGTGTGACGATTGAACCGCTTGTGCTGCCCTGGGACGACTACAATACCAAGATTCCTGTGATGGTGGCAGGTGGTACGGCTCCCGATACCTTTGGGTGTCACCCGGCTCTCATGGCAGAGACCCACACAGCCGGTGGCTCTATTCCGCTTACAGACTTTATTGATGCATACGGTCCTGATCTCAATTACGATGATGTTGTCTATCATGGCGATGCACTCTTTGATGGCCAGGTATTTGGATTGCCCCAAAAATCGTGTACCCACCAGCTACGCTACAACAAAGATCTCTTTGCTGAGGCCGGACTGCCTACGCCTGGCGAGCTATACTGGGATCAAGGTGCAGACGGTTGGAACTGGAACGCCTTCGTGGAGATGGGCAAAGAGTTGACCAAAGACTTGGATGGCGACGGCGAAACAGATCAATTTTTCTATGGCGGGTCTGGCGGCACCAATCAGCTTGGGCTCATTCGGGCCGCCGGAGGCGAGGTTTTCAATGACGATGTTTCAGTCTCAGTAGATCCAAATTTCAGGTTTTGAGAGAGAATTCTGGCTAAACAGTTGACATAAATACAAATTTGCCGGTCGATATCTAGTTTTTGCGTTAGATTTGGGCGATTTTCAGATATGAAATAGGTTGTTTTCTGTAACCGAAATCTGAATAAATGACTCCAAAATCCCTGCAATCTCGACTGAAAATAGCCAAAAACGCCAAATTTGGATCTACTGAGTCTGCACGATTAATTCTGCCGAAGCGGTGGAAGGTATTAAGTGGATGGCGAGCCTGGTTCTAGATCATGCGATCCAGCCGCCGCCAGAGATGCAGGCGAACGAGCTAGGCATCACCTTCAATACCGGGAAGGTTGTGATGGCGGGCGGCACAACCTGTGATTCAGTACGTGATCTGCGTGAAGACCGAGAGCTTCCATTTGAGTGGGACTTTGTGGTGCTTCCAGCGGGTAGCGCTGGATTCCGTACGTGGGGCGATACGGACCAGATCGTTATCTCTTCGGCCAGTGAAAACGCGCAAGCTGCCTTTGATTGGGCCGTTTATCGTAGCAGTTTAGAAGCCTGGGAGGAAGGCTACGAAAACGGTATCATTTTGGCCTTCTCGGATGGCCCAACCCGCTGGTCGATCTTCGAATCCAAAGCATATACGGAACCACTTGGCGCTCTCGACATCGAAATGATCAAGGAAGGGTACAAGAACACGATTCCGAATCCCTTTGTACCACGTAGCCCGCAACCCTACCGCGTTCTCTTCACCGTCATGACCACAGAGGTCGACAATGCGCTGCGCGGCGTCAAAACGGCTCAAGCAGCAGCAGACGACATGTGCGCGCAGATTGAGGAGATTCTGTCAGAAGGATAGCATTTTGGAATTAGGAATTAGGGGATTAGGGATTATGTTTTAGCATCCCTAATCCCCTAATTTTCTTAACCCCTTTAATCCCAACCCATGTTCGGTAAAAGCAAACTCTACTGGAAAAATGTTTTTGAGGGATATGCGTTTATCTCGCTCTGGATCGTGGGCTTCGCGATCTTCACCGCGGGTGCGCTTCTGGGTTCGTTTTCGATCAGTTTAACCGAGTGGAATATCGTCGGTACGCCTGAGTATGTGGGGTTGGAGAACTACCAGAAGATGGTCGAAGATGAGTTTTTCTGGAAGTCGCTGAGGGTGACGCTGATCTACCTGCTCAATGTGCCCCTCAATTTGGCGTTGGGCCTCTTCCTGGCGCTGCTGCTCAATCAGAAAATTCGCGGTATTGGCATCTTTCGGACTCTCTTTTATTTGCCGAGCGTCACCGCAGGTGTTGCCGTTTCGCTGCTCTGGTTATGGATTTTCAATCCGAGGTTCGGTGTAATCAACGTCTTATTGGATAATCTGCTTGGCATCAAGGGGCCGGGATGGCTGGGGAGCGAAGCCTGGGCCTTACCCGCGCTGATCATCATGAGCGTTTGGGGCGTAGGTGGCGGAATGTTGATCTATCTGGGTGCGCTGCAGGGCGTGCCGACTACTTTCTACGAAGCCGCCACACTCGATGGTGCAGGGGCATGGCAGAAATTCCTCAAAATAACCGTTCCCATGATTCCCCCGGTGCTTCTCCTAAACCTGATCATGGGGGTCATTGCCTCATTTCAGGTCTTTACCCAAGCCTTTATTATGACCCAGGGAGGGCCCAACTATGCGACCCTCTTTTACGTTCTCTACCTCTACCAAAATGCGTTTCAGTGGTTCAACATGGGGTATGCGTCGGCCCTGGCATGGGTGCTCTTTTTGGTCATTCTTGTATTTACTATCGTGATCCTGCGCACATCCACCAGTTGGGTCTACTATGAAGGAGAGGGACGATGACAAGCTTTTTGCAGAGTCAGCGCCGCCAGGATGTGCTGCTCAAGATCGTCGTCTATCTTCTGTTGATCATCGGGGCCATTTTTGTGATGCTGCCCTTCTTCTGGATGATCAGTACCTCACTCAAAAAGCCGGGCAGCGAATTCACCTTTCCCATTGAATGGATTCCTGCTCCGCCCCGCTGGAAAAACTATTCAGAAGGATGGACTATACTGCCCTTTAATCTGTGGGCACTCAATACGATCATCATTACCGGGCTATCGATTGTTGGGCACGTTGTCTCCAGCGCAATCATTGCCTTTGGCTTTGCTCGCATCCGCTTCCCCGGCCGAGACGCAATCTTCCTATTAGTTTTGGCAACGATGATGCTACCTTATCCATCGGTCATCATTCCCCATTTTATTCTCTTCCGTAACCTGGGCTGGCTGGATACGTTTCTACCTCTCATCGTACCAGCCTTTTTTGGTACCAACGCTTTCTTCATCTTTCTGCTTCGTCAATTCTTCATGACCTTACCGCGCGAGCTGGACGACGCCGCGCGGGTTGACGGATGCAGCACCTGGGGCATCTTCCATCGGATCTGCGTGCCGCTGATCAGGCCAGCCCTGGGTATTATTCTGGTTTTCTCCTTTATGCATCATTGGAATGATTTTCTTGGACCACTGATATTCCTCTCCGATATTGACAACTTTACGCTTGCGTTGGGCCTGCGCTTCTTTCAGGGACAGTATCGTGTTGAGTGGGCTCTCATGATGGCCGTGTCGCTCATCATCCTGGCCCCTACGATAGTACTTTTCTTTGTTGCCCAGAAGAACTATATTCAAGGTATTGTAATCACTGGTGTAAAGGGCTAAGAGGTATGTAACATCGTGCAGAAGCAATCCACTCGCGCGTTTCTAATGGTACTGTCGATTTTTCCGCTGCTAATCACCGCCTGCGTGCCGTTGACGCAGCAATCTGATCCAGCCGTGTCGCTGGCGATATCGCAGCAACCACACCGGGCCTCACCAACCCCCTGTGAAGATCGCTTCATCCCCCATTCTCTTGAACATATCACCGCCATTTCGGGTGAGATTGTCAAGAAGTTCGATAGTAATGGCGCCGGTCTGGCCATTAACGATCTCGACCGTGATGGCGATCTGGATCTTGTGCTGGCGAATTTGGCTGGTTCTAATGCCATCTTTTGGAACGAAGGCGATTTCGCCTTTCAGAAGCAGGAATTCCCTTTCGGTCAGTCGCGCGCCGTCAGCATCGTCGATATTGATGGCGACGGCTGGCAGGACATTGTCTTTTCCCGGCGCGAAACGGCTCCCAGCGTGTGGATGAACGATGGCACGTTTCAAAAGGGTGAAAACAATCAGAAAATTCACAGACAAACATCAGCCCAGCGTGGCCAACAGCAATTCAAACAGATAGACGGTTTCACGCGTTTAGATCGGTTCAGCCCTGCACAACGGGCCTACACCTTCGCCTGGGCCGATCTGGATGGTGATATTGATCTGGATCTTGTCCTGGCGACCTATCAAACCGAGCACAGGCGCTTTAATAACTATGACTTGAGCGGTGGCGGCGTGGTCTACTATGAAAACAGGGGAGACGAATTTATACCGACCCATCTGGCGACCTATTCGCAAGCCTTGGCCCTGCTGCTGGTCGACCTGAATGAGGATGAACATCTGGATATCTGGGTAGGCCATGACTTTCTGATGCCTGACCAGGTCTGGTTGCGCACAGATGATGGCTGGCAGGAAGCAACCCGCTTCGATGAAACTGCCCAAAATACCATGAGCTTTGCGGCAGGTGATATCAACAACGACGGTGGCGTTGAGCTATTTGCCGCTGACATGATGCCCTATGAGCCTACCCAAGCGGCCATGCTGGCTTGGTCTCCTTTAATGGAGACGATGGAAGATGTCGCCCATGACCAGCAGATCATCCAAAACGTCCTTCAAATTGCGACCAGCGACGGGGGATTTGAAAACCAGGCGGTTGCGCGAGGTGTAGAGGCGACGGGATGGAGCTGGTCCGCCCAATTTGGGGACCTGGACCAGGATGGTTTTCTGGATCTCTATGTGGTGAACGGTATGGCAGCAATGGTCGTTCACACTGACCCGGAGATTGTTTACGAGAATCCCTATAAACTTTACTTTCTGGTAAAAGAAAAGAGATGAGGTGAGAAATGTGACAAAAAGCGGTTAGCAGTTCATCCTAAAGGTAGAGAACCCAAAAAGGAGGAAGGAATGCTAACCGCGCCAGAAATAACTATAGCAGTACTGATGAATGTATTGCAAGTAACGCCGATGGGAACAAACGTAAATGTAATGCGTCTGATGTGGGCAATGCTGAATGGGTCGTTTCTGAAAAGTCGAGGAGCAATCCATAGCGCATTGAAAGAAAGCGGGTTTGAAGATGAGGAGCTCCGGCGAAGCTGGTGGAGCTTTCGATATGGATCATGGGATATCACAAGTCTGCTGGGGTCGTGGCAAGAAGAAGTGGAAAGGGGAATGGGAGGCAAAAAAGTTAGAAGGGTACCGAGTGAAAAGCATAGATATCACAGGGTTCTGGCGACCGAAGCTGCAAGGGAAAGTGAACCGACTCTATAACTCAACGGCTCGTCGGGCATTGCCCGCGCTCATCTTTGGAGTGATGATAAGCTCGGGGGGAGATAGGCGGGAAGCGAGTGCCACTGCTCAAGGCAATCATGAGATGCACGGTTGGAACAAAGGAAAGTGAGTTTCGGAAAAAGCTGCTGAAAGAGACGAAGAAATCACTGGAGTCAGACGAAGTGGCGGTGGTCGATGCCGGGTTTACAATCAGAGAAATGCTAGAAAGCGGCATAGACCGATTTGTCCTGCGGGAAGCGATTAACTGCACAGTGCGCCGCAATGAGTTCCCCAAACGCAAAGAAAAAAGGCAGACCACCTGAATATGGTGATATTGTGCGACCGCTCTCTCGCAGCTATAAGGGAAAGCGACTCGAGGCTACAACTCCGGACTCGTCTGGTCGCTTTCTCTATAGTGGTCGCCTGATTTGCTATCAAGCATGGCACAATCTCGTCCCCAGAACAACCAAGGTGGATACAGCCAACCGTACCTACTCGATTTACGTCATTCAGGATCCGGCCTACAACACACCTTTGGTTTTGGCGACCGTTATGACTTTGCAGCCTGAAACCATTTATCTTGTCTACCTGGAACGCTGGCCTGTTGAACCTCCCCCCTTGGCTTCCAAGCAGATGATTGGCTTACATCGTCAATTTGTTCATGCCGATGAGGCTTGTTTCCGCTTACCTGAACTGGGGCTGCTTGCTGGCAATCTTCTTTCCCATTTAGCCGCTTCTCTTCCTCCCATACCGACTGGCTACTGGGATCGAGAGCCTCAAGCCACTCCCGGCAGGCTGCGCCGTGTTCTCTCGAGTGCTCTTTTCCAACTCCTGACCAACTCGACCCTGACTTTCGGAAAAAGGCCTCGGTTTCACACCATTTCCCTAAAGGCGTTCTCGCTCATCGCCGCCTCAAAGCCGCTGCTTAAACTAGCCGAGCACTATTTTTACATTTTATCCCGTTTTTTCAGGGTGGATTCTTTTTTCCGCCCCTTTCGGTTTGCCCTTTGTCACTCAAGCCTTTACCAGAAAGTAAAGTATAAAACATACGCCATAAACGACTGGTGTATTGGCACTGCTGAAGAAATTATGAGCATCGCAAATGCCGCACTTTATGACACTCCCCCAGAATACGGTTTGGGTGGGCGCCAAGATGTCGAAATGTGTATCGCACTCTATGAATCGTCCGTATTAGGGATGATGCCCATTGAATTGCCCATCACATCGATGACGACTTATGAACAAATGGTGCACGACGACTTTCAAGCGCGGTTTGGACATGCGCCCGATAAAAATCCTGAATAGAAATTGTGTAACCCAATCCACTGTATTTATATAAGGAGCCAACCTCATGTTGAATGAAGCGCAATTTGAAGAACGCATTACCCGTGTTGAGCGACCAGCGAGCTATTACACCTTGATTCGGGCAACAGATGGTAAATTTCTTGGCGTATCTGGTCAGACATTAGACACGTTCGACCAGGCCGATAATACAGTGATATGGGATATTGTGGATGGCGGCAATGCCTACAAGCACGTCGTCACAGGGCTTATCGTTGAAGCGAAACGTGCAGACGCTAATGACGGCTATTATCTGCACCACAACGGCAACCTGCTGGCTGACGATGGGTCTGCTGCAAACGAGGGTGCCACTTTTTCACCTGAACATGGGCCAGCAGACCTGCCTTCAACCTACCTGGAGACGTTTAAGCAAAACGGGTGGGTGGCCTTACCGTGTATCCTGTCTCCAGATACGGTAGAAGCCCTGGAACGAGCAACTTGCACAGGTCGCTGGGAAAACGAGATTTATGCGCCGATTAATCCGCCTCTAACGGAAACGGCTGCCGTCGCAAAAGCAGCCGCTGAACCCGTCTCATTATGGCTTATCCGTCAATATATGGGTATGCAAGATATTAATCTCGCCCATTCACCCAGTTTCGCGATTCTCCCAAAAGATGATGGGGTGCGGGATGTGCAAGGCTGGCACTCTGATTATCCCTATCTCTGGGGGATTGCGAGTAAGACGGACGGCAACCGTATCCCGACGCATCAAGTTGATGAGTTGGTACTCGGCGTGCAGCGCAATCTTTGCATTTCGGAATTCCGCAAGGAGAATGGGGCAACCTGTTTCAAATTTGGGTCACACCGCTTAGGTGAAGGCCCGCCCGAGGCGTGGGGCACGGGCAATATCTACCGTGAGCGGGGCTATCGTGCCGCCCACGGTTTGCCGTATCACGGGCCAGAAGCAGATGTGATTGAAGCGCCTGGAGGGTCGTACCTTATCTACGACTCTCGGCTTTGGCATCGCGGGGGCGTCAATCGCACCGAATACAAACGGGCTGCTTTGTTGCAAGCGGTAGTGCCCATGTACATTATGCCATTTATCGATACTAGCCGTCCGTACAACGACTTTATCAACAGCCCATTATTTGATACGCTAACCAAATTAGAGCAGCGTGAACTCGAAGCCATCATGGTGCACAAAATTATCGGGCCAGACGGAACTTTCGCTATGGGAATCGATGAAACGTTAAGCGAAGTCATGCAGGGAAAGCGTGTTTACGGAGAATAACCTGCGCTTCAATACTTAACGGATGATGCGAATTAAATTAAGCAAAGAGAGGCTTGATATGTAACAAAGGCCGACCAGGAATAGCATTAGAAAGATGCCAAGAGTGAAAGCGGTGATAATGCCCATAACACGCTTAGCCAAGCCAAAATCAGATTTAGCGCCAGAGTTCTAAATGTGCATATGACCATCAAGCTGAGAAAAGACGGTCTCAATGAGCTGACGATGTTGGCCAAGCAACCACTGCTCAAGGGAAGAGTTCTGTTGCTTCTGGTTGGATTTACGATAGGTAATCAAGAGCACGCCTTGTTCTTCATCAAGCCAATCGCGATCAGGATCACTGACAAAGCCTTTGTCACCGAGAGCAATGATCTCCTGAGCATCACCGAGGATGTCACGCAGTACGTGAATGTCGTGAGGGCGGGCACTGAACAGATTGTAAACATCCGGAATACCTTGGGGCGTGATCGACATTCCCAGCTTGAACCCGCGATACGACAACCGCTTGCTTGAACAGTAGCCGCCATCAGCGATGTTGAAGCCAACACCTTTTCCAGGACGCGAGCCTCTGACAGCCACCGGAATGGGCATACTGTCCAAGACCCGTATCTCCTCCATATCCACTCCCAACATCGCGTGCAGATGGCGACGGAAGCGTTCGATCAAAGGCAGGGCTTGGCGAATGCGATGCCACAGCCTTCCTTGAGACGGCAGCAGCCAGCAATACAAAGGCATGGCCATAGCAATGACGAGTCCCATCTTCCACTTCGCGGCCCTGTAAAACCCAAGCAAATCCACCGTCGGGTTGATGGTGCACATGCTGAAGAAATCTTAATCCATGAGCGGCGGCCTCGCGATACTCCGATTCGTCGAGTACGAGTGATGCAAGAGAGTAGTTGTAGACAAATCGACAAGTTCCTACTAGATGCTTGGTCATCCGGTCAAAGATTGTTCCATCATCGCGGAGTTAATTGATATAGCCGCCATACTCGGAATCAATACATTTAGCATGATAGAATGAGATGATGCTGCTTATATGACTGCGTAGAAATGAGATATCGCGATAGGACAAGGTTTGGCCTCCTGTCGTAAGCCATTGGAAATGCGATTATTATTGATACTGAGTTGGCAGGGACATGTTTTGAGGATTTGCGAATGAAGGGGGACGCGCTAAATCTCGGAATCAAGTGTAATGAATGAGAACATTATCAATCAGATAGATGGCCGATTCGCAATAACGATGCGAAAGCAATTATACTCGATTGCAAACGACGTGACAAAAGCCGAAAATAAATCCATATAGAGAGGGACTATTTTTTTGGTCAAGCGCATTCAATTTAGCAACGACACACGCGTGTTAGACTCAGTAGATCCAAATTTCAGGTTTTGAGAGAGAATTCTGGCTAAACAGTTGACATAAATACAAATTTGCCGGTCGATATCTAGTTTTTGCGTTAGATTTGGGCGATTTTCAGATATGAAATAGGTTGTTTTCTGTAACCGAAATCTGAATAAATGACTCCAAAATCCCTGCAATCTCGACTGAAAATAGCCAAAAACGCCAAATTTGGATCTACTGAGACTAGAAAACAGACAAGAGAGGAGAGAAATAATGAAATTTGGTGCACAACTTAAGGTCTATCGTGCTCAATGGGACGAGATGGCGGCCTATATCCAGGCAATGGAAGTGGGACGATGGAACAGTCTGTGGTTTCCTGATCACTTCCTGCCTCCTACCCCAATAGGTATTCCCGCGGAGCAGGATGAGCAAAACCCTGCATACGAAGCATTTATCCCCCTCGCGGTGGCTGCGGGGATGACAAATAGGATTGAGCTGGGCAGTCTAGTTTTGGGCAATACCTATCGCAACCCAGCCTTGGTGGCCAAGATGGCTGCCGAGCTCGATCAGGCCAGCAAGGGTCGCTTTATCCTCGGCATTGGGGCAGGATGGTTCGAGCGCGAACATCAGGCGTATGGGTGGCCGTTCCCGTCTGTAAAGGAACGACAGGATCGACTGGAAGAGGCCTGTGTATTGATCCGCAAGCTATTTGAAGCAGAAAAACCCGTCGACTTCAAGGGCGAATATTATCGATTGGAGCGGGCACCACTTTCCCCAGGTTGTTATCAAAAACCTGCCATCCCGATCATGATTGGCGGCAATGGCGAGCGCCGCACTCTGCGCACGATGGCGCGGTATGGGGATATCTGGAACTTCGATGGTTGGGAAGGGATGGATGTTGAGGTATTTAAGCACAAAGTCGGTGTACTTGCCCAGCATTGCGAAGCTATCGGTCGGGATCCGGCAGAGATCAAATTGACGGTACATTACCCCTTAAGAATTGCCGATAACGACGCGGAACGAAAACGCCTCCTTCAAGAAAATTCGAGAAGAACGGTCGGATCGCGAAACTTCCATATCGACCTGGTCGGGGCGTTTAAGGAAGCAGGCGTCGAGGAGATGTGTTGTTCCTCCTTCAACAGTGTTGAAGATTTGCAGCAAGTGGATGAAGAAATCATTGCGGCGTTTGACTAGGTTCTGTTGACAAAATTAACGAAGCCAGATAAGAGCGGAAGCAAAACTGATGAGAGCCTTGTATCGAGAAGCGTACTTCTCAAAACGGGAAAAGATGCAACGATATTGTTTGATTTTGTTCATAAAACACTCAACCAAATGACGATCTTTGTAGGTATGCCAATCGGTATCTCTTTGAATCAAACGATTTTTCTTAGCCGGAATCACGGCTTCGGCATGATTTTGAGCAACAAAATCAAGGATATGGTCGGTATCATAGCCACGGTCAGCCAGAATAGCCTCAAAATCAAAGCCTTCAATCAAAGCAATGGCCTGGGTAGAGTCAGCTCGTTGCCCACCTGTCAACAGGAGACGAAGCGGGTTGCCCAGAGCATCAGCAGTGGCATGGATTTTCGTGCTGAATCCGCCAACACTCTTGCCCAACGCCTGTTCTTCCTGGCCACCCTTTTCTTTTGGGGCACCAGCCGCACACGGGTGGGCTCTCACTATTGTGCTGTCTAGGAGCAGCCATTCCATATCCGGTTCGTCGATGAAGTATTCATGCATTCCGTCCCAGATACCTTTGTCTGCCCAGCCACCAAACCGTTTGAAGATGCTATTCCATCTGCCAAATTCTTCCGGCAAATCTCTCCATTGGACTCCAGTACGCATTCGCCAATGGACTGCATCTACAAACTGGCGACACTTTGCTTCGTTCGAACTGTGTATTTTCGGGCACGACTTCAGATATCTGTAAATTCTTTCCCAGGTTGTGTCGTCTAGTCTATGTCTTTGCATAGACTTATTCTTCCTCAATTTGGGCTATTCTCGTAAATATCAACAGAACCTAGGTAGTAACGAACACAATTTTAATCAAGCCTTAGTCTTAGAAAGGAATTGTCATGAAAGTGAAAGCCGCTGTCTTGTACGAAGAGAACCAGCCAATTGTGGTTGAAGAGGTTGATGTGGACGGTCCCAAAGCGGGCGAAGTCCTGGTCAAGATCACCGCGACGGGTGTCTGCCATAGCTGCTACGCCGTCATTACGGGTAAGGATAAGTGGCCGCTTCCCGTCGTGTTGGGCGATGAAGGGGCCGGGGTTGTCGAGGCGGTCGGGTCGGGTGTCAGCCTGGTCAAACCGGGTGATCACGTAGTGCTTTCGATCTCGCCGGCCTGCGGTCACTGTATCTACTGTGTGCGAGGCTACCCCAGCCTTTGCCGCAAGGCAGCCCAGATGAAAGAGCGCCCCCCGCGCTACAGCAAAAATGGAAAGGGAATCTACCAATTCACCGTCGCTTCCTTTGCCGAATATACGGTGGTCCCCCAAGAAGCCGCGATCCCGATTGACCAGGATTTCCCGCTCGAAAAGGCAGCCCTATGTGGTTGTAGCGTCATCACCGGCGTGGGTAGCGTGGCCAACACAGCGGAGGTGAAGCTAGGGAGCAGCGTCGTCGTTATTGGGGCTGGCGGCATCGGGTTGAATGCAATTCAAGGGGCCGCTCTGGCCGGGGCGGCCCAGATCATCGCGGTTGATTTGGTGGAGGCGAAGCTCGAAATGGCCCGCCAGTTTGGGGCCACCCATACCATCAACGCCACCAACGGTGACCCGATACCCGAAATCCACAACTTGACCGAGGGTCTTGGCGCCGATTATGCGATTGAAGCCATTGGCACAAATGTGACGTATGAACAGGCGATACGGGCCATTCGACCTCGGGGCAAAGCGATCTTGATTGGTTTACCGCAGTCCGAACCGATTTGTCTGGAGCCTCAGCTGCTGATGAAGGGGGAGAGGATAGTAATGGGCAGCTCACTTGGCACGACGCGAATGCGCTATGACGTACCTCGCCTCCTCTCGCTCTATCGGGCCGGCAAACTCAAACTGGATGAACTGATCACCCGGACCTATCCGTTGGAACAGGTGAATGAGGCGTTTGAAGATATGCTCAACGGCAAGGTTGCCCGTGGGGTAATTCGATTCTGATCAGATATGGTTAAAAACCAGCATCTATGAGTCGTACCTGATTGAAGACGAAACCGGCACATTGCACGTCGTCCCGTCTCAATCACCTGCGAATAATTTCAAAGGCGCAGATAATGTGCCCTCGTCTCTGTGTATTTCTGCGACCGGGGTTCCCTGTAATACCTTGGTCAGTGCAAACGGTCAGCCTGGGCGTCGAGTGTGGACAGGAGGTCCTGGCGGCTGAGGGGCTTGCCCATATTTAATAACCTCAAGTCAAAATCTGTTCTATCTCCGTCTGAGTCAGCAATCCGGCTTTCTGAAATTGCGAAAGTAATACCTTCAATCGGATACAACTAACGCCAGTTCTGTCACAATAATTCGCCGCTTTGCGGTCGCGTGTAATAAACATCATGTTTCGCTGGCTGCATATTGCAATCGCTTCACACTCGCCCAATGCAAGTTGATTTGGGAACCCTGCCATCATCGCATCTTCGGCTGTTTCTAATTTGAGAACCTGTATTTGACGAGTATTAACCCAATTGAGCGCTTCTTGAATTTCGTGAACACCCTTCTCCAACCCAGCGAGCAATTCCTTCTGAATGGCTGGCGTGATGTAGAGCGGGCTAGCAGCCAGTTGTTGCAATAAATCCAGTTGATTAGCGGAAGCTAACAATGACAAAACATTCGTGTCCAAGATAATGCCATCAGGGGTTGGGGAGGCTGAATGAGGCATGGATCAATTCCTCTTGGCGCTTTGCTTCCTCTTCCGTTGCCACATCAGCTTCGATGAAGGCAATTCGGTTTTCCTTTAACTTCCGTTCGAATACAAAGTAATTCAAGCCGGCAATTTCTGCGGCGCGTCCGACGCTTACCTCTTCAGTCGTATATAGATCGACGGCTACTTTCAAACGCAAGTCGGGGTCAAGTTTTTCGAGCCAAGCAGTCAGGGCTTGTGCCAACAAGCTGTCGAGCGATGAAATATTCCCCACGCGCAAAATAGCCTCAGATATGACAAACCAATCTGCTTTTTCTGCGGTAGATGCTACAACACTCATATCAAACTCCGTTGATGATCTAGAATTCTCAAGTTATCCTTCACCAGCTATCCAAACTATATAGAGTATATATCAGATTGATTGTCTCCGTCAATGAACAGAAACATCCTTCACTAGGCTCACCCTGGTAGACGGCTTTTAGATTTTGGATTGCCGATTAGTATAATAGCCTGGTCAGTTGCGCCAGCATTTCAGCAGGAGAACAGGTATGATGACAAAAGACGGAATAACAACCTTCGCCACCAGACCCGGTCTGGAGATCGACCCGGAGTTACGCTTATCGCTCACCTGGGTTATTGCCGTGCTGGTCTGCCTGGGGTTAGCTGTGACGTTCATGGGTGAACTGCTGGTTAAGCCGGCACAACGGTTGTCCCAAATACCTTTGGTATGTTTTGGCCTGGCTACGCTCATCTGGTGGCTGGATCGGTTGGGTAGGACTAGGCTCAGCCGCTGGTTTACCCTCATCGGTCTGAGCATCCTCATCAACCTGGCATTCATCCGATTTGGGATATCCGACCTCTACCTATTGATGATCTTGTTGCCCCTTTTGGCGCAGGCGCTCATGACCTGGACTGCGGCGCTGCTCACGGCTTTACTGGAAACTATAGGGCTGCTATTCCTGTGGCCAACCATTGGGATAGACCCCATCTCCCTTGTTTTGACAATCGGGCTGATCTGGACGGTACTCGGCCTGCTGTTGGCCATCATCCGCCCCCTGCTTCGGCGCAGCCAATGGTTATACGATCAGTTTCACCGAGCGCAGCAGCTATTAGATGAAACGCGGGATCAAAAAGTCCAGTTGGCCCAAATGCAGGAGGATTTGAAATCGGCCTACCAGACCCAGGAACTGCTCAATCAGCGGTTGGTGGTCCTACGTCAGATTGCTGAGGAAGCCCATCAAGCCAAGGCGGCCTTTGTGGCCAAGATTAGCCACGAATTTCGGACGCCGCTGAATATAATTCTGGGTCTGATTGACACGCTGCTGGAGGTACCTGAAGCCTATGGGAAACCGTTGCCACCCTTGCTCATGCAAGTTCTGGAGATCATACAGCGCAACAGCAATCATTTGGCCAGCATGATCAACGATGTCCTGGATCTCAGCCAGGCCGAAGCAGGCCGGCTGAGCCTGCATCGGGAATGGGCCGATTTGGCTGACGATCTAAAAAATGCGGTGGTGATGGTGGTGCGCCCGCTGATCGAAAGGAAAGGGCTTACTTTGCAGGTCAGCATTGACGACGATTTCCCACAAGTATATTGCGACAGAACCCGTATCCGCCAGGTGGTTCTCAACCTGGTGAGCAATGCAGCCCGCTATACGGAGAGCGGCGGCATTATCGTCCAGGCCACGCGCCAGGAAAGTGACATTCTTATCAGCGTAACGGATACGGGTCCCGGTATCAGGTCGCAAGAGCTGGATAGAATCTTTGAACCGTTTGCGCAGGCGGACCAGGTGCGACCTGATCAAGGCGGCAGTGGACTCGGCCTCAGCATCAGCCAGCAATTTATCGAACGTCATCAGGGTCGGATATGGGCCGAAAGTAAATTAGGCTTCGGCAGCACCTTCTCATTCACCCTGCCCATCGCCCCGCCGCTGCCGGCCGGTGGCACGTCGGTCCCTGGCCTTGACGAAGATTGGGCTTGGCATGAACGCACTACCTGGCCCCAATTGCCCGAAATGCCGCCCAAACAGCGGATCATGGTCTGTGATGAAAGTGGCGATTTGGCCCCCGTGCTCAGCCGCCATACCGATGAGATTCAGGTTGCCAAGAGCCGTGATCTACCCGACGCTCTCAAAGCGTTGCAAACCCATCCGGCGCATATGCTGATCCTCAATGCAGCCGCTCCCCAACATTTGATCTCGTTGCTGGAAGAGGCCCGACAAGCCCTACCCGATATGCCCATTGTCGGATGTGCCTTTCCGCTTTACTTTCTGGTAAAGGCTTGAGTGACAAAGGGCAAACCGAAAGGGGCGGAAAAAAGAATCCACCCTGAAAAAACGGGATAAAATGTAAAAATAGTGCTCGGCTAGTTTAAGCAGCGGCATTGAGGCGGCGATGAGCGAGAACGCCTTTAGGGAAATGGTGTGAAACCGAGGCCTTTTTCCGGAAAGTCAGGGTCGAGTTGGTCAGGAGTTGGAAAAAGAGCACTCGAGAGAACACGGCGCAGCCTGCCGGGAGTGATTGAGGCCTCGATCCCAGTAGCCAGTCGGTAGGGGAGGAAGAGAAGCGGCTAAATGGGAAAGAAGATTGCCAGCCAGCAGCCCCAGTTCAGGTAAAGCGGAACAAGCCTCATCGGTACGAACAAATTGACGATGTAAGCCAATCACTGCTTGGAAGCCAAGGGGTTCCAGGCAGACAAGATAAATGGTTTTCAGGCTGCAACAGCAACGGTCGCCAAAACCAAAGGTGTGTTAGCCGGATCCTGAATGACGTAATCGAGTAGGTACGGTTGGCTGTATCCACCTTGGTTGTTCTGGGGATGCCATGCTTGATGGGCAAATCAGGCGACCACTAGAGAAAGACAGATGAGTCCGGAGCAGCCTCGAGTCGCTTTCCCTTATAGCCGAGAGAGCGGACGCACAATATCACCATATTCAGGTGGTCTGCCTTTTTCTTTGCGTTTAAACTCATTGCGGCGCACCGTGCAGTTAATGGCTTCCCGCAGGACAAATCGGTCTATGCCGCTTTCTAGCATTTCTCTGATTGTCGCAACCAGCCACTTCGTCTGACTCCAGTGATTTCTTCGTCTCTTTCAGCAGCTTTTCCGAAACTCACTTTCCTTTGTTCCAATGTGCATCTCATGATTGTTGAGCAGTGGCACTCGCTTCCCGCCTATCTCCCGAGTTATCATCACTAAAGATGAGGCAATGACGAGCCGTTGAGTTATAGAGTCGGTTCACTTTCCTGCAGCTTGGTCGCCAGAACCCTGTGATATCTATGTTCACTCGGTATCCTTCTAACTTTTTTTTGCCTCCCATTCCCTTTCCACTTCTTCTTGCCGACCCCAGCAGACTTGTGATATCCCAGATCCATATCGAGTTCCACCAGCTTCGCCGGAGCCTCATCTTCAAACCCGCTCTTTCAATGCGCTATGGATTGCTCCTCGACTTTTCAGAAACGACCCATTCAGCATTGCCCACATCAGACGCATTACATTTACGTTTGTTCCCATCGGCGTTACTTGCAATACATTCATCAGTACTGCTATAGTTATTTCTGGCGCGGTTAGCATTCCTTCCTCCTTTTTGGGTTCTCTACCTTTAGGATGAACTGCTAACCGCTTTTTGTCACATTTCTCACCTCATCTCTTTTCTTTTACCAGAAAGTAAAGTTTCCGCCAAAAATCAATTATGCCTTAGAGGCCGGGGCTGTCGACTATTTGATCAAGCCGGTCAGACAGCCCGATTTAGCCAAGGCATTGAAGACTCTTGAGAAGCCGGTGAAACGCATTTTGCTTGTGGACGACAATCCGGATATTCGGCAACTCTTTACCCAGATGCTCTCGATGATTGACCCTACCTTGGAGATTACCCCTGTCGCCAGTGGGGCGGAAGCGTTGGCCGAGCTACACCATCGGGCGCGATTTGACACCCAGTGCAGTGAGGCTCCAGATTTGGTCCTGCTGGACATTCTCCTGCCCGATATGCTCGGTTGGCAGGTTTTGGCGGAAAAGAATCAAGACGCGGCGATTCGTGACATTCCGGTGATCGTAATCTCAGGCGAAGAGCTTGTGGCCTGGCCAACACGCAGTAGCGTGCTGTTGGCAACAATGGGAGCGGGGATACCGATTAACAAGCTGCTGCCCTGTTCGCGCCAGCTTGCGGCGCTGTTAATGAAGCCAGATGGGGAACTTGAGGTAGTCGTTTAACAGGCAAGCCCTCTTAAATGAGCAGGAATGCCGTCCAGTCAGCACGCCCACGTGCGCTCTTGACGGGACGCCGCCCGCATGGGGCGTGCTCATTCCTCTCGGTTTATCCGTGTTTGTGTCCGTACAGGCAGGAATCATCGACACTACGACCATCCACGATCAATTTCAATAAACCATTCTTCATCAAAGCTTTACTTTCTGGTAAAAGAAAAGAGATGAGGTGAGAAATGTGACAAAAAGCGGTTAGCGTTTCATCCTAAAGGTAGAGAACCCAAAAAGGAGGAAGGAATGCTAACCGCGCCAGAAATAACTATAGCAGTACTGATGAATGTATTGCAAGTAACGCCGATGGGAACAAACGTAAATGTAATGCGTCTGATGTGGGCAATGCTGAATGGGTCGTTTCTGAAAAGTCGAGGAGCAATCCATAGCGCATTGAAAGAAAGCGGGTTTGAAGATGAGGAGCTCCGGCGAAGCTGGTGGAGCTTTCGATATGGATCATGGGATATCACAAGTCTGCTGGGGTCGTGGCAAGAAGAAGTGGAAAGGGGAATGGGAGGCAAAAAAGTTAGAAGGGTACCGAGTGAAAAGCATAGATATCACAGGGTTCTGGCGACCGAAGCTGCAAGGGAAAGTGAACCGACTCTATAACTCAACGGCTCGTCGGGCATTGCCCGCGCTCATCTTTGGAGTGATGATAAGCTCGGGGGAGATAGGCGGGAAGCGAGTGCCACTGCTCAAGGCAATCATGAGATGCACGGTTGGAACAAAGGAAAGTGAGTTTCGGAAAAAGCTGCTGAAAGAGACGAAGAAATCACTGGAGTCAGACGAAGTGGCGGTGGTCGATGCCGGGTTTACAATCAGAGAAATGCTAGAAAGCGGCATAGACCGATTTGTCCTGCGGGAAGCGATTAACTGCACAGTGCGCCGCAATGAGTTCCCCAAACGCAAAGAAAAAGGCAGACCACCTGAATATGGTGATATTGTGCGACCGCTCTCTCGCAGCTATAAGGGAAAGCGACTCGAGGCTACAACTCCGGACTCGTCTGGTCGCTTTCTCTATAGTGGTCGCCTGATTTGCTATCAAGCATGGCACAATCTCGTCCCCAGAACAACCAAGGTGGATACAGCCAACCGTACCTACTCGATTTACGTCATTCAGGATCCGGCCTACAACACACCTTTGGTTTTGGCGACCGTTATGACTTTGCAGCCTGAAACCATTTATCTTGTCTACCTGGAACGCTGGCCTGTTGAACCTCCCCCCCTTGGCTTCCAAGCAGATGATTGGCTTACATCGTCAATTTGTTCATGCCGATGAGGCTTGCTTCCGCTTACCTGAACTGGGGCTGCTGGCAATCTTCTTTCCCATTTAGCCGCTTCTCTTCCTCCCATACCGACTGGCTACTGGGATCGAGAGCCTCAAGTCACTCCCGGCAGGCTGCGCTCTCGAGTGCTCTTTTCCAACTCCCGACCAACTCGACCCTGACTTTCGGAAAAGGCCTCGGTTTCACACCATTTACCTAAAGGCGTTCTCGCTCATCGCCGCCTCAATGCCGCTGCTTAAACTAGCCGAGCACTATTTTTACATTTTATCCCGTTTTTTCAGGGTGGATTCTTTTTTCCGCCCCTTTCGGTTTGCCCTTTGTCACTCAAGCCTTTACCAGAAAGTAAAGTCAAATACGTAATTGCGGTAACTTGAATACGGATAATCTTCAGGGGCATCGACAAGCTTACTCCGTAGTGGGTTGCGGTGAATATAATTTAATTTCTGACGCAAAAACTGGGGTGGTTCAGAATTAGGTTTACACTTTTGATACATAGATAAAAATCTATATGAGGTCATTTTCTGCCTGAGCATGGCTCAAAGTAGAAAATATAAACATCTTTTCTCTTTGCAAAAATGTAAACCTAATTGTCCGCCTAAAATGAACCACCCCCAAAAACTTATCGGAAAATACGTTGACATCCCAATAACTATCCTGCCATACTTTTTTGTCACTCCGTCTAGTCTCTTGACCAGCGTCCTTACAGTGGGTCAACCAATCCTGTTTTTGCTCAACTCGTGCTTGGCGAATAATACGTTTGGCTGTAAACGTTTTAAAATCTCGCATGAAGTCGCTTACGGCAGCTTCACTTTGAGGCCATATCATCAAATGAATATGGTCAGGCATAATCACATACCCCAGCAGTCTAAAATTGTATTGATGACGATAAAAATGCAAACTGTCGGGGGTGGTTCATTTTAGGCGGACAATTAGGTTTACATTTTTGCAAAGAGAAAAGATGTTTATATTTTCTACTTTGAGCCATGCTCAGGCAGAAAATGACCTCATATAGATTTTTATCTATGTATCAAAAGTGTAAACCTAATTCTGAACCACCCCAACTGTCGTATAACAAAATAATGAATGATGGACGGGGTGGTTCATTTTAGCTGGATAGATAGGTTTACACTTTTAGAAACAGAAAGAACGTTTATATTCTCTGATTTCGCCGGTTCTCAGAGAGAAAACGGTCTCATATAGATTTTTGTCTATATATCAAAAGTGTAAACCTAATTTTGAACCACCCCTGATGGACGGGTAAAAATGGGTAGCCGCTTGTAGATATTCGTTGTGATGTAATAAACGTGCCCTTCAATGTGAAATCGATTCATGATAATGGATACGTTCCTTGAATTTTATACCGCTCAGTGAGCACGCCCACGTGCGGGTCTTGACGGGACGCTGCCCGCACGGGGCGTGCTCACTCCTCGGTTAATCTGTGTATGTGTCCGCTCAGTCAGCACGCCCACGTGCACTCTTGACGGGACACCAGCCGCACGAGGCGTGTTCACTCCTCGGTTTTACTGACTTTGATGCCGAAGGCGGCGGCTACGCCATCACCCCGTAACCCGACTATATGCTTCATCCAGCGCCTCGATAAACTCCTGCCTCCGCACCGGCTTTGGCAAGTAAAACGACGCGCCCAGCGCCAACGCCAGGTCTTCCCGGCGGATGACCGAGCAGACAATGATGGGAATTGCCCGGGTATCAGGATGCTCATGCAGATAGGCCAGCAGTTCCCAGCCATCCATACCGGGCAGGAGCACGTCCAAGACGATGAGGTTTGGTTTTGTAGCGGCAATGGTTTCAAAGAGGCGTTCGCCATCGGCCAGATGGATGATCTGATAGCGGGTATTGGTGACAGAGATCCGGAAGAAGGTTACCAGATCAGCGTTATCATCCACCACAAGTACGGAAATGGGGTCACCGGTAGCTGACAGCCTGAACTGAAAGACAATGGTTTCACCGGCCCGCTGGATATTGAACGTATCACCATGATCGCCCAGAAGCTCTTGGATGAGGGCGCTGTTGGGCAGCGGGGCGCTGTCGGGTAGCGTATCGGTGACGATGGGGCCACCTGTCACGGTGAGGGTGATGAACTCCCCTGCCATTTCAGCCAGCAAAACAATTTCGCCCGACGTCATGTGTTGCACCAACTTCTCGATGGCGGTTAGTAATATTTGCCGCAGCGCCGAAGGCTGAATCATCGCCGTCAGATTTTTTGGGATGGGGTCAACCTTTAATTGAATATTGTGTTTGGCGGTTAGCACTTGGCCGACCTGCACTACCCCGGCCATGACGGCCGCCACCTCGCTCTTGGTCTCCGGTATGTTCTGCTGCAAGATGTCTAACTCTTGCCGCACCTGAGAACGCCACGGGTCGGTTTCAATGTTGCCGCCATCTGCTGATGGTGTGCCAGCGACTGCTGGCGTATCTGTCCTCCTTTGGCCCCACAGCCATTGCGCCAAATTATGGATGGCTCGCTTCTGTTCGCGACGAATTTGGCGAATCGACAATCCCAAGCGATCACCCGTTTCTTCTTGCGTCAAGCCTTGCCGATAGCGTAAAGATAAGAGTTCGTATATTCGCTGACTATGGGCATAGGGCGCAACATCGGGGGCTGGTTTCAAAGCCTCAATGGCTTTGATGAGCGCAGACTGCATCCCCTTGATGCCCTGCTGCTGCGGCACCCGTAACACCTGCCACAATAGTGCCGATGGCTGGTAAACGGGGGCGTTGAGATGGGGCAATGCTTCGTATAAGGCCTGTTCGAGGACTTCTATCGTTTCCAACTCTTGGTTTTTTGGTTCTGTCATTGTCTTCGCCACGCCCTTGTGATATCCACCCTACTAAAAAATCGTCATCCATCCCACTAGAGGCTACCCATTTCTCGTTGTGTTAAACCCATTGGCTTTAGAAACTCTTCCACCAACATCTCGCCAGGATGCGTTGGTGTTCTATCTGTTGCTATTCTATCATAATTGCCTCCATACTCCTGACCTTATAGCTGACCCAACAGTAAGAAACTAACCCTGTTAGGCATTCCGGCCTTGGTCATCGTTTCGTCCATGTAAACTCGTCGATGAAGACATGTCAGGTTTCGCACTCGAGTAATGTGGCTTTACAGGGGTACTCAAACCTGACATGTCTGGACGGAACAACGACTGAGGCCGGCATTCCCGAAGAAATAATCCTGCCAATCCGTGTTCTAAATGCACCCATTTCGATTTTTTGGCCGGTGATTGGTCGGTTCATGGCCTTGTAATTCGCTTTTTAAAGGACTAACCTACGAGGCTATGAGCGTGGGAACCTTTTGACATAGGAGCAAATGGTGATTGGGTCAAATTACCAATGACTATTTATCACTTTACCAGTAACTTCGCAAGGCAATGCTGAACAATTACTAACGAATGAAAGGAGCCGCCCATAAACCCATAAATTTGTACAGGAAAAAATTGGACGTTATAGTCATAACATTATCAGAGGAGAAATGATCATGGAAAAGAAAAAACCTACCAACTTTAGTCGGCGTGAGTTTTTACAGATTGCTGGATTAGGGACAGCCGGCGTAATTGCGAGCGCTTGCGTTCCGGCACCGCCAGCTTCTAATACAGATGCAAGTTCAGATGCGCCTGCGGCTGAAGTCATTGAGATATCCGCTGCCAGACATGGCATTGATGCAGATGCGGTGCTTGAAGAGGAGATTGTTGGTGTGTTTCGAGAAAGTCATCCGGAGATTAATGTCAAGCCCATAGCATTGCCCTGGGAAGATTACAACACCAAGATCCCGGTCATGATCGCCGGGGGAACGGCGCCGGACACGTATGCCTGCCATCCTGCGTTGTTGTTCCAGGTTGTAACCGCAGGGGGCGCGATTCCCATTAACGATTTTATCGATGCGGACTCCGACATTAACTACGATGACATTCTGTTCCCCGGCGATGCCGCATTCGGGGCCGACATTATGGGGTTGCCGCTCTGGACCTCGTGCCATAGCCTGAGATTCAACAAGAATCTCTTCGAGGAGGCAGGATTGCCCACCCCGGCCGACCTTTATTGGGAGGGCGGAGAGGACGGATGGAATACTATCAGCTTCGTGGAGAACCTGAAAGAACTCAGCATCGATTCGGATGGAGATGGACAGATCGATCGATGGGGATGCGAGGGTTTCTGGGGAACCCACGCCCTGGCCGTCACTCGCGCCTTCGGCGGCGATTACCTGGACGATCTGTTCGAACCAAGCAAGTGTACTGTGGAAAGCGCAGAGGTCAAGGCAGCAGTCCAATGGATGGCCGATAATGTCATAGAAGATGAGGTCCAGCCTTCGCCGGCCCTGAATCTGGCTGAGTTGGGTATTGAATTTGGATCCGGCGTGATCGGTATAGGCATGGCCCACGGGGGCTCAGTAGAGAATTTGCGAGCAGGACGAGAGTATCCCTTTAACTGGGACTTTGTCCCGCTACCCGCTGGGCCTGCCGGCTTCATTGTTTGGGGCGACACAGATCAGGCTGTGACTTCGAACACCACACCAAACCCCGACGCTGTCTACGAATGGATGAGCTGGCGAAGCAGCGCGGATGCTGTACAGCAGACGTATGATGCGGGCATCCTGCTGTCCACCTATTATATGCCAACTCGCGAGTCTATTTTCGACATGGAGGCATACAACAAGCCGCTGACGGATGCTGGTGTTGATCCCAAGATGATCAGAGAACTCTATAAGCACGTGAAGCCAGATCCCTTCGTGTACAGAACGCCGGCTGCCCTCAAAATTATCTTCACGATAGTGGACACAGAGATAAAGAATGTGCTGCGGGGCGTTAAAGGTGTCGATGAGGCCATGGCAGAAGCCTGTGCGCTAACTGAAGAGGCTCTGGCCGAAGTCTCCTAACCCACCCGGGTGAGAAACCCAAGCTAAGGCCGTTGCAAGAAATTAAATCCGCCGTTGGCGAAACGCCCACTTCGTGAACAGTAGGCACGCCTCGTGCCGGTGGCCATTGCATCGATGCCGCACGTGGGCGTGCTATCTGCTCTGAGTGGCCCCATTAATTTCTTGCTATGGCCTAATACTACTGTGCCGCAATATATTGTGAAACACAAAGGAAATTCGTTATATTTCTGGGCATATTGCTAACAAAACGCAAACAGAATGCAAAGGAAAAATGAGATAGACTCAGTAGATCCAAATTTCAGGTTTTGAGAGAGAATTCTGGCTAAACAGTTGACATAAATACAAATTTGCCGGTCGATATCTAGTTTTTGCGTTAGATTTGGGCGATTTTCAGATATGAAATAGGTTGTTTTCTGTAACCGAAATCTGAATAAATGACTCCAAAATCCCTGCAATCTCGACTGAAAATCGCCAAAAACGCCAAATTTGGATCTACTGAGACTGAAGAGCCAATAAAATGAAGCAGTCTTCGATGAAAGGAAATCAAGATGAAACTTGCTCAAGCAGTCAATCAATATGACTACAGCCAACTGGAAAGCCCGCCGCTGCTGGAACTGACAGAAGAGCAACTGGCGGCACTGGCCGACCAACTCCAGGAGTATCATGCCATATATAGTCCATACTTCAGCCATGTGGCTCAGAGAGAGCATGCGTACCACTACATGCGAGGCTTGTTAGACCCCGAAATCAAACGCAAATCGGCCGAGAACATCGCGCTGGCGACAGTAGGAGAATCGGGTGTACGCCCCCTGCAAAGCTTTGTGGGTCAGAGCCGCTGGAGCGGTGAAGCGATGCTGGCGGAACATACTCGACAGACAGGTGAGTTGTTGGGAGACGCAAATGGCGTCTTACTCCTGGATGGGAGCGACATTCCCAAGCAAGGAGAAGAGTCAGTGGGCGTCAAGCGGCAGCGGTGTGGCGAACTGGGCAAGATCGCCAACTGTCAAGCCGGAGTCTTCCTGGGATATAATAGCTCTCATGGCTATACCTTACTGAACTGTCGGTTGTATATCCCCCAAGAATGGTTTAGTGATGAGTATGCAGAGAAGCGGTACAAAACCGGTCTTCCCACTGACCTGACCTTCCAAACAAAAAATGAATTGGCTTGGTCCATGATTGAGCAGACGCACGCCCTGGGTGCGTTGCCCATCCGCTGGATCACTATGGATGAAGCCTTTGGCAAAGATACTCATCTGCTTGACTGCATTGATGGCCAAACCGCTTACAGCTACTTTGCTGAAGTGCCCAAAGAGACTCGTGTCTGGACCTCCAGCCCCCAGACCTATCTGCCCGCATCATCTGGACGCGGGCGCAAAGCTTCCAAGCTCCGCGTCCGGCCTGGTGAACCTACGCCTCTCACCGTTGCTCAACTCGCTGACACCTTCCAGGAGCATGAGTGGCAACAGCATGTTCTCAAAGAGGGCTCCAAGGGCTTCATCGTTGCTTCCATTGCTTGTCGCCGCATTGTCTCTGTCCGCAATGGGCTCCCCGGTTCTGCTCTCTGGCTCATCGTCCGCCGCAATCCCGATTGCTCTCTGCAATACTTTCTCTCCAATGCACCCCTTGAGACTTCCTTGGATGACTTCGCCACTGTTTCTGCTTTGCGTTGGCCCATTGAAACCATTTTTGAACAAGCCAAGCAGTTTCTCGGACTCAACGAATATGAAACTCGCAGTTGGCTCGGTTGGCATCATCATATGACCTTAGTACTACTGTGCATCAAGTAAAGGCTCGATAATGTTCGATTTTTGCACAAGATAATGCGAGCGTTTAGCGGAAGCAAGACGACGTTGCTTGTAGCGAAGGCGCTCGATTCAGAAGCAGGAATTCCCTTTCGGTCAGTCGCGCGCCGTCAGCATCGTCGATATTGATGGCGACGGCTGGCAGGACATTGTCTTTGCCCGGCGCGAAACAGCTCCCAGCGTGTGGATGAACGATGGCACGTTTCAAAAGGGTGAAAACAATCAGAAAACTGGGGTGGTTCAAAATTAGGTTTACACTTTTGATATATAGACAAAAATCTATATGAGACCGTTTTCTCTCTGAGAACCGGCGAAATCAGAGAATATAAACGTTCTTTCTGTTTCTAAAAGTGTAAACCTATCTATCCAGCTAAAATGAACCACCCCAGAAAACTCACAGACAAACATCAGCCCAGCGTGGCCAACAGCAATTCAAACAGATAGACGGTTTCACGCGTTTGGATCGGTTCAGCCCTGCGCCAAGGGCCTACACCTTCGCCTGGGCCGATCTGGATGGTGATATTGATCTGGATCTTGTCCTGGCGACCTATCAAACCGAGCACAGGCGCTTTAATAACTATGACTTGAGCGGTGGCGGCGTGGTCTACTATGAAAACAGGGGAGACGACTTTATAGCGACCCATCTGGCGACCTATTCGCAAGCCTTGGCCCTGCTGCTGGTCGACCTGAATGAGGATGAACATCTGGATATCTGGGTAGGCCATGACTTTCTGATGCCTGACCAGGTCTGGTTGCGCACAGATGATGGCTGGCAGGAAGCAACCCGCTTCGATGAAACTGCCCAAAATACCATGAGCTTTGCGGCAGGTGATATCAACAACGACGGTGGCGTTGAGCTATTTGCCGCTGACATGATGCCCTATGAGCCTACCCAAGCGGCCATGCTGGCTTGGTCTCCTTTAATGGAGACGATGGAAGATGTCGCCCATGACCAGCAGATCATCCAAAACGTCCTTCAAATTGCGACCAGCGACGGGGGATTTGAAAACCAGGCGGTTGCGCGAGGTGTAGAGGCGACGGGATGGAGCTGGTCCGCCCAATTTGGGGACCTGGACCAGGATGGTTTTCTGGATCTCTATGTGGTGAACGGCATGGCAGCAGAAGAAATGTTTGGTCATCTGCCGAATAGCGAATTGATCGAAGAAAATCTGGTCTTCCAGAACGATGGCACAGGTCGTTTTAATCCAAGGCCCGATTGGGGTCTCAACGCGACGGCTGGTGGTCGCGGTATGAACATGGCTGATTTGGACGGCGACGGTGATTTGGATATTGTGGTCAATAACCTGCTGTCGTCAGCCGTCGTCTACGAGAATAGGCTCTGTGGGGGCCATAGCCTCACCGTTGATCTCCAGTGGCCCAAAAGCAAGAATACCTATGCGATTGGCGCGCGGCTTGCGCTGCAGACAACGACTGGTCGATATATGCGTGAGATTCGCTCCAATAGTGGATATTTGTCAGGCGATCCGTCACAGGTTCACTTTGGTTTCCCCGCGGATAGCCGCCCCATCTCCCTGGATATCCAGTGGCCCGATGGTCAAAAGTCAACGCTTCTTGTGCCGCCACCAAGTACAAGGCTCTTGGTAGAGCGCATCAATTGATTCCGATATCTGATAACACAAGGGTTTCATAGGAGTCAAAATGAAACCAGATACAGCGGCGAAGAATGAAAAAAGCATTTCAGCACTTCAGCATTTCAGCACTTCAGCACTTCAGCACTTCAGCATTTCAGCACTCCAGCTTTCGAGCTTTTAGCTGACTAGCTGACAAGCTGACAGCGAAGCGTGCTGACAAGCTATTTATAGAGGAGAACATCATGAACGATAAGCAAAAAAATGGTATGTCACCGATCATCGATTGTGACGTACACCACGGTGACTTGGTGGAACTATCTGCGCTCTATCCTTATCTGCCACGTCACTATGTCGAATATATTGAAGATTTTGGCCCCATGCTGCCAGGTCTCGGTCATACAAACGTACCTCCCGCGGCAAACGCAACCCGCCACGACCTGTGGGAGAGCACAAATATCAACCCGGCTACCGAGCCGGAGGGATACAACGGCCAGGCGCCTAAGGGTTGGCAACATCGACGAAGGACAGCGGTCAACCCAGCTACCCGGCCGGAAGTTTACATAAAACACCATCTGGACGCCTATAATGTTGGCATGGCCGTCCTCACCGGGGGATCGACGTATGCCGCCGCAGTTCATCCCGATGCGGACTATGGACATGCCCTTTGCCGCGCATTCAACGACTGGACGTTCGACCAGTGGCTAAGCCAAGATTTTCGTTTTCGGGCCTCAATAAATATAGCACCACAGGACCCGGCTTTGGCGGTGCAAGAGATTGAGCGGCTTGGCCCACGCCCGGAGTTTATCCAGGCTTTGATGCCAGCCGGAGCGCGGCTACCCTTTGGCAATCGTGTCTATCATCCCATCTATGCCGCATGCCAAGAACTGGGTTTGCCGATGTGCGTCCACTTTGGTAGCGAAGGCGCGGGCATCTCCGCTCCACCCACGGCCGCGGGATATCCTTCATACTACCTCGAAATGCGGATGGCCCGGCCGCAGATTGCAATGGCCCACCTGACCAGCCTGATTTGTGAAGGCGTCTTCGAGAAATTCCCTGACTTCCGCGTTTTGTTTGTAGAACACGATTTTTTCTGGGTGCCGGGCCTGCTATGGCACATGGACTCAGACTGGAAGGCTCTGCGCGATTATACGCCCTGGATCAAGAAGCTGCCCAGTGAATATGTCCGCACACATGTTCGCTTTGGCTCACAACCCATGCCTGATATGCCCAGCCGTAAGGACCTGGACCGTTTTCTAGAGTGGCTACGGGCGGATGAAGTCCTGGTCTATACGTCTGACTTTCCCCATTGGGATATGGATGAACCCAGCACATTCTTGGCCGGTCACGACCCAAACCTACGCCAGCGGGTTATGGTTGAGACAGCCCGCGAGCTCTACCAGCTAGACAGTCAACAGGAGAAAGCTCTATGACTAATCGCCAAGCTAAGCAGCGTTATGTGGTTGCTCGAACGGAGGAATTACCACCGGGTCAGCGACGTATCGTCACTGTGCGAGGTCGCGAAATCGGCATCTTTAATGTCGGCGGCGAATATTTCGCATTGCTGAACCGCTGTCCCCATCGGTCAGGGCCGCTATGTCTGGGGCGGCTGCGACCGCTCGTTATCTCAGCCGGTGTCCCTCAGGTGGGCCACGAACGCGAAAATGAAATCCTCAAATGCCCCTGGCACCAATGGGAATTTGATATTCGGACCGGCAAAGCTCTCTTCGATCCAAAACTAGCCGTCCGCACCTATGAGGCGAAACAAGAGGAAGATCAGGTCGTCATATATCTATAATGAACACAATTTGTAAGCAATCAGCTTATCAGCATTTCAGCTATCAGCTTGCCACTTTTAGACCGGAGCCCTTGACTAAGGACAATCAAGCTGACCGCTGATGGCTGACTAGCTGAACTACTACCGCAATTTAAAAAAGCCTTCATCTTAGAAAGGAATTGTCATGAAAGTGAAAGCCGCTGTCTTGTACGAAGAGAACCAGCCAATTGTGGTTGAAGAGGTTGATGTGGACGGTCCCAAAGCGGGCGAAGTCCTGGTCAAGATCGCCGCGACGGGCGTCTGCCATAGCTGCTACGCCGTCATTACGGGTAAGGAAAAGTGGCCGCTTCCCGCCGTGTTGGGCGATGAAGGAGCCGGAGTTGTCGAGGCGGTCGGGTCGGGTGTCAGCCTGGTCAAACCGGGTGATCCGGTGGTGCTTTCGATCTCGCCAGCCTGCGGTCACTGTATCTACTGTGTGCGTGGCTACCCCAGCCTCTGCCTAAAGGCAGCCCAGATGAAAGAGCGCCCCCCGCGCTACAGCAAAAATGGAAAGGGAATCTACCAATTCACCGTCGCTTCCTTTGCCGAATATACGGTAGTCCCCCAAGAAGCCGCGATCCCGATTGACCAGGATTTCCCGCTCGAAAAGGCAGCCCTATGTGGTTGTAGCGTCATCACCGGCGTGGGTAGCGTGGCCAACACAGCGGAGGTGAAGCTAGGGAGCAGCGTCGTCGTTATTGGGGCTGGCGGCATCGGGTTGAACGCGATTCAAGGGGCCGCTCTGGCCGGCGCAGCCCAGATTATCGCGGTTGATCTAGTGGAGGCGAAGCTCGAACTGGCCCGCCAGTTTGGGGCCACGCATACCATCAACGCCGCCAACGGTGACCCGATACCCGAAATCCACAACTTGACCGACGGTTTGGGGGCCGATTATGCGATTGAAGCCATTGGCACAAATGTGACGTATGAACAGGCCATACGGGCCATTCGACCTCGGGGCAAAGCGATCTTGATTGGTTTACCGCAGTCCGAACCGATTTGTCTGGAGCCTCGCCTACTCATGGGGGGTGAGCGGATCATCATGGGCAGCGCACTCGGCACGACGCGAATGCGCTATGACGTACCTCGCCTCCTCTCGCTCTATCGGGCCGGCAAACTCAAAATGGATGAACTGATCACCCGGACCTATCCGTTGGAAGCGGTGAATGAGGCGTTTGAAGATATGCTCAACGGCAAGGTTGCCCGTGGGGTAATTCGATTCTGATCAGATATGGTTAAAAAACCAGCATCTATGAGTCGTACCTGATTGAAGACGAAACCGGCACATTGCACGTCGTCCCGTCTCAATCACCTGCGAATAATTTCAAAGGCGCAGATAATGTGCCCTCATCCCTGTGTGTTTCCGCGACCGGGGTTCCCTGTAATAACTTGTTAGGCGGCTAAGGAAGGAGAGAAACAATGACACGATTAGCCGAAAAGATAGCGATTGTCACCGGAGGAGCGGGAGGCATAGGACTGGCGACAAGCACTCTTTTTGCTAAAGAAGGAGCGAAAGTATTGCTGGTTGACCTGGATGAACAAGCCCTTCGAGAAGCTGTGGTTTCAATTGGTAGCGATGCAGTAAGTTATGTTGTAGCCGACGTCACTCAACCGGAACAAGTCCAGAAGTATATCCAGGCAGCTGTTGACCGTTATGGCGGTATTGACATTTCCATCAACAACGCTGGCGTCGAAGGAGAAGTCAAACCAATTACCGACTATAGCGTCGAGATGTTCGATAAGGTGATGGCTGTCAATGTCAGGGGAGTCTGGCTAGGACTTAAGTACGTCATACCTGAAATGCAGAAGCGTGGTGGTGGCAGTATTGTCATTACATCTTCAACTGGAGGTGTTGGAGGTCACTCAGGGCTCTCTGCCTACAATGCAAGCAAACACGCGGTTATTGGTATTATGCGGTCAGTTACTGCTGAGTGTGGGGAGCTAGGCATCCGCATCAACACCGTCAATCCTGGAGGAACGGAGACACGCATGATACGGTCATTGGAAAGACAAATGCAACCGGACAATCCAGACGCCGCGCGAGAGAACGCACAGAAAAATAACCCATTGCAACGCTACGCAACTCCAGAAGAAGTCGCGCAAATGATGCTCTTCCTCTCCAGTGACGAGAGTAGTAGCTATTGTACGGGTGGAGTCTATATGGTTGACGGCGGGGGGACGAAGCGGCGATAGATAGAGGTTATAGACCGTTTGCCTGCCTCTGAGCCGAAAGCTACTATACTTCTTGATTTTGGGTATCGTGCATAATCGTGGCTAATATACGGTAAGGGAATAAAATTAACTGAAAACGTAGTTAGATGGGATAAAGTATAATAATTCTTGTCGTGTTATATACCGTTTTCAGTTGATATTTGTTATTGGATAAAGCTTCCTTAATAAGTGCCGCCTAACAAAGCGTTTGCAGGGGACGCCCAGATGCAGGTTCTTGATGTCTTTGCGGACAACTTCCACGGGGATGTCGCTGATCCAGAGCATACGGCGTTCAGTAGTCACGCTGGTTCATCGCAAGTTCGAGGATCATATCGACCAGTTCGTCGTCGTTCCCCAGCACACGCTTGATGGCCAGACGCACCTCCCGCTGCTTCATCTTGCTGCCCCGCCAATCCGCGCGCTTACTGGTGCGAATGGCTGTATCGACTGCAACCGCAATTCGTGCAGCCGCATCCTCCGGCACGCCGTTGCCATAGGAGGGGCTGTTCTCTTTGACTTGCTCTACGGTCACGTGGTCTTTCAAGTTGTCATACAACGCACGCAGCGCGTCTGTATTCAATGTGGACGGGTAGGCACTCGTCTCCGGGCGTTTGCCGATCAGAAACAAATGTTCTATAATTACCGCTATACCCGAGCCGAAACCGATGAGCTGTACCAAGCACTGTCAGGAGGCAGTGAAGCCACCATGCCTTTGCAGGAATTGTTCGGGGGTGGCTATTTCGGGATCTGCGTAGACAAGTTTGGTATTCGCTGGATGTTCAACTGTGCTAATAAAGACATAGGGTAGGGGTTAACCACAATGACAAAACAAAAAATCAGACCACATCTCTGATTCGATAAAGAGGCAGTGGAAGCAGCGGAGTTTTACGCTTCTGTGTTTCCCGATTCGAGGACCGAGACGAGATCATAAAATCTGGCGACGATACCGCTTTCTGCGCTGTTGCTTGTCCTGCTATCGGTCGGTCTCCACGCCGGCTGGAACCTATTTGCACACACCAGGCAAAACGATCATTCGCTCTTGTTGCGTGCGGCCATGGTCGCCGGCGCCATCGGCCTGCTGGTAGAGGCTGCATTCCGGTGGCAAGGCGGCTCCACACCCCCGGGATCTGTGTACGGTCTACTGGCTGTGACCGGCATATTTCAGGGCCTCTATTTTCTGGGCCTCACCCGCGGCTATGCTATTGGCGCGTTCGCCGTGGTCTATCCGGTGGCGCGCGGGCTGCCCGTTCTCTTCCTGGCCCTGGTCGACATTGCGCGCGGGCGCCCGCCGTCGGTTGCCGGCTGGATCGGGATGATCCTGGTCGTGGCCGGATGTCTGTTGGCGCCCCTGGACTCGGTGCGCACCGTGCGCAGGCGCCATTATCTCAACATGCCGATCCTCTGGATTGGCGTAACGGCGTTGGGTACGGTCGGCTATACGACCGTGGACAAACTGGCGGCCGAGCAAGTGGCTGCGGGCGGCTTTGTCACCGCCGCCCGCTATGGCCTCTTACAGGCCTTTAGCACGTCGGTCTATCTCTTGCTCCTGCTCTTTGGCGGGATCAAGACCCCGCTCTTTGGCCCCCATGCGCGGTCACTCTGGCGGCGCGCTGCCTTGACGTCCGTCGTCATCTTTTCCGGGTACTGGCTGATCTTGTGGGCCTACCAGCTCACGCTGTATGCCAGCTACATTGTGGCGTTGCGACAATTCAGCATCGTGCTCGGCGTTGTTGTCTCCATGCTCTACCTACACGAACACACCCCGCGCGTGCGTCTCGTAGCGGCGTTCTGTATTACCGCGGGGTGCATGGCCATCGTTGTGGGCGCCTAATGGTCAATCCGCGTCACCGCCGCAATCGGCACCTACATCAGCGCATCGACATAGTCGGCATAATCTGGAATCATTGTGTTGCCCTGCAACGAAGATATTTCAAGTTGACCGGTAAATATATCAGCAAGTACGACTTGATGCGTCATATCACGAAACTCAAAAAGCTGCCCAAGTACGAATCTTGGAATCTGGTCGATGCGCAAGCCATCCAGAATATAGTCGAGCGCCTGGATCGTTCTTATCAACAATTTTTCAAGTCCAAGAAGGGTGAAAGCTCACGCAAGTATGGACGACCTACCTTCAAAAAGGTCAAGAAATACAAGAGTTTCACGCTCAAGCAGACGGGCTGGAAGCTGCTGGGCGGCAACAAGATTCGCATTCAGGGTCGAGTCTACAAATTCAGCAAGTCCCGCGAGATAGATGGGATGATGGCGAGAAGCGCCCACTTCGTGATCAAAACAGTGACAATCAAGCGCGACCCGCGCGGCAATCTCTGGCTTTGCTTTTCGGTTGAAATCGAAGTAGACCCACCAACAGTTGATGTCATGACCGGTCAAACGGCAGGCTTTGACTTGGGTTGAAACGATTCCTCACGGCTAGCGAACAAGAAAATGACATCATCGCACCAGAGTTCTTCAAGCAGTCGCTCAATGACGTTGCTGCCAAGAATCGTTCTTTGTCTCGCAAGCAAGATGGGTCGGGCAATCGCAAAAAGGCCAAAGACCAGCTGTCCAAGGCGCACGAAAAGGTTGCCAATCAACGACGGGACTGGCAGTTTAAGACTGCCCACAAACTGACCGACAAATATGATGTGCTGTTTTTTGAAGATCTGAACATCGACAGCATGAAGCGCATCTGGGGTCGCAAAGTGAGTGATTTGGGTTTCAGTCAATTCATCGATATCATCCAGCATGTGGCCGACGAAAAAGGCAAGACAGTCCATTTTGTGGATCGATTCTATCCGTCGAGTAAGACTTGCTCCTGCTGTGCTCATATCAACCAAGAGTTAGAATTAGCAGACAGGATTTGGATCTGTCCAGGTTGTGGCGTCATCCATCATCGAGATAGAAACGCCGCGATCAACATTGAAAGAGTCGGGGCATCGACTCTGCGGTAAGACGATATAAGACGGTCGCCTTCGACCGCTTTCGTTGCTTGAACCCAAGAATCCCCGAGATTTATCTCTGGAGAGTATGTCAATACATCCCCTCGCGCCGCACAACAACAGCAGCGCCCTGAGCACCGTGGCCGACGCCCACATCTGCGCCAGCGTGCCCAATTTTCTCGCTCTGGAATTCCACCGCTACGGCGACCCGACCTGGAACGATACCCTGCTCAGCGACGAACCGGTGATCCAGCAAGGCCATGTGGTGCTCAACGAAAAACCCGGTCTCGGGGTAGAGCTCAACGAGGAATTCCTCACGGCCAACGGCGAAGGAGCCGATCCGCTGTGGCAGTGATGTGAATAAACGCATGGATTCTATGAAAAAGCTTTCAGCTAATGTCGCGAAGCGACCACTTCGTGAGCAGCCGTCAGCTAGGTCGAAGCGACCACTTCGTGTTTGGTTACAGATGCGTAGCATCCACAGCCAGAATGTGGCCATATCTCGGGGTCGATATTTATACTCTCCTATACGACAAGAGAAAGGATACATCACATGTCCTACTATTTGCCGATGGCCGCGTACGCACTGACTTGGAGATTGCCCGCTTGTTGGTAGTGGGCACGGATTTCGTGCCGCTGGGGTGTCCCTTTGACTATGACGTAACAACGGTTGGGTGTCCTGGGCGCGCTTGCGTAATTTGCATTCTGAAAGGAGAGCTAAAGATGAAACTGTCATATAGTTCCCCAGAAAAGTTTTGTACCACGTCTTCCAGAGCCAAGACGGGACAAAACTTTTCTGGGTGAGTATAGGTGGGGTGCAATGCGTTTTGAATGGAGCTACAAAAGCTGATGCTTCTGCACATATAGGGCCGCTTGAATGCGATCCGATACGCTTAGCTTACCGAGAATTTCGCTTACGTAGTTGCGCACTGTGCCAGTCGAAAGCTGTAATTCTTTGGCGATATCAGTATTGCTACGGCCACGGGCAATCAACCTCAGTACCTCAAGCTCGCGGTTGGTTAGCTTTTCGCTGCCCGCTACTTCTGTTTCGGGCGCGGCGCTTGTATTCTGCGAGACGTAGGCCATCAACTTACTAGCCACGTCTGGATCGAGCCACGCCTTGCCTCGAGCACTATCTTCAATGGCGCGGACCAGATCATCACGCCGCGTGTCCTTGAGTATGTACCCTGTGGCTCCGGCGCGTACGGCATCAAAGAGCCAAGCATCATCAGCATAAGTGGTCAGGACCAACACATAGACGTCGTCATAGTGTTCACGAATCAGCCGCGTGGCCTGCACACCATTCATCACCGGCATGTTTAGATCCATGAGCACGACATTGGGTTGGCGTTGGGCCACCAAGCTTAGCGCCTCTTCGCCATTTGCAGCCATGCCTACCACCTCCACCTCGGCCACAGTGCTTAAGATTGCAGCCAAGCCATCGCGCACCACGGTCTGATCATCACAGATTAAAACACGTACCATTGTTTCGCCACTCCATAAGAAGTCAACTGTTCACTGCTTACTACTCACTGAATTAAGCGCAACTTCCAGACGAACTATTGCCCCTTGCTCAGGTTGACTCTCAATCGTTAATGTTCCATCAAGCATGGCCGCTCGCTCCTGCATTCCCTGGATCCCTAGTTGATGTTCTTCATTCAGCAACGTATCTGGCTCAAAACCGATGCCGTCGTCTTGAATGTGCAGCTCAATGTGCTGCACACTGTGTTGTATGCGCAACCATACGTTCCTGGCGCGGGCATGACGTACCACATTTTCCAGTGCTTCCTGCCCGATGCGGTAGAGCGCCTGCTCCACATAAGCAGGTAAGTGCGCAACGTCCTCCGGTATATCCAAACGCAGAGTCAAGTCGCCTCGCTTGGCGGCAGATTCGGCGGTATTGCGTAAGGCATAGACCAATCCAACTTCCTCCAAAGGGGAGGCGCGTAGCGACGAGCCTCCTTCAGGCCAGTGCGAACTGTGTCGTCTACACTGGTTAGCATAGCCCGCGCTTGTGCCTCGTTTACACTCCACAGTGAGTGGACGGCTTCAATCTGAACCGACGCTGCGCTTAGTGAATGGGCCAATGTATCATGCAATTCCCGCGCCAGTCGATTGCGTTCGCGCGTGACGGAGAGCTGCTCCACCGTGGAGGCAAAGCTGGCTAATTGAGCATTTGCTTCTATCTGCCGCTCATTTGCCTCAATCAGGGCCTGCCGCTGCTCGCGCTGTCGTCTCATTAGCCAAGTCATGCTATAGCCGGCGCTTAGCCAAACAATCATGCGCACAATCAGATCATCAGTGGTGTGGTTGAACATAAAAGTATCCACCACGGTAGTCTGCCAGATGAGCAACCATTCGGCTAAGGCCACGATGACTGTATAGAACACGACGATTCGCAAGCGATACTGTCAGGCCACAATCAATAGGAGCAGAATCATATCCTGCCGGACTTTCCACATGTGAACGAGGATGAACTCCGAGACATCAGGTCCCCTGGCCAAATTGATAAACCAAAGCCGTTCCACCAGAAAGGGAAAAGTACAGATGCCAATAATAGCTGGTAGGAAGAAACGGCCAAGGCGCTTTTGAAAAGCGGAGACACTTAGCATGACCAGGCCAAGCGAGATCAAGCCAATCAACAACAGGCGGAGCTCGACCGAGACCGCGCTGGTTTGACCACTTCGCCATTCAAAAAAGGGAGGTTGAAGTGCCCAAAATGCAATAAAGTAGCATATGACAACGCGAAATCCGCGCAAGAGTCCTGGTTCCAGATGAATTCTTGGCATCGTTCTTCCATCATACCACAATTGACGCACGCATGAACAGTGGCAGGTGTCATATGACAGGCGTCATGGTTTTGACCAACTGTCACCGTTTGGACTATGACAGATCATGGCGAAGGAGGTGACAGCGGGGCTGACAGGTAACACTTATAGGCAGAACCAGATTCCGCTACAATTAAAGGGCTTGTTCATCATGATGAAAATGGCGAGAATCAGTCCATAACAAAGCGTTCTATAGGTGCTTCAAAGATCTAGAACGAATACGGAAAGAGTCTCAGAGTAAATTTTCGTTTCTATACCGCACGAGCTTATAAATTTCAAATAAATTTGAGCAATTTTAGTCGAGTAGTGACGACAAATTTACTTTAAATTTATGGCCGTGCTCAGTATAGCTAATGAGATCCTTTGATCCCCTATAGCGCCGATACAAAAAGGAAGTGACAAATGCAACTTATTCGCCAACAATTTACAATCAGACAAAATCAGCTTATACTACTTATATTGCTGATTGGCATGTTTACGCTCTCGGCTTGTACAATTACCCTGGTTGACCCTAGCACAGAGACGGTGGCCAACACAGTGGAACAGTCTGCAGAACAAACGGACGATGGGCCACCGCCTCCCCCACCGCCAGCCACAATGACCGAACTTAGTGACGGCGTCTATCATTACTATGGTGGCTTTTACAGCAGCTTAGTCGTCGTGACCAATGAAGGCGTTCTGATTACGGATACGGCCAATGCATTGCGTGCCGCCGAACTCCAAGCGGCCATTGCCGAGCTTACGGATCAGCCCGTTACCCATATTGTTTTGACTCACGAGCATTATGACCACGTGGGGGGAACTGAAATATTTGCCGATGCTGAGATCATTTGCCACGCCATTTGTAACACCGTCTTCCAGATAGACGAGTACGGTATGGCTCCACCGGCCGTGGACAGATCATTTGAGACGTTCTTAGCTATTGAACTGGGTGGCAAAACAGTAGAGATGCATCACATTGCGCCGGGTGATGGTGTGGGGACGACGGTTATCTATATGCCGCAGGAACAGGTCGTCATGACAGCCGATCTTTACAGCCCGCGTGCCTTGACAAATGGCGCGTTTATGAACGATCAAAACCTACTTGGTATGCGCAAGATCTTAAATGGAGTTGCGACCTGGGAACTCAAACATGCCATCACAGCCCACGCACCTAGTACCGAACCGCAAGATCTGCGTGACGCGGCTGCTTATTATGATGACCTCTTTGAAGCAATCAATAAAGAGATGGCACCGGTCATTGCCGAACAAGGCTTTTTTGCCGCATTTGGTCTTGCCGAGCAACTAACCAATCAGCTGAAGCTTCCCCAATACGCCGAATGGGAAGGATACAATGATTTTCTACCAGCCCATATACGGCGCATGGCGCTCAGCTTAATCCACGGTGGATAAGCTAGGCCCTGTGAGTCTGTAAATCTGCCATTTAAACCATAGAAAGAGCGAGAAGAGCAGGAATGAGCTTCCGGCCTTCTTGTTCTTCTTGTGACTATTGGGCGACGCCCACGTGTGTCGAATAGCAAGGGTCTGGAATAAAGTGACATAGACCTTCACCTGGAAGCTTGTCAATGTCATTTAGTTAAGTGATTTTGGGAGCGATCCTCGATGGATATCCAACGGATATATGGATGCGAAATTGAGATATTTGCGGCCCTTGAAACTATCAGGCAAATTGCGGATGACTTAGATCAACCTTTGGCGAGTGTCGTGCTAGCCTGGGTGATGCATCAACCAGGAATTACGTCGCTCTTGGTGGGGGCTAGAAAACCGGAAGAAGTAGAGTGGAATCTCCCGGTAGTTAATCTCAAGCTAGCAGATGACATGGCAACAAAGCTTGCGCAAGCGACAGCACTCGTCAAAGAGAAACTGGGCAATAATCCTGATATGTGGTTTGCTGATTCGCGGATGCGTTAGATGGACAAATCTAACCGTTCACGGTAAGGAGCTGAATATGGCCAAAAAGAAAAACGTCATGATCACCGGTGCCGCTGGTTTAGTCGGCACGATCCTGCGCCAGCACTGGGGCGACCGTTACGCCCTGCGCCTGGCCGATATTCGCCCTGTTGAAAACCTCCAGGCACACGAAGAATTCGCCCAACTAGACATCACCGATCTCGACGCCTTCACTGTCGCCTGCCAGGACATGGACGTGCTCGTGCACCTGGCCGCCGACCGCAGGCAAAAAGCCGATTTTTACGAGACGCTGCTCAACCTCAATATCATCGGTGGTTATAACGGTTTTGAGGCGGCGCGGCGCGCTGGCTGTCAGCGCATCGTCTTTGCCAGCAGCATCAATGCCGTATTGGGCTATCAGGGTGCAGAAGCCGTTTCCTGGAACGTGCCCGTTTTTCCACAGAATGTCTACGGTGCCACCAAGTGTTTTGGCGAGGCCCTCGGCCGAGTCTACGCCGACCAGCACGGCCTCTCCTGCATCAGCGTACGCTTGGGCAGTCCGCGCTTCGACCAGGGGGGCGATTGGGACCCGGAAGAACCCTCGCACCGGATCAGCCCGCGCGACGCGGCGCAGCTCTTTGCCCGTTGCGTCGATGTAGAGGAGGTCGACGTGGCCATCGTGCCCGGTATCTCGCGCCACAAAAAGGGCTGGCAGGACGTAGAGGATGCCTGTCGTCTGCTAGGCTACGAGCCGCAGGACGGCACGGCTTTTCCGCGTGCGTTTTCCTAGCCCCCGTAGCCCTCGACGACATGGGCGCGCATGTAGTCCTTGTCCAGCTCGATGCCCAGACCGGGTCGGTCTGACAGATAGATCTTGTCCCCTCGGATGTCGAGAGGGTGGTCGATATAGGCGTCGTAGGCATTCAGTTTCGCCCGGGTAGTCTCGACGCGGTAGTGGTTGGGCACCGACGCCATCACGTGCGCGCCGGCCAGGACGTTGATCGGACCGCTGGCGTCGTGGGGGGAAATGGGTATGTAGTACGCCTCGGCCATCGTGGAGATCTTCTTCATTTCGGAGATGCCGCCGGTCCAGGTCACGTCTGGCATGATGAAGTCGGCCAGTTTGTTTTCGAGAATCGGCACGAATTCCCAGCGCGTGTGCAGTCGCTCGC
>JAHBNG010000115.1 GCA_019217005.1 Chloroflexi bacterium TSY
AAAAGAGGCGCTGCTGGGGGTCCATGAGTTCAGCTTCGCGCGGAGAAATCTCAAAGAAGAGCGGGTCAAATTTGTCGATGTCCTCCAGTGCGCCTAACCACTTACTATAGCTCTTGCCGGGTGCCTGCCGGTTGGCGTCATAGTAGTGGTCGACATCCCAGCGCTCTGGCGAAACTTCTGCAATCGAATCAACCCCATTGGCTAAATTCTGCCAGAACGCCTCAACATCATTTGCCCCTGGAAATCGGCCCGACATCCCGATGATGGCAATGCCTTCAGTCAACGAATCGCTGAAGCCAGTGGGCACCTTATCCACTTGGGTTTGCATGGATTGTTGTGCGCTTTCTCCGCTCCTCGATTCGATTAAGCTTACGTCAATAGTTGATGTTTCCTGCTCTGTTGTTTGGATATTTTCCTCTTTTGGATCTGCTTGTTCATGCAACCCTTGTGTCTCTATCAAGTGTAGATGTGGCAACTGGGCTGGCACTGGAACGTCGATTACAACAGGCTCGGTTGTATGTTGAGCAATCATACCTGCCAGATAGCTTGCTAAATGCACAATTGTCGGATAATCGTAGAATCGAGTCGCGTTGACCTCTAAGCCAAACGTGTCATTTATCCGTTTGACCCATTCTACACCTGCAATCGAATCCAGGCCCAAATCTAAGAATTTCGCTTGGTCATCGAGTTCCTCCAGCTCAACATACAACAAGTCAACCAGCTGTTGCCGGAGCTGCTGCGCTATCATAGCCCGCACTTGCGCAGTGTCCTGTACAGGGGGTTCAACCGGCATATGCTCTAATGATTGGTGCTTACCAGGAACGTTCTCGACCTCTTCGGTCAGGGATGCTAACGCAAGTCTCATCGAGTTATCTTGCGCTGACCCGATCTCTTCTGGCAAAATGTGCGTATCTGGCATCCTTAATACCACCTTTTGTTTGCCATGCTTTAACGGTACATTCTCTGCGCTAGCGTTTGGTGGGTCTGGTAGAACAGTTGTCGGTAACGGCGCCATTGATGCGGGTGTTGCGAGTTGCTCTTCTTTGCTCTTGGCCATATGCTCATCGAACCAATATCGCTTTTTGGCAAAGGGATAGGTTGGCAGCGGAATCCGGCGCGGGGTTTCGTCTCCGTATAGCAAACGCCACTCTATTTCAACCCCCGACACCCACAGTTGCGCCAATTTATCGTATTCCCGGTTATCAACGACCGTTTTGATAATCGCACTACCTATTATGCCTCCACTCAATAGGTTTACTGTCTGTTTGCTATTGTTGGTATTCCCCTGATAGACCTGACCCGTAGCATTTTCTTTTAATTGGTATTGCCTCAACCGTACAATTAATTCTTCGAGGTTGGACACAACAAACGCCAACCGCTCCCCCATCGCCTCCCGTCCGACCTGCAAAGTGTAGGCGATATTCGCCAAGGATGGACCCACTTGTGGGGATGTTTGATGGTTGGACTCGTCGCGTGCCCGTATTGCGGGATTGGGCACTGATGTCTGTTCCACATAGACCAGCAGTTTGTGCGCGTATTCCCGCAGTCGCTCCTCATTCTTCGCCGACAGCACAATCACCTGTGGCTCACTATCCACCCAGTCCTCTTTCTTTATTCCCAGCCCCTTGTTCCCAGTCTCTTTTCCCTCTTTCCTATATTCCTCGATGATGAGGTGGGCATTAGCACCACCTGCCCCAAAAGAGCTGAGACCCGCTCGCCGCGGCACGATTTGCTGCTCACCAGCGACCTCGAGGATAGGCTGCTTCCATTCGGCCAACTCGCGCTGCACTGCAAAGGGGGTCGAATCAAAATCGATATGAGGATTGAGCGTTTCCGAATGAATGGACGGCATCAACTGCTGATGCTTCATTTGCAAGAGTACCTTAGTCAAGCCTGCAATCCCCGCTGCGGACTCCAGATGACCGATGTTGGACTTGACGGAGCCGATGGCGCAAGAATATGTTTCAGATTGCTCACCAAATGCTTGGCTCAATCCTCGAATCTCGATGGGGTCCCCTAAAGATGTACCTGTGCCGTGCGCCTCCACATAGCTGATGCTCTCTGGCGCAATACCGCTCTTTTCTAAGGTGGCTGCAATCAGTTGTGCTTGGGCGACCGGATTGGGTACGGTATAACCGCTGGTCTTGCCACCGTGATTAACACTACTACCCTTTATCACCCCATAGATGGTGTCGCCATCTGCTTCTGACAGGGAAAGCGGTTTGAGCAGGACTGCGCCCACGCCCTCGCCAGGGACATAGCCATCGCCACCTTCCCCAAAGCTGCGACAGTGTCCATCGCTTGAGACAAAGTTGCTTTGTGCCAAGAATCGATATTTGTTGGGATGGATGGAAACATTGACCCCACCCGCCAGCGCCGCGACACACTCACCCCGCCGGATGCTCTCGCAGGCCAGATGGATACTGGTCACGGAAGAGGAACACATGGTGTCTACCGCGAGACTTGGCCCGTGCAAATTGAGTGCATAAGAGATGCGGTTGGCTATCGACGCCTGTGATGAACTCAGCCCCATCTGCTCCTGTGCATAGAGCTGATATTCACTCCACATCGCGCCCACAAAGACCCCAACTTGGCCTTGTGTCTGTGTAGCCAATGTCTCTCGGGTGTAGCCTGCATCTTCCAGCGTCTGCCAAGCGATTTCCAAGAAGAGCCGTTCTTGCGGGTCCATCATTTCGGCTTCGCGCGGTGAGATGTTGAAGAAGAGGGGGTCAAATTTGTCCACATCGGCCATAAAGCCACCCCATTTGCTGTAGCTTTTGCTCGCTTTGTGCTTGCCCCTATTAAAATCGCGCTCGTGGTGCCAGCGTTCGGTGGGTATCTCTGAAATACAATCACGACCCGCTTTCAGGTTCTCCCAAAACTCCGCCAGACTCTCGGCCATGGGATAACGTCCGCTTAGACCCACGATGGCAATATCTGTTGCATTTGGGTCGGTTGACCCTTTTTTTTCTACTTCCGGTATAGACGGAACCGACAGGTATGCATCGATTGCTTGGGGGAGAGCGACTGTTGGCCTTGCTGACTGGGTGTCGGTCCGTTTTGCTGTTTCATCTGCTTGGTGCGCCCTTTGCCAGAGGAAGAGCAGTTGATGAAAGTGCTGCTGATTGACAGCCGTGTCAAAGGCCCGCCAGCCAGTCTGGTCATCCAAGGGCTGCAATCCCGCTTTTGCAAGGGTCTGTCGAGTTTCTGGGGTGGTTTGCATGCCGCCGTTTTCCCATAAAGGCCAGTTGATGGCGACGGTATGACCGTGGCGTTGCCCTTGTGCCACTTGGCACTGCCTGTAGCTGGCAAAAGCATCGAGAAAGCGGTTGGCATAACCATAATCCGCCTGCCCCACATTCCCCAGGATGGCGGTGGTTGATGAAAAAAGTACAAAAAGGTCTAACATTTCGTCTGCAAGGAGTCGGTCCAGATGAAGTGCGCCCATAATCTTGGGAACAACCACTGTTCGCAGCTGAGGCAACGTCTTCTGGGGGATCAGCGAATCTTGAATCACGCCTGCTGCGTGGATCACGCCATGAATTTTGCCAAATTGACTTTGGGTACGCTTTACAAGCGAGGTCGTCTCTTCCAGCGAAGTGATATCGGCTTGGAGATAGGTAACGGTTCCAGTGCCCAAGCCTTTTAACGCTTCCAGGCGATCAGTCTTCTCCGCGTTCAGCGGGGAACGCCCCACCAGAACCAGATTGGCGGCATAGTTTCTGAGCAAACCCTCGGCCACAATCAGACCGATTCCGCCCGTGCCGCCGGTAATGATGTATGTTCCTTGTTTGCATAATTGCGGGATAGCGGCCTCATTTAGCAAGTGGGTACAAGGCGCAAAGGTTTGAACCTGACGCGTCCCTGCTTGATAGCGTATGTTTGTGCTATACCTACCGAGAAAAGTTTTGTCCCGTCTCGGCTCTGGGAGACGTGGTACAAAACTTTTCTGGGGAACTATATCGCCTACGTTTGCAACCACTTCTTGGCTGATCAACGTAGACAGGGAGAGATCTGAACTGTTCTCCATGCCGATAGTTTTGAAGCGAAATTTGGGGTTTTCCTGTTCCAGCGTTTTGCCAAAACCGGTCATAGCCTGCTCAAAACAAGCGCGCAGGGAGTCCTGGGCCTGGTAAAGATAAAGCAACTGTACGTCCTGCGGCATCTTAGCCTTGATCAGGCTTCCGGCCAATTGAAATAGCGGGTACAGATGGTGGTGTAGATATACTTCTAGCTCTTCAATCATCTCTTCATCTGGGTTAAAATCGCCATGTTCTAGCGTACTCAAGAAAACGACGCTTTTTGGTATGTGGTTGTTTTCTTGCAGGGTCGCGATAAGGTGTGACCATGCCCCTTCCTGAGCCAGATTCAGAACGTAGTGATTGTCGCCAATTTTCTGATACCTCTGGCCAAAACTGACGAAAATCCAGGACAGACCTACGCCCATTTCCTCTGATGCCCTGCTCTTTGAGTTTATGAATTGTGTTTTTATCCGGACTATAGAGCAAAATAAGTGGTGATGCAGCATCAAACTGGGGATCCACTGGTAACGTCTGCTCTTCCCAGCGTGGCTGGTAAAAGGATGCCTCAGCTGATTGTCTCGCCTCTTCTGGCACCGGATTTTTGGGCACTGTGATCGGCTTAGCAGGCATCGGTTCTGGCGGCGGCTCATAAGTCGCGCCTGCCCGGAACAAATATGCTGTCAGTTCGGCAATCGTGGTGTATTCAAAGAGTAAGGTTGGATATAGCGGCAGGCCCAACTCTTGCTCCAGTTCTTTGGTCAGGACCAGCAGGTTAACCGACTCCAGACCCAATTCATAAAATGGCGTATGGGGCGATATCTCAGCGGCAGGCTTGTTCAGAATCTTCGCCACCTCTTGTTGAAGATATCTAGTGGTTGTGGCTTTTGTCTCATCGTCATGGGCAGTGGCTTTGGGGTGGGTCGGGATATCTGGTTGTCGCGACAAATTTGACTGTTCATTTTCACCATCCCATGCGGCTGGACCCTTGTCCATTTGTAAGCAAGCCACCCGAGGTGCTGCCTGTACCTTTTCTTCTGGCAGAAGCACTTGGCTGACCAACTGGCTGATTAAGTGTGCTTCTCGAATCCGTTTTGCCGCAAGTCCATTAAATTCTGCAATGACACATCCCTCTCCGTCATAGATGGTGATGTCACTAGCGACTAAATCGGGCAGCTTCACGATATCCCTGGTGGCTTCCGGAGGATTGGTGTAGACATAAATTGTTTGTGGAAATGGTTGATAGATAGCAAATCGGCGAATGGAAAAGGGGATGTAGGGAACATCGTCATCTACAAGGTCAACGCCATTGCGCCCCTCAGGGAAACCGACGAGGGTTGCTCCATCTAAAAAGGCGGGGTGCGCATAAAATTTATCGCGGTAGTCTTCCGCCAATTCACCTAAGTGCAAGGCGACCAATCGTTCATTTTGTTTCTGATAGACCGTTCCCCATGTTTTCATGAATGGCCCATGCCAGATATCGACCGCACGAGCAGCTTCGTAGGATTGATCCATGTCCCACTGTCGGGAAGCCGTTTCTATGAATCCTGGAATGTCAAACGTTGCTCTGAGCAACTCTTGGGTTTGTGTTGCTTGTAGCGAGAGGCCACAGTTCATAATGTCAGACCAGCCTTGCTCAAGAGCTTGTCTTGCTTTGACTTTTTGGCTTTGCACCTGAACCCACCCCTCGTTCGCCGACTGCATTTCAATGGTAACGCGCAGGGTTTGGTCAAAGGTTTCATGGGTGGCAATTGGCTGTTGAAAGAGAACATTATTTAGTCTAAATGTGCTATGTCCCAAAGCCTTTTTACCCAAGCGGTAGGTCATGTCCAACAAGGTAACTCCAGGCATGATACAAATATCGTGTACTCGGTGATCGCGCATGATCGGGTTATTGGCCCTAGCAACCAGATGAAATTTATAGACGGTTTTACCATTCATACTGTTTCCTCCTGGATAATGATTTCGAGATCCTCTTCAAAGAAACGTATGAGCTCTTCATGGCATTCTCTTTCATCATCAATCGCTGCGGCTGAGATTCCATTCGCGGGGGGAAGAGTCCATCCTGTTGGCCAATAGCGCCTTCGGTTAAAAACAACGGGTACCCCACGCGGCTCTAGCGAGGCGCGCTGAGTACTTGGTATCCCGGCACCGCTGACGATGAGATGTGCATTGTGTCCTCCCAGACCAAAAGCACTGACCCCAGCACGATGGATGCCAGCTTCACCAGCCCAGTCGGTCAACTGCCGCACTGGATAAAAGGGCGACTCGGCAAAGTTGAAGCGCGGATTGGGATGTTCGCAGTGTAGCGTGGGCGGTAATGCTTTATGGGTGATGGATAGTAAGACTTTGATGATGCCAGCGGCTCCCGCAGCGCTTAACAGATGACCAATATTGCTCTTTACACTGCCCACGCCACAAAATTGTTTATCATTTGGCGCTTGCCCAAAGGCATCGGTTAGCCCCTTTAGCTCAATCGGGTCGCCAATCAGTGTTCCAGTGCCGTGGGTTTCAACATAGGTAATGGTACGGGGATCGACCTGGGCCTCGCGCAATACAGTCTCAATTAAGGCTTGCTGCGCCTCTGGATTGGGCGTGGTGACGCCCATGGTGTAACCATCCTGATTAATCGCCGATCCCTCTATTTCCCCATAAATCTTATTTCCGTCCGCAATGGCTTGGTCGAGAGACTTGAGGACCAGCACGCCACACCCTTCGCCAATACCGATGCCGTTAGCATTTTCGTCAAAGGTTTTACAGCGCCCGTCCGGCGACAGCACCTGGGCTGCACTCAGGCCAATGTAAGGCGCTTCATCCAGCAGAATATCGACACCACCCGCGAGGGCCACCGTTGACTCACCTCGGCTGATGCTTTGCATAGCTAAATGGATGGCCGTCAGGGAACTGGCACAAGCCGTATCGACCACCATGTTTGGCCCTTTAAAATTATAAAGATGGGCTAGATGGGCGGCAATGAAGTTCTGCCCGAGGCCGACCAGTGCATCTTTTTGCAGCGTCTCCAGTTTGTCGGCAAAGTTGCTGACTCGAGACCCGACAAAGATACCCACAGCCTGTCCCCACAGGTCTTCTTTCTCATAGCCAGCGTCGGCCAATGCCTCAACACTGACCTCCAGCCACTGTCGTTCTAATGGATCAATTTGTGATGCCAGTGCTTCGGAGATGCCAAAGTAATGGGGATCGAACGCCTCTATGTCTGCTAAAAATGCACCCCACTTGCTGATGCTTTTCCCACGCTGGTTGCTGTTTGGATCGTAATAGTCATCAACCGTCCAGCGCGAATCAGGCACCTCGCAAATGCTGTCGCGTCCATGCTTCAGATTATCCCAATAGTGCTGAAGGGTGGGGGCATCGGGAAAATGACAAGCCATTCCTACGACGGCAATCTGGGTTTCAGTTTGGGATGCAATTTTTGCGGTAGCCTTGGCTGATGGTTCGACCGCGGCCAATAAACCTCCTGACTTTGGCCACTGGCTCTCTGTCAAGCTATTTCTATTCTGATTCAATATATTTTCTAGGTCACGATGCAGAGGCTTGCCTTTCTCTGCTGTCATTGCGGGTTCCTTGAACAGTGCAGCCAATGCCTCTGGGTATGTTTTAACCAGATATTCACTCAGGCTTTGAAGGGTCGGATACATCAGGATCAGGGAAGGGTCCAGCTTCACCCCTGGTAATTCCCGATCGATGCGCGCCACCAACTGCGCTAGCAAAATTGAATCTACGCCATATGCTTGAAAAGGCAGCGTCATCTCTAACCTGTCTGCGGACAATTTCAACTCCTGGCTCAACAGACTGCCAAGCCACTCAGCGATCTTTGTATAAAGGACGCTCGATCCATCCAGCGATAGGGAGGCTGCGGCTTCCTGCCACACCAGGTGCGGCATTAACAAGTGTTCCGGATGAAATTGTGCTGTGCGCGCGACTGCGGGCAAGACCACCGGACCTGGTTTCAAGGCCAATACCGCATCCAACAAAGTCAGCCCTTCCTCATCCGTGTGATTACACAATCCGCTCTGTCGATAAGCGTCACTCTGAACGAGCCCCATGCCCGTTTCTTGCCAGTTGGGCCATTGAATGCTTACATAGTGGGTCCGCCCTTGGCCCTGTTGATGGGTGGCAAAATAGTCCATATAGGCGTTTGCCATGGCATAATCACTCTGGCCGGCACCCAATGTCGGCACAATGGCCGAGACCGATGAAAAGAGTACAAAGAAGTGCAACGTCTCGGTCGCAAATAATTCGTGTAAAACGTCCAGTCCCTCGACTTTCGGGGCACAGACGGCCCGAATTTCATCTAGGGGTTTACGGATAAAGGCTGGGTTCTCTTGACTCACCAAACCAGCACAGTGAATCACCCCGAAGATGGGTCCCATTTTCGCTTTGACGCGTTCTTTGTAGCCCAACATTGCTGTTCTGTTCGTCAGGGAACCGGTTAGCACCAACACCTCTGCGCCAGCCTCTTCTAAATCCTGAATATCCGCAATCTTTTGCCTAAGGGTTGTATCGCCAGCAGGATTCAACAGGTATTCCGACCATGCCGCCCGTGGCGGCAGTGCCTCTCTCCCCATCAATACTAATTTCTTGACACCATGTGGGGCTGGTTCAGAAATAGGTTGACAAAGAAGAGAGTACGTTAACAAGAGAATAGGTTAGAGAAAGAGGCTCCTGTTCAGGCAAAATAAGGGTGTTCAGACCAAAATAGCCAAAAAGGACAATGTACACTCGTCACGCTGCAAGCTTTGACAGGCTAGGTGGACAGCAACTAGGGATGAGGAACAGGCCGTATCCCTAGATAGGGTCGGTCCTTGCAAGCCTAGCGCATAAGCAATACGTCCTGCCGCCACCGAATTCGCCGTACCGGTGCCAAAGTATGCGTCAGGATCTACCTGGGCTTTTGCCTGGAGCAACATGTAATCATTGGTGGCAATCCCCACATAGATGCCTGTCTTGCTACCGCGTAGCGTTGTCGGAGCAATCCCCGCATTCTCCAATGCTTCCCAATGGGTTTCCAGTAAGAGACGCTGTTGTGGATCCATCATCTCGGCTTCGAGCGGCGAAATATTGAAAAAGGGGGCATCGAAGTGGTCAACCCGATCCAGAAAACCACCATAAGGCGGAACAACCTGATTGGATGTATGTCTGCTGCACGCAGTTGCGTCCCAGCGGTCAGCAGGTACTTCGGTAATTGCATCTATACCGTTGCAGAGTAGGTGCCAGAATGATGACAGCGTATTTGCACCGCCCGGAAAGCGACAACTTGCGCCGACAACTGCAATTGACTCCAACTGCTCTGGCGCGGATGTCTTCTGCTTTAGTCTATCGTATTCAGCGCGCAGTTCCTGCAATTCGACAAATGCATCTTGCAAGAGCGTACGATAGTCTGTTATTTCTGGCGTACTGCTCATTCTGCTCTCCGGGTTCGACTGGCTGCGATTTCTTGAGCCAGCAATTGTGCCATTTCACTATCACTAAGTGAACTTAGGTTCATCTTTTCTGATATCAGCCCAGCCGATACATCCAACTGTGGTTGGGACTGCATCTTTTCTCGTATAGTCAGTTCGTCGGCCTGCAATGTTCTATTCGCCAAGTAGGCAGCTAGTTCTGAAATCGTTGGGTAGTTCCAAAATAGGGTAGGTGTCATCTCCAAGGGTTCCTGCAACCACGTTTCTAGGGCATCAAGTAATTCCAGTGCCATCACTGAATCTAACCCATAATCAGCCAATGCTGTTGTCACATCAATTTTGTCGACCACGGTTTGTAAATGTGTGGCTAGCCATTGGATAAGCCAAGTTTGAATTGCATCAACAGTATATATAGGGGTTGCAAAAGACGGGCGCTTTTGTGAAGAACCAAGCGTTACATCTAGAGTTACCATTTGAGTTTCATCCTGCTTGGAACATGGGCGGGGTACATGCAGGTCTGATATTTCTTCTTCTACCTCTAACGCAAGCTGACTTTGGGTTTGCGGGGCCATGACTTGTGTTTGCCGTAGTAGTGGGTCCAGTTCATGTTCTTCCGCTGGCAATCTCTGCTCAAGATCGCCAATCTTCTTTGCATAACCATCGATCCAACATTCAAGTTCAGACTTACTCCGTATGGTTTCTATGGCAGAGTGAGAGTGTATCTGCTCTCGCTTTTGTGTAAACTGTGTACGTATCCAACGTAGACCATGATCCATCTCCTCCTGATCCATCTTCTCGGTGTCAAGGTGCCTAACCGCTCCTTCTAATGCAGCCCAAAGCATGCCAAGGGTAACTAGTTCGCCGACAACTGTGTAAATCCAGCGATCGGTAAATACAGTGTCCGAAAAAGGAGACGCGAAGGGAAGTCCACATTCAGTCTGCTGATGATCTAGAAAGTCTGTTTTGATTTGCGCAACAGCTTCTCGCAACTCATTCGCAATCGCTGACGCACCAAGAGATTTTGTCATGAATTGATGAATAATTTCACTTTTATTACAGGCACGCGAACCCAAATACATCGTTAATGTCTCGGTTGGACCTTCAAAGATGCGCAATATGCGGGCATCGCGCCACAGTTGTGGAGCAATATTGGTCTCGATATACCCTCGTCCCCCTAAAAGTTGTATGAGTGCGTCTGTCGCATCCCCTAGAAATTCTGGGCCACCGGTTTTACAGACAATGTAGGCTTCTTCCGGCACTTTGATTCCTGTATCCAGGAATTCGGCAATCCGTTTTACATATGTCTCGACAACCACTACCGCGGCGGTTAACTCACTCAAACGTGTGATCGTTACTGGATTTTCAAGTAAACGACCCGTGGTGACCGTACGCCTTTGCGCGTAACGTAGCATCAACTGTGCACAGCGTTTCATGGCCCCCACACTCATGGCAGCAATCACGAGTCGAGTAAACATCATCGTATCTTGGGCCACAACCATGCCTTCACCAGGTTTACCCAACAATTGGTTTGACTCAACGGAAACCCCATCCAGATAGATTGTATTTTGTACCATTGCTCACAAGCCTAGGGTTAAGGCTTCAGGCCCTTGGCTCAATGGTGTGATTTCTTGGGATAAGACAAAGCCTGTGATGCCCATCGGAGTCTGCTCATTGTCAAGTAATTGGACAAAGAGATTTGTGACCCCCGCCCATGAACCGTTCCCAATCCAACTCTTTTGGCCATTGAGCTGCCATTTATTCTCACCTATCGGGGTTGCAGTTGCCGCAATCGCCCGAGGATTTGAGCCAGCACCAGGTTCTGTAATTGCAAAAGATGCTAACTCACGTCCCGTTGCAAGTTTAGGTATTAGGGCATTGCGTTGTTCCATGAGGGCATATTTAAGAATCGGTCGGATGCCGAGCGCATTGTGAACCGCAAGAAAAGAGGCCAAAGTGAGATCGATCGACGCTACTTGCTCATAGACCCATAGCGCATCTCGGTAATTCAAGTTCATTCCGCCATATCGTTCTGGTACCTGCAGTCCCAAGAAACCATGGTTTCCTAGGTCGAGTATAATATGAGGTGGAATTGACCGTCGCTCGTCCATCAACCGAGAATTGATGCGGGTCGTGGCATAGGTACGTAACCATGCAATTATGGCATGCGCGCGGTTATGGCGATGTTCTATTTGGTGCTGTTGTTTCGCATTACTAAGCATAGAGTTATTAGGCATAGCAATGGATGTTCCCAATTCGTTTTGCCAGTTGTCTAAGACCACAAACTGATTCTTCAAAAATCGTGTGCGGCAAATGATACGCTGCACTTTCCCACTAGTGGTCTTGGGGATACTGCCCGGCTTGGTGAGTACAACGGCATCGGGCTGGAGTTCATGCTCCTCGGCAATGGCTCGTCTGATGGCCCAAATCACCTCTTCGCCATTGAGTGAACGCAAGGCTGTCCGTTCGATCTCTTGTACGACGACTAACTTCTCAATTCCCTGAGTGTTATTTCCATCATTTTCATCGATACTCACCGAAAAAGCCGCGCCCCACCCCGCGCGACATGCAGGATGGCTTCTTTCTGTTGTCAACTCAATATCTTGGGGGTAGTGATTACGCCCGTGGATAATAATCAGGTCTTTCATGCGCCCCGTTATAAAAAGCTCTCTATCTTTCAGAAAGCCTAGGTCGCCTGTGCGAAGGAAGGGTCCTTCACCACTATCTGCCAAATGTGCGCGAAATGTTGCTTGTGTGGCTTCTTCATTTTCCCAATAGCCTTGCGCTACCGTAGGGCCGCCAACCCAAATTTCGCCTATTTCATCGAATGCACACTGCGTCAACGTCACTGGATTTACGATGATGACTTGGGTGTCCAGGGTCGTTGTCCCACATCCAACGACCGCACGGCTGCCCATGACTTCATCCGTGGTGATGATTCGCTTTCGTCGCAATGCTTCAGCCTGAAGTTGCTTGATCTCAGCCCTAGATGTCTGCGAATTTAGGGTCACAACCAGTGTGGCTTCGGCGAGGCCATAGGCGGGTGAATGGGCTAGAGGCGCAAAACCGCAGGGGGCAAAGGTATTGCCAAACTTTTCCAAAGTCATGGAACGGATTGGCTCAGCGCCATTTAGGGTATACCGCCAGCAGCCTAAGTCAAGCATCATACGCTGTCGGGCGAAATTTTGGACAGACAGAGGTCATAAGCAAAGTTTGGTGCAACGCTATGCGTTGCCCTGTAGCGCGAAATTGCTTGTAGCCAACGATAGGGACGTTGTGCAAAGGCTGTGGATGACATGAAGACGCAGGGCATTCCTTGATAGAGCGGATAGAGGATTCCAAAGATCAGCCCCAAATCATGATAGAGTGGAAGCCACGAAACCATCAGATCTTCTGCCCCATGAACCAATCCTTCCGCAATTGCGGCCATGTTGTATAACAAGTTGCCGTGGCTTACCATCATCCCTTTGGGTATCGAGGTCGAGCCAAATGTGTATTGTAGATACGCGAGTGAAGTATCTGTACATTCAGTTTTCTCCCATGCGTTGGCGTTCTCCTGTGCCAGTTGATCTGTGGCAACCCATTGAAGTTTCTCTAACGCAGACGATTCATTCAGCGTTTGCTGCACTTTATTTGCAATTTTACTGGTGCTCAGTGCCAAGATGGCTCCTGCATCTTGGCTGATGGCTTGAATGCGCGCGTCGATTCCGCGTGCGCGCGGCGGGTAGAGTGGAACAGCCAGCACCCCTGCATACAAGCAGCCAAAGAACGCGGCAATGTACTCCAGCCCTGATGGATAGAGGAGTAACGCACGTTCGCCAACCGCATCATTCTGCTGAAGATGTGCGGCAATGGCTCTGGCTTGCTGATTTAGCTCGGCATAGGTAAGTGAGACAGTCGCTTCTTCCCCATCTTCTAGAAACGTATAAGCCACCTTTTCAGGTGTTTGATCCGCGCGTTGGCTCAATAACTCAACGAGTGTCTTTGCGAGAGGTGTCATTTCCATTGTCAGTCGCTTTCCTTCAATCTATCTCCTTTGTGATATGCGCTAGCCGATTTCCAACTCATATCCGCCAAACAAAGTTTCAATCCGCTCCCGCACTTCGGGTTGCGCAAAGCTAACTTCATGCATAGCCAACTCCTGCTCGATGATAGTCGCAGCCAAAGGCCAGCCCATCCCCAATCCCATGACCCTGCATCGCACTGATGGTTGGAATTTCACAATCCAACAAGACGCGATAGAAGGCCAGATCATTGAACTTGATTTCGCCCTCAAATATCTTGAGTAGCTCTTCCTGCGTGCCGCCACAGCAGAAGTAGTTGTCATAGCCGTGAATGACAACCACTTTGACGTTAGGGTTCTGCTGGATGGCTTCAAAAGTATGCACTAAACCTTCACTCAGAGGCTGAGAAAAGGTATTACGGTAGGTATGGTCTGCCATCTCCACGACGGCGATGGTTGGTTCGGGGTAGATTAGGGTGACGACTTGGGTCATTCGGTTCTCCAAATTTTATCAGTATTCAGTGGATCGGTATTCCTTATTCAGTGACCAAATTTGCTGGTTACTGACCAACCACCAACTCGCTGGTCTACCGTTCCCACGGAAAGCGTTGGTGCTCGACGTAGTTGCGGATGTTCTCCTGGACGCGGGGCGTGCCCAGCCAGTGGTTCAACTTATTGACGGCCATCTGCTCCATCTCGCTGGTGATCATCCACATTTTGCGGAAGTAATCCTTGGCGTCGATTGTTGTCTCGTCGGTCAATCTGCCTACACGTAAGAGCAGGCGGCGGATGGCATCGTTGGGGTTGTCGCTGAGAGTATCGACCAGGCCAATACGCCACGCTTCTTCGGCGGTGATGTTCTCGGTCGTCAAGGTCATTCGGTAGGCGTGTTGAAAGCCAACCCGACGAATCAAGTAGGGAGTGACGCACGCAGGCAACAACCCCCACAGCGCTTCGGGCAAGCCAAAATGACTCGCTGGCGTCGCCACCACAAAATCGCTGGTGGCCACGAACCCCATCCCTCCGGCTAACACTGTGCCTTCCACTTTGGCGACGACGATTTTGGGGCTTGAGGCAAGGCGCTTGAGCATGGTCATGTAGTCCTGACCGGCCAATGCCTTACCCGCCTCGGCACCCTGAGCAGCCTCCTCAAAGTCCATGCCGGTGCAGAAGAAGCCATCCTTTCCTTGGAGGACAATGAGCCGACAGTTGGCATCGGCTTCTGCTTCAGCGAAGGCTTGCTGCAATCCCTGCATCAGCCTTTGATTGATGGCATTTCGCTGGGCCGGTCGATTAAAGGTGAGGGTCCAGGTGCGTGGGGTTTGCTGAACGTGAACGGCTGGTTCATTCATAGGGTTAGCTCCATTCGTAGACGCGGTGGAAGCCCTCGATTTTGTGTAAAACGAGTAGTCCATGCCCCGCGAATTTCTGGTCGTAGATGTTGGCATAGCCGTCTATCTCCACAGCTTTATCTTGAATCCCAAAGAGCCATTCGTCGTTTATGTCGAGCAAGCTATCATATTCAGCCATCGATAGTTCATGGCGGTTGGCCAACCGCTGACCAATCTGCATTTGGCTTAGTTTTTCCTTGGCCGATTGCGTCACCACGCCACTGTAGAATTCAGAGGAACAACCAGAGCCATAGGAAAAGAGTCCCAGCCGCTTAGGCTGTTGGATGTCTGCATTGTCGATCAGGCTACAGAGGGCCAGATGAACCGTGGCCGAGTAGATGTTGCCGACCTCCACACAGTAGACCAACGACGGTCCCATGCGGGTTTGAAAATCGGCATCAATTGCGGCAGGCGGCATCGGCTTTACGCCGCGCATGAGCTTGCGATGGGCGCCCTTGACCATGCCCGCAAAGGGCGTATGGAAGGCCATGTAGTCAAATGTCTTCTGAAAATCAACTCCATCAACCCGATCTGTATAGGCTTGATAGGCTCCCTCCAGACAGTCCAGATAGGCCAACAGCGAGAGATCAGGATCACCCAACTCAATATCAGCGCGAGGACGGCAGGTATCCATTACCTCATAACTGTAGAGGCCATTGGCGCCTAGATCCATGGCCATAATATCGGGCTGCCGACTGACCAACATCGCCACGGCACCAATCCCCATGGAGGGTTCGGCATAGGTCTCCTTGCTGGTGCTGCGGGCGGCGTCAGTGGCAACGACCAGGGCTTTGACATTGAAGGGCTGGGCAGCCACATAATTGACCGCCATCTGGAGCGCGGCGGTCCCGGCGTAACAGGCCTGCTTCATCTCAAAGAGACGACACTGGCGAGAGAGTCCCAAATAGTCGTGAATATAAGTGCTCAGCGATTTGCCAAAATCCAGCCCCGACTCGGTGGCCGTGATTAGGAGCTCAATACTATTTTTGTCCGCTTCATCAAGCTGGTCGATAATTGGTTTAGCGGCATTCACCCCATTGGTCACCGGGTCTTCGCAGGGTAGTCCCACCGCTTTCTTTTCCATCATCAAATTGTCAAAGCGCGCCAGATCCAGCCCTCTTGCTTCAAAAAGGGTTCGTACATCTAAATAGGTCTGGCCCACATAAGCGTTAATGGCTTCGATACCTACATCCATTGAGTAGCTCCTTTATGAGATCTGGAGTTTTGTCAATATCAGAGACTAGAGAGCAGAGATTCGTTACGCTTGTCGCCACTCTCTAATCTCAAATCTCCGGTTTTCATATTGATTTCAGCATAAGCTCTATAACTGTTCAGCGAAGCTTCGCCTCAAACCAAGAAATGATGGATTGTTGATAGTGGTTGGTCACACGTGTCACTCTTCGTGGACTACATCTCTTTTCGCCCACAAAGGCGGACAGTCAAATTATTTAATTCCGATTCCTCAGTAAAATGGCGCTGTTGATGCCGCCAAAGCCAAAGGAATTGCTCATGGCAATGTGAATGGTGACGGGCTGGATTTGCTGACCCACAAAGCGACAGGTTCTATCCAGGGGATTGTCCAGGTTGAGATTCGGGTGCAGAAACTCTTCATTCATCTGGATAATGGTAGCGATGGCTTCGATCGCACCAGCTGCTGTTAAACAGTGACCTGTCAAGCTCTTGATTGAATTGAGCCAGATTGTTGGTGCAGCCTCGCCAAACAGCTCTTTGATGGCTGCGATTTCTGTCTCATCGCCCAGTATTGAAGATGTACCGTGGGTGTTGAGATGTACTCTACGTCGTCGGGAGGGACTCCTGCCATGTCTAATGCCTGCCGCATCGCTTTGACCTCCCCAACTGGATTGGGGTCAGTCAGCCGGTTACCATCCAAGTTCACGCCGTAGCCAACCACTTCCGCCAAGGGGGTTACCCCGCGCCGTTGGGCCGATGTTGCACTCTCCAGAATCAGGCAACCACTACCTTGCCCATAGATGAAGCCCTCACGTGCCAGGTCAAAGGGGCGACAGGCTTTGTCCGCTTCGGTGATCGTTTTACCACCCAATGCGCCCAATGATTGAAACGCCTGCACTTCCAGAGGCGATAGGTCTATCATGGCACCAACAACCACGCAGACTTCGGCCGCGCCCCACTGGATCATCCGGGTCCCTTGAATGAGGCCCAGATTGCCGCTGGCTGAAGCCCCACCTACTGTCAACCCTTCGCCGTGAATTTGGAGCAATTCGCTGATTGTTCCCACTTGGTCTGTGTCCAAAAAATGGACGCCGTACCGCGGGGGGAGATACTCCAACGCCTCCTGGTATTTCTTCTGGAGGGCATAGCTGTAGCCACGGTTGAGATTCTGACCGCCCACAACCAGACTGATTTGGGTTGTGTCTACTTTGCGGCTGGGTAACTGCGCCTGCTGCCAAGCTTCCACCGCGCTAACCACCGATGTTTGAACCGAAAGTGGTGCGCGACGGACAGCATTTCTCACCCGATGGCGCAGCGCATCGGGCAAATCAGCGATCTGGGAGAGTGCCTCTTCGACGCTGAAGTCAGTCAATAAGGCTCCACTATCAATGGCCAATCCAGCCGATGCGGGCACTGGCTTGATCCCGCTACGTCCAGCTCTTAAGGCTGCTCTGAATTCACCCACGCCCTGCTCCGCGGCGGTCGTGACACCCATTCCCGTGACGACGATTCTTCTCATGTGTTGACCTTCTGAGTCAGGAGCTCGACCAGCCCTTGGATGTTGGTCAAACCCCCAAACTCCACCATGGGGATCTTGAGCTCTAACTCCTCCATACACATGACAGTGATATCGGCCCGATCCAATGAATTGGCCCCCAGATCCTTCAAGCTCGCTTCCATGGGAATCTCGTCGGTATTCAAATCGTAGAGCACTTCGCGGATATTTTTCTTAACGACTGTAAAGACTTCATCTTGAGTCATTTTGTTTTCTACTCCTTTTGGAGGTGGTTTAAGTAAAGTCTAAAAAGTATTTGGACACAGATTTTCAGGATTCTCGGGATTTATCTCTGTGTCAATCTGTATTAACCTGAGTGAATCTGTAAAATCTGAGTACATTTATTTCTAATGGCTTTCCAGGTTTTAGAAGGTGTTTTAAAAGTCCTGACTCGACATAAGAATGGAACGGACATCACAGAATTGTAGCCAAAAACCACTGTCGAATGTTCGTTTCAACCCGTTTAAAGGCGAAAATTGCGAGCAAACTGGGCCAAAACACCGTAATTTCGGGCCATCATAGGCGCAAAATGCTGGATTTCGACCTTACGAATAACTTTTAAAACACCTTCTTACATAATTGTTGGTACACTCATTCAATCTGTTATCTACCTACATCAGACCGCAATAGCTGCTCCAGATTGTTTACATCCTGACCAAATGGAGTCATAATCGGAAAGATATCCGAGGCAGAATTTGCTGCCAGGATATATTTAACAAAGGTCGCAAGAGTACCGGATGGACCTACATCGATATAGGTCCAGGCATGCCGAGTCTCCAAATCGATTATAGTTTCCTGAAAGCGGATCGGCTCTCGCACCGCCATCCACAGATAGTCCTTTGGTAATTCAATCCGTTCCGTGGCTGTCGCACAGCAGATGAAAGGCAGTTGCGGTGCTTGCCAGGAGAGATCTTGCAAGAAATTGGAGTAGGATGCGCAAGCAGAGTCGATCTCTGGCGAATGAAAGGCATAGGAAACGGGCAAATCCTGAGCCGTCGTCGCAGTCTCTTTGAGTGCGGCCTGAATCGCCATCAGCTTTCCTTGGCTGGCCGAGATGACGAAATGCTTGTCAAAATTGACCCCGGCCAGCGCGCTCTGTTGCTGTAGCCATGGAGTCTGTTCAAACAAATCGGGAGAATCGAGAATGGCTATCATTCCCCCCAATTGACAATGCGTCTCCAACGCTTCGGCCTGCTCTATCGTAGCCAGCATTGCGTCTTCAAAGGTCAGCGCTCCAGCCAGCGCGGCAAAGCTGCCCATGCTAACCCCGAGCAAGTAGTCTGGCTCCAGTCCTTGCTCAATGAGCGCTTGCGCTAGACTATACTCCACCAAAAAGATGGCTGGATGACTGAAACGGATCTGGGTAAAGCGGTCGTTCTTCCGTCGTGTTGGAGCATACAATTCTTCTAGGAGGGAAGTACCCAACCGTTTCTGAGCCAACCAATCTCCCTTCTCCATCCAGGCACGAAAGTAAAACTGCTCTTGAAAGAGTTCGCGGCCCATTTGGTAGTAATTTGAACCCTGTCCCGAAAACATGAAGATGATTGGTTTATGTCGCAATTTTGGGGGTGGTTCAGAATTAGGTTTACACTTTTGATACATAGATAAAAATCTATATGAGGTCATTTTCTGCCTGAGCATGGCTCAAAGTAGAAAATATAAACATCTTTTCTCTTTGCAAAAATGTAAACCTAATACTACTGTGCAGCAATATATTGTGAAACACAAAGGAAATTCGTTATATTTCTGGGCATATTGCTAACAAAACGCAAACAGAATGCAAAGGAAAAATGAGATAGACTGAAGAGCCAATAAAATGAAGCAGTCTTCGATGAAAGGAAATCAAGATGAAACTTGCTCAAGCAGTCAATCAATATGACTACAGCCAACTGGAAAGCCCGCCGCTGCTGGAACTGACAGAAGAGCAACTGGCGGCACTGGCCGACCAACTCCAGGAGTATCATGCCATATATAGTCCATACTTCAGCCATGTGGCTCAGAGAGAGCATGCGTACCACTACATGCGAGGCTTGTTAGACCCCGAAATCAAACGCAAATCGGCCGAGAACATCGCGCTGGCGACAGTAGGAGAATCGGGTGTACGCCCCCCTGCAAAGCTTTGTGGGTCAGAGCCGCTGGAGCGGTGAAGCGATGCTGGCGGAACATACTCGACAGACAGGTGAGTTGTTGGGAGACGCAAATGGCGTCTTACTCCTGGATGGGAGCGACATTCCCAAGCAAGGAGAAGAGTCAGTGGGCGTCAAGCGGCAGCGGTGTGGCGAACTGGGCAAGATCGCCAACTGTCAAGCCGGAGTCTTCCTGGGATATAATAGCTCTCATGGCTATACCTTACTGAACTGTCGGTTGTATATCCCCCAAGAATGGTTTAGTGATGAGTATGCAGAGAAGCGGTACAAAACCGGTCTTCCCACTGACCTGACCTTCCAAACAAAAAATGAATTGGCTTGGTCCATGATTGAGCAGACGCACGCCCTGGGTGCGTTGCCCATCCGCTGGATCACTATGGATGAAGCCTTTGGCAAAGATACTCATCTGCTTGACTGCATTGATGGCCAAACCGCTTACAGCTACTTTGCTGAAGTGCCCAAAGAGACTCGTGTCTGGACCTCCAGCCCCCAGACCTATCTGCCCGCATCATCTGGACGCGGGCGCAAAGCTTCCAAGCTCCGCGTCCGGCCTGGTGAACCTACGCCTCTCACCGTTGCTCAACTCGCTGACACCTTCCAGGAGCATGAGTGGCAACAGCATGTTCTCAAAGAGGGCTCCAAGGGCTTCATCGTTGCTTCCATTGCTTGTCGCCGCATTGTCTCTGTCCGCAATGGCTCCCCGGTTCTGCTCTCTGGCTCATCGTCCGCCGCAATCCCGATTGCTCTCTGCAATACTTTCTCTCCAATGCACCCCTTGAGACTTCCTTGGACTTCGCCACTGTTTCTGCTTTGCGTTGGCCCATTGAAACCATTTTTGAACAAGCCAAGCAGTTTCTCGGACTCAACGAATATGAAACTCGCAGTTGGCTCGGTTGGCATCATCATATGACCTTAGTCATTTTGGCCTTTGGTTTCTTGGCTCGTTCTCAGTTTTTCCTCAAATATGATGCCCCCGCTCTCACTTTGCCACAGGTTGTTGAACTTCTCCATGCCGTTCTGCCTAAACCTGTCTTGACACTCGCTGAGACTATCGAGCGCCTTCGCTACAAGCAACGTCGTCTTGCTTCCGCTAAACGCTCGCATTATCTTGTGCAAAAATCGAACATTATCGAGCCTTTACTTGATGCACAGTAGTACTAATTGTCCGCCTAAAATGAACCACCCCCAATTTTGGCCTCGATACCAGTCGCCTCATGGCTGGTGGCTCCGTTGGTGAGCACCCCGTTTTGACTTAAAGCCGCAAAGCGTTGATTCAGCAGAGTGGCAGTTTCGCGCATCAACATGACCCCAATCTGGTCAACGTGCCGATTTCGCCAATCTTCCAACTTAGTGCTCTTGACCCACTGGTTGAATGCCCCCAGTGCGGGACCACAATGAACCTGGTAATCGACCCGCTGCTCATCGCTGCCGCTCATGGCCAACCGAGTGGTATGCACAAAGTACCAGCGGAAAACAAGTGCCATCTTGTGCTTGGGGTTCTTTTCAGCTTTCTCCACTTCTTCGGGGAGCCTTCGTTGGTAGTATGCTTTGGTCTCGGCCCAAACCTCCTCAAAGGAGCGCTTAAAGTATTTCTCCTGAATTTGGCGTTTGGTGGCCGCGTCAATTTCATCGAGGCTATTGTGCTGTTGGTAGAGGGTATAGAGCTTGTTGGCCCGGGCGGGAAAGAAGACCCCTCGTCGCATTACTTGTACCTTGGCCCCCAATTCGAACATATCCCCCGCCGGGGCATAGGCCGTGTCCTGCACGTTGATGCCTTGTAACATCTCTTTGACCACATCACTCATGCCCGCCTCCACCGTACACTGGTTGATGGAGCCAGTCAGGATAAACTCTGCACCCAGCATAAAGGCCGCGGCGGCCGCTTCTGGCGTGCCGATACCGCCTGCAGCACCCACGCGAATGAGCTTGGCGTAGTTGTGTTCGGCCATCATCTCATTGCGCAGGTTGAGCATGGCGGGCATCAACACATAAGCCACCCCTTGATCGGTGTGCCCACCGGAATCAGCCTCAACGCAGATATCTTCGGACATGGGAACAAAACGGCTCAGTTCGGCTTCTTCTGTGGTTAGTTGCCCCCTGGCAACGAGCTTGTCTACAATCCGTTGTGGTGCGGGCTGCATAAAGACTGTGGCGACTTCTGGACGGGAGACTTTGGCTAATACATAGTTGGGTACGGTGACTGTGCCATCGGGCTGTCGTTGGATCCCGTGCAATCGATAGCGCACCAAGCTGGGCGTTATCTGCATGTAGGCTGCGGCTTCCACATAGCGAATGCCGTAGCGCAGAAACAGATCAACCGTCTCTTCCTCAACCTCCGGCTCGACCAGATTGCACAGCAGATTCATGCCGTAGGACTCCCCAGCCGTCAACTGAGATTGGATAAACTGAATATCCGCTTCGATTTCGTGCATCTTCATGCCACCTGTGCCCAGATAGCCAATCATCCCAGCCTTGCCCATCGCCACGACCAATTCCTTGGAGGCGATGCCTTTGTACATGGCACCAGCGATGTAGGCATACTTTAGACCATAATCCGCTTTAAAGGCGACGTTCCCCAGCGATTCTGCTGTAATCCCACCAGGCAGCGTGCCTCCTTGCGTCGCGGCGTGGCCATTCGTCGAAGAAACAAATGCAGGAACCTCCTCCAGCGCATCAAGCTCTGCGAACACCACATCAGGTTGCTTTACGGGGACCGTTTCCCGGGTCTCTGTCGTGCTGATGACTTCTTCTACTTCTGCCTGTTCTGCTGCTGAGCTGTCATTGACTTCTGTTGTGTCTTTCGACACTAACTGTGCCGATTGCTGCTCGACGACTGGCCGTTCTTCATGCTGCTCTTCCAACGAAAGGGGTGCCGCTTCTCTCCGAATCCGTCGCGTCAGGCCAGTTAAAACTGTGCCTGGTCCCATCTCTTCAAACTCCGTTACGCCAACCGCCAGTAGATAGCGGATGCTCTCACTCCACTGAACAGGATGATCAATCTGTTGCACCAACATCTCTTTGATCGTGGCAGAGTCAGCCTCCATGGGGTAGGGGCGTCCCGTTCGATTGGCAATGACAGGTATTTGTACCGAGTTGAATTCGAACGCGTTCAAGAATTCGCCAAAGGTTTGGGCAGTTTCTTTCATGTAACGGGAGTGGAAAGGAGCGCTCACAGCCAAAGATTGAACCAATCGAGCACCTGCCTCCTCAAATGCCGATGCAACCCGCTCAATGTCAGCCTTCGGTCCTGATAGCACGGTCTGCTGCGGGCTGTTGTGATTGGCCAGATCCAGGCTGTTCACTCCTTGCTCGGCCAGACAATTCTGAATCTGCTCAAAGCTTAGACCCACGACAGCCGCCATGCCCCCCTCTTTGACTTGGGACATCAGCTCACCTCGCTTCTGCACCAGCCGCAAGCCGGTCATAAAATCGAATGCACCAGCCGCCAATAGCGCGTTGTACTCTCCCAGGCTGTGTCCAGCTACATAGTCTGGCTGCTGACCCGTCTCGGCCTCTTTCTGCATACAGTGGAGGGCGTTCACGACATAGAGGGCAGGCTGCGTATATTGCGTCTCCTTCAGCTTCTCGCCCGGATTCTCCAGACATAGCTCTCGGATTGAATAGCCCAGCGCCCCATCGATCTCAGCTTCTAACAGCGTAAACTCAGTCAGCTCATCAAAGAGCCTCTCTCCCATTCCTTTTGCCTGGGAGCCTTGTCCTGGAAATAGATATGCGCGCATCTTCCTTCCCCTTCATGGTAATTATCTCTATCATTAAAGTGAGCTCTGTATGAAAACCTCGTGTTGCTTTATCTGGTAGGACCATAGGAAAAAACCACGTTTTCATCACAGCGCTCCTACGGTTGTGATGAAATCCACCTCAATCGATTCTCTCACCCTTCCCAACCCGCTCGTGCATAGAAGCAGTCAGCTCTTTTGATTACCCCTCATGATAGCAGACTATCGGGGGTGGTTCATTTTAGGCGGACAATTAGGTTTACATTTTTGCAAAGAGAAAAGATGTTTATATTTTCTACTTTGAGCCATGCTCAGGCAGAAAATGACCTCATATAGATTTTTATCTATGTATCAAAAGTGTAAACCTAATTCTGAACCACCCCGACTATCGCATCCAAATCGTCGCGGGAGAGGGTCTGTAGCGTTGCAAGATTAGGCCCTATCGCATCCAATCCTCTATCAAAAGCGAACAGATCCCACTCATTACGACGCCATATGGCTGACATTCTTTGGAGCTCCTTGTATTATATAGGCAAGTATAAAAAATCCGCTAGAGTCCCTTTTAGATGATCAAATATACTCAGTAGATCCAAATTTGGCGTTTTTGGCGATTTTCAGTCGAGATTGCAGGGATTTTGGAGTCATTTATTCAGATTTCGGTTACAGAAAACAACCTATTTCATATCTGAAAATCGCCCAAATCTAACGCAAAAACTAGATATCGACCGGCAAATTTGTATTTATGTCAACTGTTTAGCCAGAATTCTCTCTCAAAACCTGAAATTTGGATCTACTGATACTGATATGTTCGCTCTAACCTATAGCCAAATCATCTATACTGCACTGGCTCATGCACTTAAAACAAATTTGACCATTATGCCCAAGCAATTTGCGCCCTTCCTAAACCTCGGACAATTGCCCCTCGCCAGAAAGCATCTCTGTTGTCCGAAATTTAAGTGGCGTCTCTACAAGAAGTACTCTATACAAATCTGCTCTAAAGCTGTATACTAAGGCTCTCCTTATACAGAAGTCACCTAAACTCCGTACGTTCGCAGCATTTTTTACTCTGACAGAATTGCGGACGAACGTACGAAGTTTAAATAATGCGACTAATAGAAATTAATTGTACAAGACTCTCTGTGATGCGAACGCCAAATCTCATGAGATTCCACATCATCCTTTGACATATTAACAAGTCACTCTGGTGAATGAAGTGTTCAATACCCTAGAACAATCGACGACACAACTGACCGTCTCGCTCTTTGGCGGGTTTCAAGTGACAAGAGCAGAAGAGCCTGTCGCCTTTGCCACCGATCGCGCCCGCGCCTTGCTTGCCTATTTGGCTGTCGAAATCAATCAGCCCCACCGTCGCGAAGCATTGGCTGGCTTGCTCTGGCCAGAAGATCAGGAAAAATCGGCACGACACAACTTGCGCCAAACCCTGACTCGCGTTCGCCAGGCGATTGGCGACTATAACGCAGACCCGGGATTTTTGCAGATCACCCGGCCGACGCTTCAGATCAGTCACACTGCACCAATTACAGTGGATCTACTTGACTTTCAAAAATTGCTGGCGCAGGTTGCCAGCCATGATCACGTGGAACTGATTCGGTGCAATATCTGCATAAACTGCTTGGCCGCGGCCGTCGACCTTTATCATGGTCCTTTTTTGGATGGCACCCTGCTAGCTGACAGCGCCCCCTTTGAGGAATGGGTGCTTTTGACTCGCGAACAAATGCAACGTCAGGTGTTAGACGCTTTAACTACATTGGCCGACGCATGCACAGCCAGAGGCGACCATCAGCTGGCCCAGGGATATGCGGCCCAGCAATTAGCCATTGAGCCCTGGCGGGAATCTGCCCATCGCCAGCTGATGGCGGCCCTGGCCCAATTCGAGAGCTGCCGCCGCTTGCTAAATGACGAACTCGCCATCGAGCCGGAAACCGCCACTGTGACCCTGGCCGAACAGATCCGCAGAGGAGAGATCCGCTACGTAGACGACGCGGACCAGGGGAAAAGAGAACATGAAAACGGGGAGATAAAGGGACAAGAGGACGCGGTGGTTGGCGACGTCCCCCCTTCACCCCACATCATTCGCGGTCGACTAGAGCCACGGCACGATCAACATCTTTTTGGCATCGCCACGGCGCAAGCGCGAATTTATGCGCTGCTGCAAGCCGAAGCGCGGCCTTGGATCATTACCATCGAAGGCATTGGTGGTATTGGTAAGACCGCACTGGCCAATGAACTCGCCCATGCATTTGTCGAAAACGACCGCTTTGTGGATATTGGATGGGTCAGCGCCAAGCAGGAGGAGTTTGACCCAGATGCAGGTCGTCAATCCACGGGTCGTCCGGCATTGGATACAGCAACCTTGACCGACGCCCTGCTCACCCAACTGCTTGAGCAGCCGCCCGTGAGCGCATCCCAGCAAGAGAAGCAGACAACCCTGCTCCATCTGCTCAAAGCCCGGCCCTACCTGGTGGTCGTCGACAATTTGGAGACCGCGCACGACCAGGAGGCGCTGACGCCTTATCTACGCCAACTGGCCAACCCCAGCAAGTTTTTGCTGACCAGCCGCTTCAGCCGCCGGGCCCAGGCAGAAATCTACAGCCACACCCTGCGCGAGCTGAGCGAAGGGGATACGCTGACCCTGTTGCGTCACGAGGCCAACGCCCGCGGCATTGATGCCCTGGCCGAGGCGCAGCCAGAACAGTTGAGCGCCATCTATCAGGTTGTGGGGGGCAATCCGCTGGCGCTGAAGATGGTGGTAGGGCAGGTCGGTTTTTTGCCACTACAGCAGGTATTGACCAATCTTGAAGAAGCCCGCGGCAAACGGGTCGATGAACTCTACACCTATATCTACTGGCAAGCGTGGCAACTGCTCACCGCAACCGAGCGTCAGCTTTTTCTCGCCATGCCGATGGTTCCCGACGCCACCTTTAACCAACTCGCATTGGCCAGTGGATTGGATGAGGAATCGTTGGCCAATGCGCTTGCTCGTCTCGTCCAACAGTCGCTGGTGCAAGTGGCCGGTGACCTAAACGAACGCTACTATCGCCTGCATCGACTGACGGAGACGTTCTTGATGAACGAGGTTCTGAAATGGCAGTTAATAACTTGAGGAGCGGAGAGGCAGAAGATATTCGGTATGCAGCCAAAGGGTTCCCAAAAACTACTAACATCCATTGCTTTTTCCATGGGTCTTTTTCTCAAAGGGGTAAAGCTGCTTTGTCAAGACGCCACCCAACTCAGGTTTAGTTTGCGATTTGTGGTCATGCAGTCTTGTAAATAGAGATTAATCAGGCTTTGATAGGGGATGCCTGTCTCGTTCGCCATCTCCTTGAAATAGTCAATCACATCTGGGTTGACCCGTAACGTTACCTGTTTTTTGAGTCGTTTTGCGTACGGATTGGGTCTAGATTTCATTTTTGATAGATCGTATTCTTCTATCATCAGGATCACCTTGGATAGAATGTGGCCTCAGCTAATGACATCATAATTATAATGTAACAACATTGTAATGAATTGTCAATAGAAAGGTACTGAGATGACGGTCAACAACTTAAGCGACACCCAAGGCTGCGTCGATTTTTTCCAGCAGCGCCTCCACTATTTGCTCACCTACTGGCGCGACCACGAGGCCGTACAGCAGCTGCAGATCGCCATCCTCGACCGCGAACGTGCCATGATCCCCAAGGTGATCAGCCTGGGCTTGGATGTTGCGCCTCTCTGGCCATTGGTGCGCCCACTCATCATCGCCTTGACACCCTACATGGAGCGACGCGGGCATTGGGAGGAATGGCACACAATTTTGGAGCGGGCCATTGCCGTCACACAGCGAGCGAAGGATATAGAGACTGAAACGACCCTCACAGCCTTGCTTGCGCGGTTGTGTCAGCGCATGAGCCGTCCCAAAGATGTGGTGAAGAACTACCGACGCGTAATACGGCTGGCGAAAATGACGGGCAATCGTTTCGAAGAAGCGCGAGCCTGTTCTAATTTGGGGTATCTTTATATTGATGGTGGTCATTGGTGGCGGAGTGAGAATTTGAGCAAGCACGCACTGACGATTTTTGAGGAGTTGGGGAGTGATCACGGACGGGCACATACGCATAACCATTTGGGGTTGTTATATACGCGTCAGCAGTTGTGGAATGCCGCGGAAGAACATCTATTGAGTGCCTGTAAAGTATGGACTCGCATGGATGAACAGCACGGTCTAATGCGAGGATACGGAAATCTAGGAACCTTATATTGCGATATGACTAAAGCCGATGATGCAATTTATTACTCGAAATTAGCGCTTCAACTAGCCCAAACAACTGGCGAGGAAATTTTGTCTGGAAATTTTTTAATCAATATGGCAATTGGATATAGATTGCAGGGGGACGCCCAATCTGCATTACAGCATGCGACCACGGCAGAAAAAATATTTGAGGCACATCATGATATGGTGTTGCTTGCATATGTATGGCACCAGTTAGGCCTTATTTACCTACAAGATAGCAATTTAGCTAAGGCAGAACAGTATCGAATAAAGGCACTCACAATTTACGAGCAATTTAACAACATAATTGGAAAGACTAGGTTGCTCGCAGATTTCAATACATATGCTACAAGTTGATAGAGAAAGCTACAACTCTATAGCTTTGTGAGTTGTAGCTTTCATATTGAATTAACATCCACCACCATTGCCAGCAGAGCAAGCATACACATTCGGCGTAACATCCAACCCAACCTGCTCCGCAACCACACCCGAAGCGGTAATCGTAGCAATCGTCAACGCAACAGCAACAACAAACTTAGCAATAAGATTCTTGGTATTCATCTCAGAGGTTCCTTTCGTGAAACGAAGTGAAATAGGTTTCTAGAAAGGGTCTAGAGATGTGGGATCCCGCAGCGGGGTCTACCCGACCATCTTCGGCGTCCCGATTTCGGTCCCCCTCTCTTCTTAGGAGAGGGGCCAGGGGTGAAGTCCGCTGTCTTGCAAGTCATCTGTGTGACCCAGATTGTGCGAGTGAGGCGTGAATAAATCGGATGATTTCTTGGTTGTTTCCTTCCTCATTCGCATCTGCCCTCAGTTTAACGGGCGGCTATCTGCTGGCTACCACAAACCTATCACACGCCATGACGGGGGTTTGTGATAGGTTTGTGTCCCAAAGTGTGTAAACGCAATCGGCTCTTTGACCCGAGCAATGCTCGTTTACACGCTTTGTGGTACACACTCTATGTGCTGATAGAGCATCGAGAGATAGGGTATTGTGGATCAAACTGGGATTGTATTGGGGCTCGTAGTGGGGTTGTAAGGTGAAGGTTGTAGGTAACTGGGAGAGAGGATGACAGAGAAGGGGACAACAGCTTAGACAAATTTGTTCATTAATGCGACAATAAGTCTAGCGAGGCTCCGCCTCAGATCGACAAGATGGTGCAAGTTAAATGTTGAAGGTAGTAGGCATCGGCGAGACAGAGACGTTCAACTTTCAACTGTTCACACAAAACTTGACTCAAATGCATCGACTTTGGGCTCTCTAGCCTTCTAGCAGTTGAACAATCTCGTTTTGTCGGATTGCTAGGCATTGACATTCAATGGTACAGAGCTCCAGAAAAATTCCGTCTCATGTCTCAAACAACAAAGTCGGGATAGAATTTTTCTGAATAAGTCTTTTGTCTTGATTAATGGAGGGTTATTGCATGGTAACCATAACATTGGAAATTCCCGATCGCTTGGCTTCTGATATAGAACCGATTCGTGGCGAACTACCGCTTTTTTTGAGTATTACGAGACAACTGTTTCGTCCTGCCAGTGACGAGACTGCACATGCGCAGCCCATATATTTCGCCTATAAACAATTGATCGATTTTCTAGCACTATCGCCTTCACCAGAGCAGATCAAAAATTTTGCCATTTCTCCTCGAGCACAGGAACGTGTAGACGATCTGCTGGACAAACATGGCGAAGATGAATTGACCGACGAAGAGGCGGCTGAGCTACGTGTTTATCGACAAATCAACGAGGTTATGGGTATGAAAAAAGCCGAGGCAGCATTAGCGCTAGCCGGTACAATCTAAGTTATGGCTCGTCCACACATTGTTGCGATAACTCGTCGTTTCGTCATTCAAAGAGCAGAACAGCGGTGTGAATACTGTTTGCTCCCAGCGGAGTGGGTCAGTATATCCCACCATATCGACCATATTATCCCGCTCAAACATGGTGGCGTTACACACGTGGATAATTTGGCCTACGCTTGTTTCGATTGTAATATTGCCAAGGGTTCTGACATTGCCACATTTGATCCACTAACGAGGGAGATGAGCCGACTGTTTCACCCACGAACAGACAATTGGTTAGCTCATTTCAGCTTAGATAACAACCGCATTATTGGTCTAGATGTCGTCGGCCGAGCGACAAGTCAACTCCTCCAGTTCAACGAACCGTCCCGCGTATATCAAAGAAAGCTACTGATCGCAGCAAACGTATATGGACTCTAAACTTTTCGCTTTATTCGTGTCTTCAGTTACTCGTTAAGCTGTCGTCTGGAAGTCGAATCCTATCTGGGCTTCCAGTTCCTATAATTGAATGAAGCGATGTTTGTTCCATCTTCGAGATGGTCAGTTATCTAAAGCAGACTATTACAAAAACCAAGCATTGACCATTTACCGTCAATTCCATCTTATATTAGACGAATCTCGGCTGCTAAAAGAAATTATTGAGATAGAACAAGGTAACCAAAAAAAGACGGCTCACAACTCGTGAGCCGTCTTTTTTTGGTTTAGCATCCTCCACCGTTATTGCCACCACACGCATACACATACACCCACTCGCCTCGATCAACTCCTCAACTCCACTGAACCATGCTATAATGAGCATCGGCAAAAAGCTTAGAATTTTCGATCCGGCAGCATCCAGGAAAACGAAATGATTCCTCACACGCTGCAAAACCCAGAGCGCCCCGATCCCATCCAAGAACGGGTGGGCTTAGGCATCTTTACCGATCGCGAGCGGGAGATGGATTCGCTCATGGAGTGGGTGGAGACGGTGGTCCAAAGATATGGTCACTCTCAGGCACTGGTCTCCCATCGGCGCTACGGCAAGACGGCCATTCTGGAACGGCTCTACAATCGCCTCTTCTGGGAACGAGAGGATGTGATGCCCTTCTATTTTGAACTGCATGATGGCATCAACCGCATATGGCTACCGGATCTGGCCGAACTCTACCTCTATGCGTTTTTACAACAGTTTTTGGCCTATCGAACACGCAATGCGACGCTCGCATTTGAACGTCATATATCGTTTGAGTATCTCTATGAAATTGGTGAACAAGTTGGTGAACCCCTGGTAATTGGAGGCCATTGACACCTGGCAACAGGAGAATGGCACCAGTCAAAACCTCAAAATACACAGTGTCCTGCATCAGCTACCCCATGACTTTGCTGTCAAAACGGGGTTGAGCATCATCGTTATGTTCGATGAGTTCCAGCGATTGAATCAGGTACTCTATTACGACCAGGCATTCACCCAACCCATTCCACGCTATACAGATTCCTACTCCGGAGTGGTTGCCTCCGTCAATGCGCCCATGCTGCTTGCCGGTTCGCAGGTAACATTGCTGACAGAAGAGGCGTTAACGGGGTCCATGCTTGGGCGTGTCACGCTTGATTATATCGAGCGATTACCTCTACCGGGTGCGGCTGAATTGGTTCTCAAGTTTGTCCGGCGACGGAAGCTGAACATCTCGCTGAATCTGGCTTATACTATGAGCCGTTTGGTAGATGGTCACCCCTACTACATTTGGTGCCTCATCCATAGTAAATATCGAGAACTCGATCTGACCACTGAACAAGGAATCAAAGATGCGCTCACCTTTGAAGTGGAGAACCGAGCTGGTCATATCAATGAGTTCTGGCGTTATCATTTTGCGCAAAACATGGAGACCTTCAATCTGCCCTATGCCCGTCAGATGATCTTCTATCTAAGCCACTATGCAGAGAGCGAAGTGCGCGTGGAGAAGCTTGTCGAGGATCTGCAACTCCCGCTCACCATCGAAGAAACCAACGAGACCCTACGCAAGCTCATTTGGTGTGATTTGGTGCGCGAGCGCGGGAATCAGTTCTATGGGGGGCTTTCCGATCCACTCTTGGGACGGATGTTGCGCATCGAGTATAGCTGGGAGATCGAACGGCTGACCCGAGACGAGGCTATCGAAAAGGTACAAAACGAATTCGTTGAAGAGATACTCGCTGCCAAGGATGAGCTGATTGCCAAGTTGTGAGGCGAGTTGAATCAGTGGATTGAGCGGTGGAATATGGAATTATCGTTTTGAAGCGAGCTGCGTAGGCATCCGCGGTTCAAGAAAAATGGATTCTTCCAAAAATGATTGCGGTGGCGTCTTTGTCATACCGCAAAGACACGAAACCCTTGACTACCAATGCAGTAGATGACAAATTGTGAGAGCCGTGCCTTTGGATATTCCTTGCGAATCCCTTCAGCCTAGCCACCGATTTGCACTGTATCATCCGTCTGCAGTTCAAATTCGTCGATACTCGTGTTGAAGGTGCGTTTGAACTCGGCATTTGAGTAGTACTTGAACTCAATGATCCAGCGCAGTCCCGCAAATTTCTCGTGATACTTGCCAACGAATTCGAGGTCGCTCTTGCCCTTGGGATAGGAACGTTCCACATTCCAGGTAAACCAGCGCGAAAGATGACGGTTACAAAGCTCGAAGAAGGTGGTGCGGTAGAAATTTTCATTCACTTGCGTAAAGATAGCCTCCGGCAATTGGGAAACATACTCATTCCAGTTTGTCTACAAAATAGCTGTTATCCTGCACCAAATCTTCATAATTGGCAACAGCATACGGAATTGTCTTTGGCATCAATTTGCTCCTCGGCAGAGGGTTCAATCTGTACGCATTTGCTGCCTATCATCTTACCCCAACTGTATTTGGAAATCAATAGACATTATAGGGATTGAAAAATAGGACACGGATTATCAGGATGAACACGGATTCTCTCTGAGTAAATCCGTAAAAATCTGTGTTCATCCGTGTCCCATCCTCTGAATCCTTATAATCTCTAATACATGGGCTGATTCATCTCACAAGGACTTGTGGTAAAATAGGCTATGCCCGCTCTACACCTATCATGCTTCCAATCTGCCCAAGCCTGGCTTGATGGAAAGTCCCTAACCAACTTCTCGCGCGTCAAGGCCCAGGCGCTGCTGATCTACTTGGCCGTCGAACAAGAACGTCCCCATCGGCGAGACGCGCTGGCGGGGCTGTTCTGGCCCGATTCGCCCGAAACAAGGGCGCGGCGCAACCTCTCCCAAACGTTGATGGAACTGCGTCGTACGCTGGGCGATGCGGGTGTTGACCATCCAAACGAGCCTTCCTTCCTACTGGCCACCAACCAGACCATCACGTTTAATTCCGCAACCGACCACTGGATAGACGTGACCGCATTTGAGGCTGCTATCGCCGCAGACTCACCAGACTATGCCCAAGCCGTGGAGCTCTACCGCGGTCCCTTTTTGGCTGACTTTGATGTGCCCGATAGCGATCTCTTTGAAACATGGGTATTGACCCAGCGCGAAAATCTCCATCGCTGGGCGCTGGATGCCTTTCGCAAACTCAGCCTGGAGCACGAACAGCAGGGAGAGCTAGAACAAGCGCGTCAAGTCGTCAATCGATTGCTCGTCTTGGCCCCGTGGCAAGAGGAAGCCCACGCCCAACTGATGCGGCTGCTGGCCCTCTCCGGTGAACGGACTGCCGCCTTGGCCCAATACGATACTCTCTCTCAAATGCTCATGGATGAACTGGGCGTCTCTCCATCAGAGGAGACCGACCAGCTCTATGATCAGATTCTGGCGGGGGAAATTGGCGGGAATGCAGCGCCACAGATTCGTCCAGCTGCGGTTGCCTTGCCGTCTGTTCCCGCCCCACCCGAACCAGCGAATCCACCACTGATTGGTACATTTGTTGGGCGGCAGCAGGAATTGGCCCACTATGCCGAGCAGCTTTTGCTCAACAACGTAGCGATCATCAGCGGCATGGCTGGCGTGGGTAAAACCGCGTTGGCTGTTGCGCTAGCCGAAAGATGGCAGACCCAATCATTAGATGAGGGGACTGCGGCTGCCCTTTTTCAACGCGTACTCACTGATACGACTCAGATCCATTCGACCCCTTTACATTCGACTCAGATCAACGCTCCAGCAAATGCCAAACCGACATCTGATCAGCCGGGAAAACCGCTGACGACCGATTCCTCACCCATGTCCTCTCTGGCCCAAGAGGAACCACGCAAAAAGCGGGTCTTTTGGCACAGATTTCACACCGGCGAGGGAATGACGACTCTCCTTTGGAAGCTGGCCGCGTTTCTGGCTTGGCACGGGCAAACAGAGCTGTGGCAGCAGTTGCAGATGGCACGCCAAACTGGTAGCGAACCGCCTCAACCAACCCTACTCTTTGACTATGTGCTGCAGATGTTGCGTGGCCAGGGATATTTGCTCTGTCTGGATAATCTGCCTTTGCTCGATGATCCGCTGCTCAGCCTTCTTATCGCGCGCTTGCAAACGTTGCTGGCCCAGGGAGAGCTCGCTCTGATTATCACGACGCGCCAACTGCCTGATTTCCTAGATTTTGTTTCGGTTGCGCCATTGATGGGCATGACCCAACCGGATATTGAGCAGTTGGCCGCGGCGCGTGGTCTCTTTTTACAAGAAGAGTGGAGTGCCAACTTATATACCCACACCGAAGGCAATGCCCAGCTGGTCATCCTGGCCTTCAATGTGCTCGAGCGGGCGACCGATCCAGCTCGAGCCTTAGCCCTGCTGGCGGAGGCCGATGACATTGAGCGTTATCTAACCAAAGAGGTGGATGACCGTCTCAGTGAGGATGAGCGGGAAGTGTTGATTGCCGTATCCGTCCTACTGGGCTATCCCGCGGATCGGGAGATTATTGAGTGCGTCAGCGAACAGCGACGTCTCAAGCGGATTCTGCGCAATCTGACGGACCGCCATCTCCTGATCCGCTCCCAGAGTGGCGAGCAGGACACCTATCACGCCCATACCATCGTGCGTGCCTACTACTATGATCTTCCCAGCCGCCGTGAGTTACGGGCCATGCACCAGCGGGCCGCGGCCTATTACGAGGAAGAGATGTCCGAGCTCTTTCAGGCCACACGCCACTTTGAGCGGGCCGGCGCCCATGACAAAGCCGCGACTTTGGCGACCCGCGACGTATGGGGATTGATCAACCAAGGAAAAGCCCACGCCATGCAGCAGTTGCTGGCACGACTGGCTGATCATCAATTAGAGCTAGAAATATCCATCAAAGTCAACATGGCATATGGCCAAGTTTGTCGCTTTTTGGGCAATAGTGATGAAGCAAGGGTGCATTATCAAGCGGCCCTGTCGCGATTCAGTGAGTCTCCAGACCTGGCCCATTGGCATGAACTGCAGGGAGAGATCGCGCTCGGCATGGGCGAAGCGCTGCGCAACACGTCGCCAACGGCTGCGCTTGAGTGGTTGGAACGAGGATTGGCCGAATTGCTTGCAGTTGAAGAATCAGAAGGACAATTGCCAGAAGCGTGTGAACAACTCGTTGCGGCGTTGCAGATTCGAATAGGCAATCTCCACTGGACTTTGAGCCGTTACGAGTTGGCCATGGACTGCACGAAAGCAGGACTGACGCGCTTATCTCCTCACCCCAGCCAATGGCGAGCACTGGCGTTCTTAACCCTGGGCAATGTCTACGATGTTCAAGGCCACAAAGAGCAGGCCCGATCAGCCCTGCAAGAATCCTTAGCCATCAGTCGCCAACTGCATGACACCTACTGGATGATTGTTGCCACCAGCATTCTGGGAATCAACCTGGAGATCGCTGGTGATTGGCCCGCTGCGGCCATCCATTATCAGCAGGCTCTGGCGCTGGCTGAACAGACGGGCAATTTACCCCAGAGCGCCCGCGTTGAGAACTCTCTGGGATTGTTGGGCATGAAGCGAGGAGATGATGAAGAGGCCCTGACGTTACTGACTCACGCCTTGGAACTGAACCGCAAACTCGGCATCGAACGTGAACTACCCTACGTACTGGGTAGCCTGGCTCAGGTGCAGATCCAGCGTCAAGAATGGGTTGCTGCGACCAAGACCTTGGCCGAAGCAGAAGAGATCGCGGCAAATTTGAAAACACGCTACCCCCTGGTGGAAGTCAATTACCTACAAGCTCAGGTTGCTTTGGCCCAAGATCAGCTACCTGAAGCGTACACCCTGGCCGAAGCCGCCATTCAACTGGCAGATGAACTAGAGTCGATTGAGGAGGCGGCCATTGCCCAGCGGGTGCGAGGAATGATTTTGGTTGCCGACAAACAACCGGAAGCAGCCTTAACTGAGTTTGCCAAAAGTTTCACTCGTTTGGCCGATCGTGATCCATATGAGGCGGCCCGTACCCAACTGGCGTGGGGGCAGACACTGATGACCATCGGCAACATGGACGAGGGATACTCTCTGCTGCAAGAAGCTCAACAGACGTTTGAAAGACTCGGCGCGCAGCGAGAGCTGACGCAACTCGCCTCTCTGTCGCAGATGCTAATCGATATTGACGAACTCATCCAGTAAAAACGTGGGGAAACATCTGCTTTCAAAACGACCGTGGGATAGTCCTTCATTCAAACAATAGACATTATATGGCTTGAAAATAGGACACGGATTTTCAGGATGTTCACGAAGTGGGCGTTTCGCCAACACAGATTCTCTCAAAGTTAATCCGTGAAATCTGTGTTCATCCGTGTCCCATATTCTGAATCCTTATCATCTCTAATACTCGACCTCGTGATTGGAGACACTATAATACTCATGAAACATCGATACCTGTCAATCCTAATTGGCGCTTCTTTAACGTTTCTGGCCTTCGTTCACCCTCTCCATGCCCAGGATTCCATACAGTTGAGCAACATCAGCCCATGGACCTCGGATGATGAAGATGAGACCTTGAGCGTAGCGTGGGGAGATCTAGATGGCGATGGCGACCTCGACCTCGCTGTTGGCAATCGGGGCAAAGCCAACAAAGTCTATCTGAACCAAGGAGGGCACCTACAAACCTCAGCCGTCTGGACCTCGGATGATGAAGATGAGACCACTAGCGTGGCGTGGGGAGATGTGGATGGCGATGGCGACCTCGACCTCGCTGCTGGCAATCGAGGCAGTCCCAACAAAATCTATCTGAACCAGGGAGGGCACCTACAAACCATCGCGGCCTGGACCTCGGATGATACAGATAACACCGAGAGCGTGGCGTGGGGAGATCTAGATGGCGATGGCGACCTCGACCTCGCTGCTGGCAATAATGGCAAACCCAACAAAGTCTATTTGAACCAGGGAGGGCACTTGCAAACCTCAGGCATCTGGACCTGGGATGATGAAGATGACACCTCTAGCGTGGCATGGGGAGATGTAGATGGTGATGGCGACCTTGACCTCGCTGCTGGCAATAGCTGTCTTGATCCCAGTAATTGTCCCAACAAAGTCTATCTCAACCAAAGAAGGCAACTACAAACCGTCACGGCCTGGACCTCGCATGGTGAAGATATAACCTCTAGCGTAGCGTGGGGAGATGTAGATGGTGATGGCGACCTCGACCTCGCTGTTGGCAATTGGATCACTCCTAACAAAGTCTATCTGAACCAGGGAGGGCACTTACAAACCGTTGCGGACTGGACCTCGGATGATATAGGTGACGCTACGAGTGTAGCGTGGGGAGATGTAGATGGCGATGGCGACCTCGACCTCGCTGTTGGCAATGGCTGTTTGGCTTCCAGTAATTGTCCTAACAAAGTCTATCTGAACCAGGAAGGACGCCTGCAAACCGTTGCGGACTGGACCTCGGATGATCAAAATGACACTACGAGCGTAGTAACGTGGGGGGATGTAGATGGCGATGGCAACCTCGACCTCGCTGTTGGCAATTGGGACAGTCCTAACAAAGTCTATCTGAACCAGGAAGGACGCCTGCAAACCGTTGCAGACTGGACCTCAGATGATCAAAATAACACCACGAGCATGGCGTGGGGAGATATGGATGGCGATGGCGACCTCGACCTCGCCATCGGCAATACTCTCGCACCCAACAAAGTCCATCTGAACCAGGGAGGACGCCTGCAAAGCACAGCCGTCTGGATCTCGGACGATAGAGATGACACCACGAGCGTGGCGTGGGGAGATGTAGATGGTGATGGCGACCTCGACCTCGCCGTCGGCAATCAGGACAGTTTTAACAAAGTCTATCTGAACCAGGGAAGACGCCTGCAAAGCACAAGCGTCTGGATCTCGGGCGATAGAGATGAGACCTCTAGCGTGGCGTGGGGAGATGTAGATGGCGATGGCGACCTTGACCTCGCTGTTGGCAATAACTGTTTGGAGCCCAGTTATTGTCCTAGCAAAGTCTATCTGAATGGATGGCCAGGCCACAGGTTGGCCAACACTATCCCATCTGTCAGCATAATGCAACCAATTACGCCCCCACAACCGATTTCCCTCTCTAAAATTCCGCTAACTTACGCCCTCTTTGACCCAGAGGGTGACCCAGTGGGGAAAATTGAGGCTCACTATTCGCTCGACGGCGGCGGAAAGTGGCTGCCGGCCATCGCGACAAAAGAGACCATTACGCAAAACCTGAGCACCGGACGCACAATCTCGCGTGCTCGTGTCTCATCCGAGCCTATTCAAGCCGAGTCCAGTCGTCGGTTCGACACCACCATCACCATCACTGAAGGTCTGAACGTGGCCGATATTGCTGTGTGGCTCAACATTACCCACACCAACAGCGCTGACTTGGCGATTGCCCTACACTCGCCCGAGAAAACAAAGGTACCCCTTCTTGCAGTTGGAGAGGCGAAAGGATCTAACCTGTTCGGTACCCACTTCTCGATGGATGGGATCACGACCATCCTCTCTGGGACCGCCCCCTATACAAAAACCTACCAACCCAGTGGCGACTTTTCCGATCTGTTCGGAGAGCCGGGTACTGGGACATGGGGCCTAATCATCACCAACACGGGAACCAGCACCGGCACCCTGGCAGGCTGGGGGCTGCGGTTAAGCAGCCCGCCCAAGCGTCACGTCTACACTTGGGATACCTTTGCATCTGGGGTCTTTGGCCGGTCGGACAATGTGGCGGTGCGGCTGGTCGCATCCAGCCAACCCCTCTCATCTACGCAATCTGTCACCGGTACCTATCGTTACATGAACGCCGCGAGCGGTCCCTATCAATGGCCGTATGCCTCCGCCACCACTCGTCCTTTTCGGGGACGCGGCACCCAGGTACAGGTGATCAGCGGTACTGTGCCAATATCCAATGCCAGGGTCTATCGGCTGCCCCAAGATGCAGCCGTTGGTGGTGCAATCTTGGGTGGGAACCAACCCTACGTAACGGACCGCAACGGATTCTTGCAAGGTCGAGGAAGAATGGGTATCGGCGATCGTCTGTTGGCTCTGGCATCTGTGCCGTTGCCGCCAACCTATACCCAACGCTATAGCAATACCATGCGTCTCTACTTTACGAATGGCATTGGCATTGACACGCTGATTAGCAATACGCAGCGCCTCACCATCACCCAGCCAGGGGTGCAGCAATTGCAGGTCTCATCCGAGCACCCGCTACTGTTATTCGACATAAATGTCTCTGTCGAATGGGATGCCCACCTGGATCAACCTTACCTGGCCCAATTAGAATCCGACTTGAAGAAAGCCTCCCAATATCTTTATGACTTCACCGACGGCCAGGTGGCTTTGGGTCACATTACCGTTAGACAAAATTCTGACCGCTGGGGCTCCTCGGAAGTCGTGATTCACACCAGCAATCGCCTGCGCCCCTATGCCACCATTGGCGGTATGGTCATCACCAAAACCGTGGAGGCCAGTGGAAAACGGCCCGAGCTGATCTATGACAGTGGACGCATCCATATGGGAGCAACCTGGAACCGCTATGGCAGACCCGGTCAAAATCTAGGCGAAGATTGGCCCCTGATCTTGGCTCATGAGTTGGGCCACTATCTGCTCTTCTTAGAGGATACTTACCTGGGCTTTAATGAAGAGGATCTGCTGATTGCCATTGACACGCTCAAAAAGTGTACTGGTACAGCCATGGGCGACGTCTATACCCGCAACAATACCGAGTTCATTTTTGATGAGGTGGAGTGGAAACCCTGTCACCAGACCCTCCAAGAGGTACGCCAAGGACGCAATGAGTGGGAGACGATCCAATATTGGTACCCTTGGCTTCACAAGCCGACAGCAGAAAGCAGGCGTGATGGGCCAACCCGCATGCCCTTTGCGCTGACCACCGTGGAAATTCTTCCTCCCATCCAGCCAACCGATGTTTTGGCTGATCCGACCTTCTACCTCAATTATGCGGACGGAGCATCCAGCTCTTCTGATGCCCATGCCTATCTGTTGCGCTACGGCGACGGTCTGCCTGATGTAGCTGACGGGTATAGTTATATCTACGATCTGGGCCGTCCCATTGGTGGTCAGAACAGAATGCTGGCGCGCGGCGCGCGGCCAGGGGATCGGCTCTGTGTCTTTGACGGCGGGCGTGGAGCGTCTGGCTGCGAAGTCATTCAAGCGGGCGATGAACAGGTGGAGATCAACCCGCATCCTGCCTGGAAGCCCATTGTCCAAGTCAGCCCCGTCACCTCTGTCACCTTTGCCCTTAGCTTGACCAATCAGATTCACGCAGCAGATGGTCTGGCTGCCCCTTTGGGTGGCACTGTGAATGACACAGGGAGTGACGCTGTGACCAACGGCGAGGTTCCCACCGCGACCTTGGAATTGTCAGAGGTCAAAGCAAAACTTTACCCAGAGTTTGGCAAGGCAACCAAAGCGGTGACGCTGACCAGGCACGGCAACGTCTATAGTGGACTGATCCCTCTGGAGGAGCTGGCACTTTTCGGACATATTCAAGTCTGGGCCAACCAACCACAAACGTTCGCCGCAACAGATGGCTCAGAGAGTCGCGTGGAGCAACGTCGCGTGGAGACAATCGTGGCATATGCCATTGGGGGCAATCCTGGACACAGCCGCAACGGTGGTCACAGCCGTAATGGAGGGCATAGTCGTAACGGTGGTCACAGTCGTAATGGAGGGCATAGTCGTAACGGTGGACATAGCCGCAGCGGAGGGGCACCCTTAATCTCCACAAACGGTCAATTTATGTTGTTCCACCGCCAACCATTTACCGTTACGGAGGGAATCTTCTACACGATTCAAGATATGGCTGGGCTGCCGCCCTTACCGCCAGGCAAGCAAGTCATTGGGCGCGGCTACAATCTGCTTGCCAAGCCAGGCACCCTGCCGCCAAATGCTTCCATAAGCATTCAGTATCTGGAAAACGACGTTCTGATTGAGCCGGTTGTTGAAAATCAGTTGACCCTCCACTTCTGGAATGGACGGACCTGGCAAGCGCTAGAGACCTACCGCGATCCCTTCTTTAATCTGGTTTCAGCTCATAGCCAGGGGCCAGGCATCTATGCCCTGTTGGCGGGGATCACCACGCCCCAAATTGCATCCTACACGCCCGCCATTGCCACAAATGATCGTTCATCCAGGCTGGTGGTCAGCGGCAGCGGATTCCTGCCACCGACCGCCGTTTCTCTGGTCGGTCCACGCACCTATACCTTACCCGTGACATCAATCAGCCCAATTTCCGTCACCGCTGTGATGAGCCAGAGCTGGTCAGCCGGAGAGTATGCGATCCGCATCACGAATGGGGACGGTGGGGCGATAACGTCGACCAGTTCCTTGGCTCTCTTTGATCCGCCTCCAATAAACGCAGGCCCAACCTGTTTCTACGACTTCTTTGAGAGCGGACCTGCCAAGTGGGTACGGAGCGGCTGTTGGTCAATTGTCCCCTTGCCCAACAGCGGACATGTCATGACCGATAGCCCAGATGCAACTTATGGCAATGCCCTGCCCTCCCACACGACCCGCACAACGGGCATTACTTCGATTCCCTTTGATTTGACCAATTGTGGTGCAAGCCCCGTACTCACCTTCCGCCACGATTTTATTCTGGCCCGTCTCGGCGACAGCCAGGATCTGGCGCGGGTAGAGATGTCCACAGATGGTGGAGCCAATTGGGATCTGCTGCGCTGTTATAGTGGCGGGGGGCTCTTTGGGCCCAAGGTCTCGGCGCAAAGGTGTTCGTTGCTATCTCCTCCAGCCGACCCAATATCACCCGAGTGGCCCGACATTGTCAAGGAAGAGATCGATCTGAGCGACCATGTTGGTGAGAAAGAGGTCCAATTGCGTTTTAGCCTGGAAGTTGACGGAGTGATCGCCGATAAGGGCTGGATGATAGATGATGTGATGGTGGTTGGAGCGGAAGAGTGACGAGGAGATAAGTAAAACCAAGAAAGTCTTTGGACACGGATTGATTGGATTTTTCAGGATTTTTATCCGTGCTCATCCGTGAAAATCCGTGTCCTATCTCTAATTTTTTTCGGATGGGTTCTAAGACTCGGGATCTCAGGTTGACCCCAGTTTAGAAAATTCTGATTTTAGGTAGATTAGATTGAATTCGTTTCATCTCTTTGATTTCCTTTATTATCATCTCTTTCAGCTCAGGATAAGAATGGCGTAGCCTCTTGCTCTTGCTTACCTCAAAAAGTCAACCGATTCCAAGTACGATGAAGCCATCCGGCAATCGGAACGGTATGGGGTATCTTTGCCAGGCTTCCGTGCCGGAATTTCCTTGCCTGCTCTGTATCCTGAATCACAACCTGATACTTTTGCTCAAGAATGATAAGGTCCATTTCGGTCTGAAACATTTTGCTCTCCTCAATTGCTATTTTATCGATCGAATCGTAAATAATGTGGACTGTTTTCTTTGTTACTCTCACGTAAGATGACGAGAAGAACAAGATGAATAAGGTGAGAGGATGAATAAGATGAAGAGATGAATCGCATTGTCCGATCATTCTAGTCATCTCATTCATCTAGTCATCTCATTCATCCTCTCACCTTCATCCTCCTCCGAATGCCAATTTGTCGAGGGAGCGGAGATAGCTGACGATCTCCGCCAACTGTTCATCGGTTAAATCTTGATTGCCGCCCCTGGCTGGCATTGGGATACCCGTCGCATTGCCAGGGTCATTGGCCGGACGACCGCTCTTGATAAAGGCGAGTAAACCGGCATCAGAAGTATTACGGACAAAAGAATTACTGACCAGATTCGGCCCAAGACCGGTGATTCCTTCAGCATTGGGACCGTGGCAAACGATGCACGTACCGTTGAATAGTTCCTCTCCGAGAGCCATCGTTAGAATTTGCTCGGTTGCGTGACTATCTGGCGTTGGAGTGGGTTTCAGTGGTTGTTGGGCCTCACATGCTGACAGGATTGCAAGCATGGTCAGCAGTAGGGCGAGGATCAGGTATTTAGATCGCATGGTCTGTGTCACCTTTGTTAAGAGTGTGTACCACGAAGTGTACAAATGAATAAGATGATTGAGATGAATAACTTCTCATCTTGTTCATCCCCTCATCTCATTCATCCTCTCATCTTCCAGTTCCTGTGGTCGGCAGAGATTGCCGACAGAGCCATATCGCAAAAAAGTAGCCTCTATTCATATCCAAAGCTAGTGCGCGGCTGTGCCCAGTTGAACTTGTGTAGGAATTGATCGAGATTGGCTGCTAACCATTTTGTCATCTGTTGAATGGTCTTTCTCTCGAGGCCGCTTTCTGCATGACTTTGCGTGGCTAGTCGCACTTGTCTCTGATTACGTCTTTGTGCTTCATCTAGATAATAAGGGTTATAATTCAGGGGCAGGTTCAGAACAAGGGATGAGTTAGGTTTACAAAATTGAAATGGGCACGTTAAAAAGAGAATAGGTTAAAGAGCCAGTTGCTGTTGAGGCTGAAGAATGGCATCAAGGGCGTCAGCCAAAGAAGGGACATAGGAATCGGTAGCCAGTTCTAAGGGTGAGTGACCGGAGCGTTTGCCACGTGAGAAGGTGCGATGATTCCAAAAGAGCTGTAAAAGAGCGGCCAACCAATCGGGCAAAGAGCGATGGATTGCAAGAAAGGGCCTGAGCCAAGCATGAAAGGATTCAGCTAGAGAAGAAGCCCGATGGAAGCGATCCAGTGCATGCCAGAAGGCAAGAGCCATAGGCTGCAATGAGGGAAAAGCTGTTCAATGGGAAGTTGATGGTCATGGCGATAAGTCCAGAGGTGTGTGATGAAGGCTTCGTACTCAGGTGAGAGGTTCTGGCGGAGGGGAGCCAGGGATAGTTCCAGGCGACGGAGGGGAGCCAGCAATGTAGGTAGATTCTGCTGCAGTTGGGTGGCAAAGTGTGCAATTTCATCGCGGTTCATCTCCATCATAAGTTGGGTGGCAGCCAGAATGGTTTGTTGCGCGGCATCTGTGTTGACAAGCTGCCCGGTCGGTGAAATCGGCTCCAGTGCCTGACGGACCGTTCGGAGAAGCCATGTCCAGTTCTCGTGCAAGTCAACTGCTGTCAGCACCGTTTGGTCGGCAACCTCGAGAGTCACTGTGCATTTGCGTGGTCGCCCAGGGCGACGTGCAGGAGCAGTCTGCTCGTCCAACTCTTGCCAAGCTACGTCACGGTCGGTCATGGCCTGGTCCATTTCTCTCTCCAGACGTTGGGTGATTTTGGTGCCATTCTGCATTTGGTGAAAGAGGTCATAGGAGTGTGGCGCATTCATCCCCGCTGCCTTGGCTCCTGCCTGAATGCCCAAAGCCCCATCGGTCACCAAGTCATCAAAGGTGATGCCTCGCTCGAGCAATTCGAGAAACTTCAACCCCCATGTTGTTTCATCTCGGGCATCGGCTGCTGAGATATTCAACAGCGCAAACGATGCTCCGTCCACCACCGTCAGGCACGGTTGGTCGCCACAGAAAATTTCATCCGCTTCCCCCAACACCGGCAGCGTCGGCACCATGCTCATTGTACGCCGATGCCAGTTCTCCAACTTCCGCCAGCGTCCCTTGGATGAATCCCACCACACCTAGCAGCAACCCCAACCCCCTTTGGATATCTCGTACGCTTCCTCGCAGCATCGGCAACACCGTTATGGTTCGTCGGATGAACGTCTCATCCACTTCGATCACATGGCTTTTCGGCTGCGGTCCTGGACTCACTGGCGACAAGATCGCTTTCAGCGCCGCTTCACCGCTCTCTCTCAACTTATAGAGCCACGTTCGAGACACATTGTACGCCGTTGACAGTTCGCTCACTCTCCCCCACTCTCGATTCGGGTTGAGCATTTCCAACGCAAGATCGATTCGGGTTGACAATGATAGGGGGTCTGTTCGATACTCTGACATTTAGAGGCTCCTTTTTGGCTATTTTGGTCTGAACACCCTTATTTTGCCTGAACAGGAGCCTCTTTCTCTAACCTATTCTCTTGTTAACGTACTCTCTTCTTTGTCAACCTATTTCTGAATCAGCCCGAATTCAGCATGATCATTTCTCCCTATGTCAGTCAACGGTCGCCTACGTTTACTTTTGAGCTGAATCCACACAACTTTCGTAAAACTGCTTTGATTGATCGGTCATTTGAGTCCATTCCTGCGCTGTTGGGGGCCGACCACACTCTATCTGTGGCATATGGTTACCAACTAGCCAGATGAACGCGAGCCCTAGAGTTAAAGACAAAAGTGTTTTCATAATATTGTCTCCATTCGGATGTGAAGGCATAGACGGGCAATATCGCCGCACTGATGAGCCTCGTTTAGGCCATCTGTGTGCTAGAGACAGACGGGCTGACGATAAACTGACGCTGACTCTCAACTTGGCCAACACCAAGATATAGAGCGCTTCCAAATGTGATGGTTCCTATGCCGATACACGTTGTCCCAACCGCAGTGGCAGTCAATATGATTTCCCAGTCTGGAACAAGGATGATCAAAACGGCGGCTGCAACCGAGAGTAGAAACGGAATCCCGACCCAACGCAGCCCGCTTTGCGACCGCAGCAGGCAAAGTCCCATAAAGCCATACCCCAAAACAAACGTCAGCCAACTCGCCATGCCGAGAAATGTCGAGAGGAATGGCCAGAGGCTGTCGAATACGGGATACAAATCAGCCAGGATCAAACAGGCAACACCAAGATTGCCGACAGTGATTAGTGCTATGGTGAAGAATTCAACCTGTGAACTTGGCGATTTCCCCCCGCCACGACGAACTTGGCTCAATATCTCATAGCTGGGGAAAATCAAAGCAAGAAGGGCAAAGATGAGCAGCCACGAGGCAAACGCGGATGCCGAACGAATAAAGAAAAGCCAGCTAATGGTGAATGAAGTGCCGCCAACGATGGTGAGCAAGGCCTGCTGTTGTTTTGTTTTTGCAGAGAACATTTTCGTTTCCTTTCTTTGTTAGATAAATCAAGACCGCTTTCGTTAGCGGCTGTCGGGCATTCAATTGAGGTACCATTCAGTCTCAAATTGCTCAGCAGCAATGCCAAAGATGAGGGGAATCATTTGGCCGCCGTTCCGTTCAGGTAATTCAATTGTAGCGGGTGACCATAACAAGAGCATCACAAAACCGTCACAGACCAGCTTGTCATCGTGACAAGAGCATCACAACAGAACCTCATCCACAAAGGCGTAAGGCGACTTCCGAAAATAAGGTTTTTGTCGGGAGTGTGTCCCAAAGTGTGTAAATGCAGCCGACTCTCTGACTAAGCGACGGCCATTTACACACTTTGTGGTGCACACTTGTTTTGTCCAAGTGTGGAATAAAACAACTCAAGTTGTAGCCAAGGGGATGTTACTCCCAAGGTGGGTGACAAATGGTCGGGGAATGTCATTGCACAGTGAGAGGAATTTGGGCAGCAGTTCTACACACTTTGTGGTTTCACCCATATGCTCCATGCTCTAAGAAGCCGAGCAATCGACGCAATCGCGGATTGGCATCCTTATAGACATGCTCCGGCATCTGATAATTCATAAATGGGTAAATTACAAGTCAAGAAGAGCACGGGCAACCACACATTCTTGGGTGGCTCTCCATCGAATGGGGTGCATCATCCTGATGCCAGCCGTCGATCCCATAACCGGGTGGCGTCTTGAAGGAATTGTTGTGAATGACTTGACAATTGGGCGCGATCAGCGCCTCCGCCAGACTGACAATCGGCTCCATATCAAATAGTCGCAAATTTGCACGACTCGTCTCGAAGAGGCGATGGGCAAGAATCGCTTTGCCGCTATCATTATTCAGACCATTCTGGGCGACATGAAATCGGTCGACAACTGGAGATGTACCCACGTTCTCACACTCATCGATAGACTCGTCAATGGCATGGCATCCCCTGTCCTAAAGACCACTTCCTGCGACTATCCTTTAAGACAGAGTACACTCAAAAAATACTATACCTATGGACATAGTCAATCATCACGTTTCCTCTTATACTATAATAGGTTCGACAAAGATTTTCGTTTGCAGGTCAACTATGCATACTCCTGCTTTTGTTGTTATGTTCGTTCACTGCCCCGAAGCTAAAATCAGCAGTGTGGCGGAACTCGCCTTCGATAGTCGTCCAATCTACACTGACTGCTGCTGCAAAAGCGGGACCCAACGAGAATCAATCCACAAACGCTCCAGATGCAAATACTGCGTCAATTGACTTGAGGAGGATCAAATGCAAAGCTTTTTTGTAAATTCTGTCATTAAGCAACGTCTTGTCTGGCTGAGCGCGATCTTGGCAATGTTTACCCTTTTTGTGCTTGGATGTCAACCGATCCAATTACTGGATGCTGAAGGTGATCATAGCGGAGATGCAGAAATGGCAGAGACCATGAGCACAGGGAACCCAGAATTGGGTGCGTATATTGCGTCTGTCGCAACGGGTTGTGGCTGCCACTTCAATCGCGATTTAGGTGGATTGGCTGGTGGCAATGAATTTGAAGGTCCCTGGGGTGTTGCCTACACGCCCAATTTGACGCCCCATGATACGGGTATTAACCAGATCTCTGATGATGCGCTGGCTAATGCTATTCGAATAGGCGTCAGTTCTCATGGTGGGAATCTGGCACCTCCCATGCCCCGTTATTCTGGAGTGTCTGATCAAGATGTGATGGATCTGATTGCATATCTGCGGTCTCTCGACCCAATAGAAAATGAAATTCCTGAACGCAATATTACGGGGGAGATTCCAGATTTTGCGGGTGAGGCCCCACCAGCCGTTGCGCCGACGGACCCAATTGAGCGTGGTCTATATCTGGCCTCGATTACCCGTTGTGGTCGCTGCCATACCCCTCGCAATGACGACGGCAGCTTGGATTGGAGCCGTCCTCTGGCAGGTGCTCCGTTCCGCGATACCATTGCGCCCAATCTGACACCAGACGAGCTAACCGGACTGGGCGAGTGGAGCGACCAAGAGATTGCGGATTTCTTACGGACGGGACTCTACTCAGACGGAACCGAAGCACACCCAGGCATGAAAGGGCAAACAGATCGTGGGTTGAAGGATCTGACCGATGATGACGCTCTTGCAATAGCAGCCTTTTTGAAGAGCTTGCCCCCTATCGAGAATTTGCCGGAGCCGTCACAATAGCATCAGCGATGAATTGATTTTTCGATAAAAAGGCTTTTGCATATCTGTATCGTTATGCAAAAGCCTTTTCATGTTAAGCGATCGCTACACTTACCCAGAAAAGTTTCGTACCACATCTCTCAGAGCAGAGATGGGACAAAACTTATCTGGAGGGCTATATCCCTGGCGCTACTCAGTTCAAAGATGTTTGACGGGCACGGGCCTTGCAGAAACATGTTACGTCAACAGATTTCCTTAGCGTTTCTTAATGTTTTCTAAATATTTCTGATGTAAAATTTGTTTGCCACTGTGACATCTGTACGAGTTCCCCCCTTTCCTGTGAGATAAAATCATGGACAATCCGAATAGACGTACATTTCTGGGCTTTTCGGCGGCGAGCATCGGTGTAACGTTACTTGGATCAACTGGCTGTACAGCATTGTTCGGTACCGAGGCCGACATGAGCAACGCGCCCGTTCTTTTTTCCGAAGCCATTGCCGAAGCCGATGGCGTTGCCAACGCGGTTGCGGATGAAGCGATGTTGACGGCAAATATATCCCAAGCAGCCAGTCACCTTCTTGATGGTCTAGACGACGCTCAACGAGAACAGACGACTTACGAATTTGCAAGTGAAGAACGCTTCCGCTGGCATTGGACGTCGCCACGCAGGTTCCCACGCAACAGTTACAGCAAAAGTCGGGTACAAATTTATTATGTTGAGTTAGAAGGGGAGT
>JAHBNG010000112.1 GCA_019217005.1 Chloroflexi bacterium TSY
TGGCTGACCAGCCACTGCAGCAAGTCCAACATCTGAGATCCACGTCACTTCAGTCGAGGTGTTGTCCAAACTTATCGCGGTACAGTCGTTCGCGGTCAGACCTTCAACTGCCGTTCCATCTTCGTGAAACACAGCCATCCGTAGGTCTCCATCAGGCGCGTTCACATTGACGAACAGGCGATCTCCTTTGAAAATGATGGGTCGCGTGGTTAAGTCACCGCTGCCTGAGCTTGCTTCCATCCCAGCGAATCCATCACGACGGAGGGTTGCCAACCCCGTGCTGGCCCCAGCATACATGACTCGTCGCGACAAACCCGGACTTCCTGCTTCGGTCGGTCCAAGCTTAGGAGAAATGCCAGAGAAAGCGCCGAAGTAGATATAGATTTGATCGTGAACCACCAGGCAGATTCCACCAGCAGCGTGCAAGTAAGCCCGATTCCAGTCGCCAATCCTGCGGCTTGAGGCTAAGAACGGTGTGCGATCTGGGCGGCTGAAGTGAAAGCCATCGCGGCTGTACCCCACCTCCAGGTCCATGGTTTTGGGTACACCCTCCTTGGCACAGATGTCGTTCTCTGGGCCACGGAAGATAGCAAACATCCCCAGCATTAGGCTTTCATAGGGTGTCACGTTGACGTCATAGAGGGCAACACGATGATTTGGACGAGCGGGATCGGGCAGATCGAACTGATCGACGCGTTGCCAGAAGACTTCATCTGTATCCATATCCCATTGGGCACCGCTTAGAAAGTCATCCGACTCATGGTAATAACGTGCGCGGAGTCTAGTGGCCTGAGAGGCGCGGCGGATGCTCATGCACCATTTTTGGCGGAAGGGGTTGTAGAAAAATGACGAGTTGTCGCCAACACGCGTCGTGATGACGGGATCACTCCAGTGAATGCCATCTGGTGAAACCTGCAACCAGCCTTCTTGAACTGTCTCTCGTGGATTCTGGATCCCCTCACTGTAGTGACGGTAATATTGGAACATTTTGAAGCGCTGGTCGGCATCGTTCGCGAAGTGATCGAGCCAGACCAGACAGCCATCTCGGTCAGATCCTTCCTGATTTGGCCAGGCGAGGTTTGTGCCCGGCACAACGTCGAGATTCGGGCGTTCCCAGTGGATACCGTCGCGGCTGGTCGCCAACGCAATACTGTGGAACCAGCCGGGCATATACCATAGCTTGAAGAGTTGATCCTGTGGGTCGTACCAGACGCCATCATTAAACGGAGCCGCCATGGGGCAATTTCCAAAGTCCATCTCCTCCTCAGTTTCAGGCATCAGCACCGGACTTTGTGGGTGGATCTCAGGTTTGCCAAAGACGCGGGTCAAAGAGGTTGATTCGATCAGGAAATCGTCCACGAACAGTTGCCGCCCTACGTCAATGGGGATCACGGCGGGGGGATTTGCGAGATAGGGTACAGGAATCGGCGCTGGCGGATCTTCTGCTATGTTCCGCGGCGGCCAAGTCTCTGGCAGCACGATGCCGTTGTACAGCGTCTGATTTGTCATTGACTGCTCTCCAGTTTGGGTAAATTACAGTGTCAATTCAGTATCGCTTCTTCTTTTTGCTCTAAACTTTGCTCTGTATGAAACCCTGAGTTTGGTTTCTCTGGTAGGATTTCGGGAAACTCCGCTTTTCATCATAACCGCGGTATATTCACAGATGATAGATTCGGGTGGTTGTGCTACCATTGACATAGGTAGGTTTCTGGTTTGTTACGATATTGATCATTTATATTTTGACATAACTTCGATCTACCTGCCTAATTCTGTCCCTTAATATATTGCAGATACACTCTCTCGCCCGAACATGTAGAGTGTGTGCAGGAAGGAGACACAATGTCATCGCAAATTCACCAAGGACAGATCGCAGGGACACGCTGGGATCCGAACCAATATGGAAAGTTCTCAGACCACCGATTGCGACCCGCGCTAGAGTTACTCGACCGCGTTCCCATCCAATCTCCGAATGTCATCTACGACCTTGGGTGTGGGTCAGGTCAGGTTACAAGGCTCATCTCTGAGCGGTGGCCCTCAGCAACGGTTTATGGGCTGGACAATTCGCAAGAGATGCTTGTACGAGCTGCTGCGAATCCCAAAAAGGTTCAGTGGATCGAGGCTGATATCGGCACTTGGTCGCCCGACGAGCCTCTCGATCTGATCTACTCAAACGCGACGCTGCATTGGGTAGCAGGGCATCAGGAGCTCTTCCCGCGGCTGGTTGGGTATTTGAGACCGGGAGGGTGTCTGGCGGTGCAGATGCCGCTTAGTTGGAATGCGCCTTCGCATCGTCTTATGCGGGAAACTTTGGCCAATGGGCGCTCTGATGGAAAAGCCCTCGGAACAGAAGAACTCAGGCAAGCCGTGGCTCGACAATGGGTTGCAGACACGGAAGTGTACTACGATTTGTTGGCAAGTAGTAGCGGCCTCGATATCTGGGAAACTGAGTACTTGCAGATACTCGAAGGGGATAACCCTGTGCTCGAATGGGTGAAGGGAACCGGGCTTCGGCCAATTCTGAACAGTCTCGGCGACAAAGAGCGAGAGTGCTTTCTCGTGGAATACGCACAGCGACTGCGCGCCGCATACCCCATTAGGGCCGACGGACGGACGCTCTACCCGTTTCGCCGTCTGTTCATTGTCGCAACTGTCTGATGGGGAGGGGGTGTTCTGGAGGTGTCAGGATTCCACACCCGCAAAGCCCGACAGCTCACTGGGCTGGCCGCTGTGAATTGATGACGAAATCTGTACTTGTTAGATCCCTCTGATTCTCTTGCTCTCCAAATCCACTCAGGATGGTTTCCAGGGCAGGCAACATACTGCGTGCCTGCTTGAGCCGGATGACCCAATCCCACAATGGCTCAAACTTTTTCCAACCGCCCGCATAAGCCATATGCCTGACCTGACCTTTCAGGCTCGCTTTTGCGCTGGCGCCGCGAGCGATATTGCGCCATGTATAAAAATCGTTGTATGATTGCCAATACCCTGCCTCCAGTGCTTCAGCAGAGAGTTTGGCTGGTTGATAGACGACGTGGCGAGTGTCGTAACGGTTCCAGTCTGAGTGAATTATGCGATCCTGGGCGCGCATTCGATCATAGAGCAACGTGCCAGGGTAGGGGGTCAGAATGTGAAAGGTTGCGGTCTCAATACCATGCTGAATGGCCCATTCCACAGTTCGCTCAAAGACACTTTCGTCGTCATCATCCATACCAAAGACAAAGCTACCGTTGATCATCACGCCATTATCGTGTAGTCGTTTAATGGCAGCCCCATAATCCTTATTCAGATTTTGGTACTTCTGTTGTGCATGTAGATTTGTTTCGCTCAGCGTTTCAAACCCAACAAATAAACTGCGCAGACCGCTTTCGACCGCTTTTTCTAATAACCCTGGACGCAACACCGATTGAACAGTCCCAGCCGCCTGCCACAAGCGACCCATGCCGCGCATCCCATTAAAAAGAGCGTTTGCAAAGGGATGATTGCCAAAGAGGTGGTCATCCAAAAAGTAGAGGTGACGTCCTGGAAGTCGATCGATTTCCGCAAGCGCATCATCCACTGATTGGGTGTAAAACCCTTTGCCACCTTGAAAAAACGCTTCTTTGTAACAGAAGTCACATTTATAAGGGCAGCCTCTCGAGACGACGATCGAATTGGGGACCAAATAGAGGTGGCTTTTGATCAGATCGCGACGGATTTGGGGCAGTCCGACCAGCGTGCGCACCTGAGAACGGTAGACCGGTTGGGGTTGACCACGCCGATAATCTTCTAGGAATTGGGGCCAGATATCTTCCCCTGGACCTAAAAAGATTGAATCTGCATGACGGGCCGCTTCGGCTGGTAAAGAAGTTACATGTAGACCGCCTAATGCGACGTAAGCACCTTTGGCCCGATAGTGATCCGCTATTTCGTATGCTCGATAGGCAGAGGTAATGTAGACTTGGATCACCACTAAATCCGGCTCATCCGAGAGCGTCAACTCCTCGACATGCTCATCTTGAACGTCCACTTCATCATTCAGATCCAGATACCCAGCTAGTGTTGCTAAGCCCAGGGGCGGGAAAAGCGAATATTTAATCGGACGAAAGAACGGGCTCTTTGCTTCCGTCAGGGCGGGGAGAATCATTTTTACTTTCAAGAGATATGCTCCTATGTCATAAATCTGTCATTGAATCAGATTATTCGCACAAGAAAGCATATCAATACCCTAAAGGGAAGACAATAGCCTAAATGCTGAAATCAGGACACACAAGTGCTTGACCAGGCTACCTGAGGTTGCTGGTGTACATGAGTTCAATGTTGCCGTGTATTGGTATTCAGTTAACCTGTTGACGGGCAAAACTATCAGCCAGAAATGAAAAGCCGTTCCCGCCCAGTTCATCCAACATGCAGAAGAGACTATGAGGACAAGGTGAATCAGAATAGGTAAACGCCCGCCCCGTGCTTTCTAGATGAGGGCGAAAGCGACTGGCGAAATCCCTCGTCGCCACCATTTCGCCAACCACCATAAAGACATCTAGAGCAATGTTCCCTGAATCTTTGGTTAGTTCGTACGGAGACCACTGGCTAAAGTAATCTTCTGTCTTGAACATCTTTGATGCGATGCTCGAGCGGTTTGTTGAAAGCGTTTGCCAGTCATGCAGAGCGCCGTCCCAAATGATGATGCCACTGAACAACTCCGGATAACGGAATCCATTGGTGACTGCGCCAAAACCACCCATGGAGAAACCTTGTAACGCTCGACCGCTGCGTTCTGGAATGGTTCGATAGGTGGCATCGATATGGGGGATGAGATCTTGTGCAAAAGCTGTCGAAACAGGATACTGACCGTCAAAACTGTCAGACCACATCGAGTCACCTTCTGGATCGACAAGACAGACGACAATCATTGGTTCAATTATCTCAACGGCAACAGCTTTTTCCATCGCGGCCCCAATCGCCTCGCAATCATACCCTGCCCACGACTCCCGTACATAGGCCCCATGCAAGTGATAAAGCGTTCGATAGCGTTGGTCGCCAGATTCATATCCTGCTGGCAAATAGACAAAATAGGGCTGCTCACCAGTGGCACTCCCAGCAAAGCGTATCCTTTGAACCGTTCCCTCCATTGGAATTGATGGTTGCGCGATATACGGCCAGACAAGCCGAATAGGAAGCTGCTCCCAGAAGAACCAGATGCCTACAGCAGCGACCACGACGATAATACCGAGTGAACCGAGTATTCTTGCTAAAGTTAACATATCACCTCCGAGTGATGTCCGTTGATTCAAAACTCTTCGATGATGTCCGTCTATCTTGGAAGTAGGGGGGACGTCATCCCCAAAATTGGGGTAATGTGGGGAAAATTTAGGAGCTGCGAAGGGCAACAAAAAAGGGATGGAGTTGCGTTATTCTACGCACTTTCCTCAAGTCCATATACAGTACCATAGCCGAAATGAACAATCGGTTGCGTCGCAAAATTTGCGACGCAACCCTGCGATGTATTTGCGACGCTTCATGAATATTCTATTGGTAGCTCTCCATCACAAGGTGGCACGGCACATATATATTATTACACAATGCGTAATACGAAACCAATGGTTCAATCAAGTTCAGGAGAAAAACCACATGTTTTTTCTACAACATCATCATATTCCAACAATTCGTCAGCAAGATTTTCTCCAGGAGGGCAGGAAAAATCGCCACACTGATCAACGTGAGGGGTTCTTCATCCAGCGGCTCGTGACGGTCATTTACCGTCGTGTCATCTCTCGGCTGGGACGTTCAACAACGGCAGCCGTGGACAGCGAATCGTCCGTGAGACAGACTACTCCACAGAGGAAGCTTGTCTCGTGAGCATGTATGAATTTGACTACATGCTAAGTGTTCAATCCGAAAAATCCGATGCTTGGACTGTTCGGCCCGTGACATGATTGTACGATTCGACAATCAGCTGAAAGATCACGTCCAATTCGGCCATAGATTGGGGCGTAAAAAGCATCACAAACCCTTCCCAGCCATCCCGCTGATCCGCCCACGGGTGTCGCTCGGCCCAACCCTTTTCGACTGCTTCCAACGCGCGTTCGTAGGGCAAAGGGGCGTGCAGACTGCCATCGGGGTGAATGTGGGCAAATTCGCGGCCAGAAACAATGACTTCCGCATGCGCCAGGGGAACCCCATCGCTTAACCACATCCCCTGAGCCCCCGGCAAGGAGACAATGGTTGGACGGTTTTCAACATCTGGTAAGGCAAAGGCAAGTCGGTGAAGTTCGTCGTTGACGGCCGGCACTGGCTCCACCCCAATCTGTACATGCGGCACGGTACCACTTGTCTGCGTACGCGGGCCAGATCGTTCGGGCAGCGGAGCAAAAACCGATTCGGGGACAGACGTCGGTTCAGTCATCGTTGGTTGGACCGCAGATGTAGGTTTATTGTCTTCTTTTACAGTTTGTAGGGTCTGGCATGCGGAGAGCATACCAAGGACGTAAATAGCGACAATCAAGAGGCTCGAGCTTTTCCAATTCATTTTAGTGGTTTCTCCATCTGCCAGTGCTCCTTTTACTCAGTAGACCGCAACGCGGAGGTAGCATTCTCTAATGCGAACGGGACCGGCGTTAGAGATTACACGCAGTAGGATTTCTCAGAGGTAGAGCGTTCAAATGGCGAAAAAAGACGCAGTAGAGAATCTCGGACCATTTGGCACGCTCGAGTCTGTTTTGACTGAGAAGTGCAGGATTATGTCTACTGCGTGTAATAGAGAACGCCTTCTCCACTGCGGTCTACCGATACTCAATTCAACATGAGATCCGGAGTTTTTGCAGGGTTTGGGGATAAGGGATTGAGATACCAGTCCCTTATCCCTTATCGTTAGTCCCCAATCCCACAACTTCGGTTTTCCAATCGATTTTGTTCCTTAATGTCCCATCCACATTTCCAACATGACGCGCCAGGCATTCATGCTCAGCCAGTCGTCATACCCCGCCCACTCTTGATATTTGGGTAGCTCAATCGTTTCGACAATCGCAAATGGACTTTCACCCGCCTGCATTCTCGCAAGCAATTCGGCCCGCAAATCTTCCAAGAATTCCCGCTGCTCCGTCACAGATGACCGCGGCCCGAACGCTGCGTTATGGGAAAACATCACGGTCTCAAACTCAAGTTCTTCCATCGCATTGAGTGTGGCAATCCAGCCGCGTGGCGAGAAGTCCGGCAGGTACGCAAAGCCAACTCGCTTCGGCACCACGAGATCTACGGTAAAAATGGTCTGTTCCTCCGGGAAACGGAAGACAGTCATCCCCTCACCATGACTTGGTCCAAAATGATACAGCTCCACTGTTCTGCCCCCAAGCACAACATCATGTCGTTCCCCGTCCCAAGTCTCGTCGGGAATCAAAACGGAGGGGTTAGGCGTAGGATGATTCACCAACCACTCATGGACGTCGATATGGCTCAGGACTGTCGCGCCAACATTTTTGAAGACTTGGCCACCAGCGATATGATCCCAATGGTTATGGCTATAAATCAGATATCGAATCGGCTGGTCGGTGACTTCCTGAATCGCCGCTAGCATAAGAGCAGCAAAATTCGGATTGACAGAATCCATGACGATCACGCCTTCATCTGTCACCATAAATGCCCCAAATACCCCACCATTGCCGAAGCTATAGATCCCATCGGCGACTTCAATTGCTTCAAAGGTTGGTTGGAAAGCACCTTCATCACTTGCCTCTGCTTCCGTTTGGATTAGTTGGATGACCAACTGTCCATTCTCGTTGACGGCGCAGGCTGTCAGGAGCATCATAAACACTAAGCATAAGCTAAACTGTAGGTAACTTTTCTTCATCTGATTTCTCCTTATATTCAGAACTTGCATACGCATACTTTCTTGCCCTTATCGACTAGATTTTTACTCCTGTTTATCATCTACTTGTCACTAAAGTATCTCCTTAGAATTAGAATTATCCATTTTGCAATGATACAATTTACGTAGAATATTCCCGATACTCTTTTGACCGCTGTGACCATAAAAAGAGTATAGAGTACAGGAGGCACAAGGAGAAGGGATTTTACACGATGAATATGGTACTTTTTTGGGATATCAATAGAAGCGGGGAGATAAATGTATGACTTCTACAGTAAGTACTGCTAGCCTTAGGCAGGACATCCCTCTGCACACATTTCGGTCTGGATTGCAGAAGTTCCGCGCAGACATCCCCTTTGTGCATCTGAACTTTGCGACTGCCGGCGCGTTGGCGCAAGTGACATATCCACACCGCCACAACTTCTACGAAATCTTGTACATAACAGGCGGCGAGGGAACCCACTTTATCGACTTCAACGCCTATCCCATTGTGGCAGGTACTGTATACTTTATCTCGCCTGGACAGGTTCATTATTGGAATACATCTGTGCCAATAGAGGGAGAAATTATTCTCTTTACCGAAGAATTCCTCTTGTTAGCACCATCGGACTACATGGCGCTGCACGAATTTTCCTTTTTCCATTCTATCGAGGATACGCCCGCGTTGACGTTGAGTGTCGAAGAACGTAAACTGGCGGAATCACTGATTCAGTCAATTGCTGATGAATATCAAGCAGGCAAATTCAGGAGTGGCTCAGTTTTGCGCGCCTACTTGCACATTTTGCTTGTAGAAATGCAGCGTATTTGTGTCGCACGTGAAGAAGATGCTCACTCTGTCAACGAAATTGATGGTGCCATTCCCAACCTTGTGCGCCACTTCAAACAGCTCGTGGCCCAACAGTTTACGACCGAACAATCTGTCCAAGCGTATGCCGACCAACTGGGCGTCACCATCAGTCACTTGAACAACATAGTCAAGGCAGTGACGGGGCAAACGCCGGGGCAGCTTATCCGCCAAGAGGTTGTGCTGGAAGCGAAACGCCTCTTTACCCACACGGACTTGACAAGCACAGAGATTGGCTATCGTCTCTCCTTTGACGATCCATCTTACTTTGGCCGCTTCTTTAAGCGCGAGACGGCCATGAGCACGACACAATTTCGGGAAAGTATTGCCGAGAGCTATCAGCGTACATGACCGCCATACTTCTCATGCGAGCAGTACTGCCTGGTTCTGGCGCAATCAAAGTAGGTTATGGGTCCAGGTCCTGTAATTAATGTACTTTCTACCGTAACGAGCCATGTATTATTTACTTACATCGACACCTGAGCAGTTGACCTGCATCGTGTCCACCTTTTTGCGCCGATACAGGAGAGCCACGTGCCTTCCAGAGGTCGCGATGTCAGTAAATTGTAGAGGTGTCGATGTAATAAAACAGTACAAGCCATGTGCGGCTACAAGCACGCCCCTACGTTGATGAACAACTGGCTCACTTGCGAGAGAAAACGAGCTAGCAAGATAATAGAGAATAGTCGAGCCGCGCGGCTCGACTTTGTTCCGTCTCTTCACTCTATCAATTTTTATCCTCAGGGGACGTTTGTCTTGCACCCTGAAATACCTCATCTAATTGCCCCTTCAACAAACTCTCATTGACAAGCGTCCTGGCAAACTCCCTGAAAATTCCATCCATGACTTCTGCCTCAATGGGCAGTTGATCATTCAGCCAGCTTTCGAGAAGCGCCAGATAGCCACCGGCTACAAAAGTGGTAAAGGCCTCAACGCTGGCTTCGTTCTGTTCGCGGTGCTTCTTTATCGAGTCAACCTGTTCATAGATAGTTGCCAGGTGCGCTTTCATATCCTCTAGCAATTCATTGAAAATGCGCGACAACCCAATTTTTATCAACTCATCCTGCTGCTTGCCTTTTAAAAAGGGGGATTGGGTGCTGACAGCCTTAAACTGTGCATGGTCACCCGTCTCCAAAAACTGAGCAACCTCAGCAATATTGGCATGCTTGATGACATCTCTGGCACCTTCATTGATGGCGTCAAGCAGTAGCTCTTCTTTGCTCTCGTAGTGATTGTAAAAGGTATAGCGCGATACGTCGGCTGCTTTGCAGATATCCGTAATAGAAATATCGTCAAAATCGTGGGTCTTGTTGAGTTCGATTAGGGCATCTCGAAGCCATTCACACATCAACGTTCAATCGGTCTTACGGCCGCGCCAGGGCAAGTCCACGACAATTTGTACGACAAAGAGAACGGCTATCAGTGCCACAAATTGGGTTGGGGTCAGCGCGGAACCAAAGACCGCAATCAGCAAGACCGCGCCTGCTGCCGCAAAACGCCAGAGCGCGCGCCGATCATTGCCTAGCCCACCGTCATCTCGTTCAGTTACCTCGTCGATAAACGCCACAGCGATCAGATAAAGTATGATCGCCGCGGCATAGAGCCAACGATATTCGGGCTTGACTGCATAGCTTAGATTCGGAAAAGATTAGCTTCTTGGCCGCCATACCAAATGCCGTGATCCCTATCGCCAACGGTAAGTGCGAAAAGAGCCAGACCGCGAAATTGCGCCTCTCTGACATATCCAGCTTGGAACCGGCCACGTCATCAAAATAGAGCCACCACAGGCCATAGGTCACGGTTAATCCGCCGCAGCTAAACCAGAAGATGGGCCACGTCATGCGGATTGACGTGTTTTTGGTAATGATCTTGATAAAGCTTTCTCCCAGAACAATAATCGTAAAGATGCCAAATCGCTCGGAGAGATGTTCAAGATCAAACGGTACTAACAGCCTGCGTTCACGCGCACCAGGCAATATGAGCGGCATCAAATCAACCCCCATACCTACGACCCAGAGCAGATAGTTGAATGGTGCCGGTACAAAAGCTGAGGCGAGCCAAAAGAGCGCCGCGACCGAGAACCAAAGGATAACGTCTGTCGCGACCGGTCGCGCAGACTCAATATGCACCCAGGCACGTACATACATCAGAATTTGTATGATCCGGACGACAACAAAACTGAGCGCAAATTGAGCAGAGAGGTCACCGAATGCGCCCTGAACGCTCAGACCTTACGTTGCGATGGCAAAAATTTGTATCAAGACAAGGGCGCGATGCCAGATATCATCTACGACAAAGCGATTGACAAAGAAGGTGGTGCCGGACCACGCCCACCAGAGAGATATTATGACTGAGCAAGTTGCCCATCTGAATAACAATGGTCACATAGACGAGGTCGTAGAAGAGCTCCAGCCAAGATACCTTGCGTTCTCCTTCCTCATCAAGCTCGGTAAACAGCACAGGCGGTCGCCAAATTGAATGCATGCTAATCAGGCTCCATTAGTTTGATGTGAATGGGATGTAAGCACCAGTATAGATGACGACACAGAGGGTTTCAAATTTTCATAATATTACATTTTGCGCTCCATTGATTTGCCCTCAAATCAATTTAACATATATTGCTCTCGATAGGCAGAAGGCGTTAGCCCTACTTTCTTTGTACTTTACTTTCTGGTAAAGGCTTGAGTGACAAAGGGCAAACCGAAAGGGGCGGAAAAAAGAATCCACCCTGAAAATAACGGGATAAAATGTAAAAATAGTGCTCGGCTAGTTTAAGCAGCGGCATTGAGGCGGCGATGAGCGAGAACGCCTTTAGGGAAATGGTGTGAAACCGAGGCCTTTTTCCGAAAGTCAGGGTCGAGTTGGTCAGGAGTTGGAAAAAGAGCACTCGAGAGAACACGGCGCAGCCTGCCGGGAGTGGTTGAGGCTCGAGCCCAGTAGCCAGTCGGTATGGGAGGAAGAGAAGCGGCTAAATGGGAAAGAAGATTGCCAGCAAGCAGCCCCAGTTCAGGTAAGCGGAAACAAGCCTCATCGGCATGAACAAATTGACGATGTAAGCCAATCATCTGCTTGGAAGCCAAGGGGGGAGGTTCAACAGGCCAGCGTTCCAGGTAGACAAGATAAATGGTTTCAGGCTGCAAAGTCATAACGGTCGCCAAAACCAAAGGTGTGTTGTAGGCCGGATCCTGAATGACGTAAATCGAGTAGGTACGGTTGGCTGTATCCACCTTGGTTGTTCTGGGGACGAGATTGTGCCATGCTTGATAGCAAATCAGGCGACCACTATAGAGAAAGCGACCAGACGAGTCCGGAGTTGTAGCCTCGAGTCGCTTTCCCTTATAGCTGCGAGAGAGCGGTCGCACAATATCACCATATTCAGGTGGTCTGCCTTTTTCTTTGCGTTTGGGGAACTCATTGCGGCGCACTGTGCAGTTAATCGCTTCCCGCAGGACAAATCGGTCTATGCCGCTTTCTAGCATTTCTCTGATTGTAAACCCGGCATCGACCACCGCCACTTCGTCTGACTCCAGTGATTTCTTCGTCTCTTTCAGCAGCTTTTTCCGAAACTCACTTTCCTTTGTTCCAACCGTGCATCTCATGATTGCCTTGAGCAGTGGCACTCGCTTCCCGCCTATCTCCCCCGAGCTTATCATCACTCCAAAGATGAGCGCGGGCAATGCCCGACGAGCCGTTGAGTTATAGAGTCGGTTCACTTTCCCTTGCAGCTTCGGTCGCCAGAACCCTGTGATATCTATGCTTTTCACTCGGTACCCTTCTAACTTTTTTGCCTCCCATTCCCCTTTCCACTTCTTCTTGCCACGACCCCAGCAGACTTGTGATATCCCATGATCCATATCGAAAGCTCCACCAGCTTCGCCGGAGCTCCTCATCTTCAAACCCGCTTTCTTTCAATGCGCTATGGATTGCTCCTCGACTTTTCAGAAACGACCCATTCAGCATTGCCCACATCAGACGCATTACATTTACGTTTGTTCCCATCGGCGTTACTTGCAATACATTCATCAGTACTGCTATAGTTATTTCTGGCGCGGTTAGCATTCCTTCCTCCTTTTTGGGTTCTCTACCTTTTGGATGAACTGCTAACCGCTTTTTGTCACATTTCTCACCTCATCTCTTTTCTTTTACCAGAAAGTAAAGGTAAAGTAAAAGAATGAAAAGGAAACGAAACTTCAAAAAAGCGGACGATAAAGGGACGGAAGAGTTGGAAATCAAGCTGGGAGAAGCGCTGCCAGCGGATCATATAATGACCCCAAAAAGAGGACCAAGTGTTAAGATAGAGAAAATGAGTGAAAAGAGGGGTCAAATGAACCAAAAACGAAAGCAGTATAGCGATGAATTTAAGTTTCGAGTGGCACTGGAAGCGATGAAGGAGGAAAAGACGCTGAGCGAACTCTCAAGTCAGTATAAAGTGCATACAACACAGATAAGTAACTGGAAACGGGAGTTGAAAGAGAACGGAGCAAGCCTATATAGCCAACAAAAGAATCAAAATCGTCAGAGCGAAGAGGGGTTAGTGTCAGAATTATATGAGCAAATAGGTCGCCTCAAGATGGAATTGGAGTGGGTGAAAAAAACAGTAGCAGCAAAAGTCGGGTACAAATTTTTCATGCAAACAGAGGGCTGCTCTAGGATTTCACCCCTTATGGTCATTTTTTGTACCCGACTTTTGCCGTAGCTGAAAAAAAATCTGAACTCTTCAGTTGAGGCGAAGCGGGCAATGATAGAGCCAGAGCATGAAGGGATCAGCATCCGGAGGCAGTGTGAATTAATCGGGTTGAATCGGTCAAGTTGGTACTACAGAGCAGTGGGAGAGAATGAGTACAATCTGGAACTGATGAGGCTGATTGATAAGGAGTATACGCAGAATCCGTTCTATGGCTATCGACGGATCACGGCAGTTCTGCAACGGGCTGGTCATGAGGTGAACAAGAAACGAATTGCGCGGCTGATGCAGAAGATGGGATTACAGGCAATCTATCCCAGGTCAAAAGCTCGTCTAGCCTCCAAGGAGCATCGCATCTATCCCTACCTGTTGCGAGATGTGGAGATCAGCCATGGAATCAAGTCTGGAGCACAGATATTACCTATATACCGATGCCCAAAGGGTTTATGTATCTGGTCGCTGTAATTGACTGGTATAGTCGGTTTGTTCTAGCCTGGCAGCTCTCGAACACCCTTGATGGTTCCTTCTGTTTAGAGACCTTGCACGAGGCACTCGAACAGGGAAAACCAGAAGTGTTCAATACGGATCAGGGGAGTCAATTTACGGCGCTAACCTTCACCTCTGCTTTAGAGTCAGCTGGAATCCAGGTCAGCATGGACGGACGGGGCCGCGCTCTCGATAATATCTTCGTCGAGCGGCTTTGGCGCACTGTCAAGTATGAAGATATCTATCTCCAGCGCTATGAAACCGTTCCTGCTTTAATCCAAGGCTTACAGCTCTACTTTCACTTTTTACAACTATGAGCGGCTTCATCAGTCCCTTGACTATCAGACGCCAGCTGAGATCTATTTTGGGCACAACGCTCTTTTTCCTGTTCTCTGATTGTCTCAAACGGCTGAACCATTTTGTCAAGACGGCAAATTTTCCTCTTTTTTTGATTCTGCGGAAAAATTTGCCATCGCCGACCTCGCTGCATAATCTGAGGTGATATGCATTGTTCTTACACGTTTTATTGTTCGGTGCATTCGATGCTTGACAAAATAATTCTGCCGTGAGGGTCACCATTACCAGGAAAAAGGCCGAGAATAGTAACTTTTTATGTCTACTTGTTGCGTAACACCTTTACTTTACTTTTATCTGCCTTTCTCTATCTTATTTTTCCCCTTTCGTGGTCTTGACATTTGGGGTCACTATAATGGTCGAATCGGCCAAATGGAAGAACGTTTGACAGCAGAGATAGAGCGATTGTTTAAGCTTGCAGAAGAGGCGGATGGAAGAGATGATGAGCTTGACATTGAGAATGAAATCCAAAGACGCCAGAGCAAGCTGAAGAATCTGGCTCAAGCTAAAGCGATTCTGGATGCACGAGCCGCAGAACGAGATGCGATTGCGGCAGCGGAATACCAGGAAAAGTTGAAGGCACGGCAAGAAAAGGAAGAGCGTACAGGCAGGAAGAGTCGGGGACGCAAACCCAAGCCGCCCCAAAAGGATCCCCGAGAGAACGATCAATACAACTTCACGGACCCTGATTCTCGAATTATGCAGAATGGCAACAAGAAAGGCTTTGAGCAGTGCTACAACGGACAAGCAGCCGTTGACCAGGAGAGTCGCCTGATTGTCGGGAACATCCTCTCTAACCATCCCAATGACAAGCTTGAGGCGATCCCCGTTGTAGATGCCATCCCCCAAGAGTTGGGAAGACCAGATGCGGCGGCTTTGGATAATGGCTACATGAGTCCAACCAACATTGACGGGTTGGAAGAGAGGGGCATCACTCCTTACATTGCTGCTGAGCGCGATAGTCATCATTTCGATTTGGATTCTCTTATGGGTGATGATGAACTGGAACCACCGCCAGATAATGCTAACCACATTGTCAAAATGATTTATTCCCTCAATACTGAAGCTGGCAAAGCCGTATACAAATTACGCAAGAGCACCGTTGAACCTGTTTTCGGCATTATCAAAGAGGTGATGGGCTTTCGTCAGTTTTCCCTGCGCGGCTTAGCTGCTGCCGCTGGCGAATGGAATCTGGTTTGCCTTGCTTATAACTTGAAGCGCCTTCATGTTTTGGGTCCTCTTGCTTGATTTTGCGCGCCCACAACCTGGGCCGACAATCCGATTTCGGGCTATATGGCTCTTTTTATATGCTTTTATGTCAACCTGAAGCTCGATACCACTCATCCTTTGCAGCTTATTGTGTCATCTAGATCTCAAATACATGCTCCCTTGTCTCTCCGACAAGCTGCTAGTCAAAGGCAATAAACTAAATGATGAAAATTCTCGGCATCTTGTTGATCGCAGGTTGTCTGCTCACCGGCTTAATCTCTTACAACGCGTTGGCGGTACCCCACTATGATCTCGATCCCGTCTCGGTGCTGGCATCCTTGCTTAATATTACTATCCAATCCTTGGGCTATGTCAGTGGTGTTTTGAGCGTCGTTTTGCTGATACTGGGCGTCTCCATTTTGCGATAGAGGAACAATATGGATTCACTCACCAATTTTACGAACATTTTTCTCGAAGGAACATCGGACTATCTATTGCGCTTCCGCGGGCTAGATCTTTCTAAGAGGGTGTTTTAAAATTACCTATACTGTTGACAGATGGATAAGCCGGACGGTATGATCCACACGAATGGCAAACTGTAGCTGTTTAGGCGTTCGATGAATCAAGAGCCTGAAAGGAAATCAATTTATGTCATTTATGGAAAAGACTTTACGCGAAACGGTTGCGGAATATGAAGTCCGTATCCCAATGAGCTATCAAGAATATCAAAATGCGTTTGACGAAGACGTTCATGCCGAGTGGGTAGATGGAGAGGCTATCATTTTTATGTCTGCAGCAACACGACATCAGATTATCGTTACGTATCTCATTCAATTACTGAAAAACTATATTGAATTTTTTCGACTGGGTGAACTATTGTCTGCACCCTATGAAATGAAGGCATCTCCACAAGGCAATGCGCGCGAGCCAGATATTCTTTTTGTGAAAGCAGAGAATAAAGGTTATTTGGAAGAGCAGCGCCTGGCAGGGACAGCAGACTTAGTGATTGAAGTCGTGTCACCAGAAAGCGCCAAACGTGACAATGAAGATAAATTCGCTGAATATGAAGCAGCCGGAATCCAGGAATATTGGATTGTCGATTCACGTCCTGAACACGAAAACATAGAATTTTGGGTATTAGATGAGCATGGTCGCTATCAATCGATGCCCGTCGCGAACGACATTTATCACTCGACTGTGTTATCCGGTTTCTGGCTCAACACAAAGTGGATTTGGGATACCGAGCAGTATGGTGCCCTTGCTGCGTTTGCAGAAATTGCCGGCCTTCCACAAGAAATGATCGATTTACTTCAACGAGGTGCGGAATAGTCTGACACCAAATACTCTTCTCATTCTCGAGTTGCCAATGGAAAGCGAGGAACCACAGTCGGATTCACAATATTCTCCTCTAACGGCCAATACCCACTCAAAACATCCACGATATTCTCAATCGCCGTCGCATAGATATCCTCACTGGCCTGCACCGATCCAGCCGCAACATGAGGCGTCAAGATCACGTTCTCCATGCCAGTCAGCGGGTGCAAATTGGGCGGAATCTGTTCCAAAAAGATATCAATCATCTCATAGGTATCAATTCCCGCACCAGCCAGCCTCCCTGCCTGTAATGCTTCGATTAGCGCAGATTCATTCACTAACGCGCCACGCGAAGTATTGATTAAACACGCCGTCGGCTTCATCTTCTGTAAGGCTGCACCGTCGAACATGTGATACGTGGCCGCATTCAGTGGCAAATGCAGCGACACATAGTCGGCTTCGCGCAAGATTGTATCCAAATCCGTCATGATCACACCCAACGCGTCGGCTGTATCTGTGGGTGCCCGCATATTGTTCCGCGTCGCCAAGACGCGCATGCCAAAGCCGCGCGCCCGTTGCGCCATGTGAACCGCGCTACGACCAAATCCCACCAATCCGAGCGTTGTGCTACTGATGCGCTGATTCTGACCCGTGGCGCGTCGGGCGCGCAAAATATCGCCCTCGGCCATCGCGTTTTGGGCCTCTGTCAGCTTGCGTCCCAGACTCAAGAGCATGGCCATCGCGTGGTCAGCCTGTTCCTCTACGCAGAAATAGGGCGTGTTGGCAACAACAATCCCCAATTCGGTCGCTCGATCCACGGCAATTTTGTCAGTCCCAGTCCCTTGTCGTGCAATCACTCGACATTGGGTCATCGCCTCAACCACATTGGCCGGCAACTCTGTGCCGATCAGCGCCACAACATCCGCGTCCTGCACATGTGGGATTAATGCCTCCGGTTCCTCCGCATCCACCACTGTCACCAACAGACCAGCCGCGGCATAGGCAGCCAACTCTTTTTCACTGGGATGGAAAATTGGGGCGGTTAAGCGTACTATCTTGGGGGTGGTTCAAAATTAGGTTTACACTTTTGATATATAGACAAAAATCTATATGAGACCGTTTTCTCTCTGAGAACCGGCGAAATCAGAGAATATAAACGTTCTTTCTGTTTCTAAAAGTGTAAACCTATCTATCCAGCTAAAATGAACCACCCCCTATCTTGTATTGAAAAAGCATAGAAATGGTCATATTCTCATCGCCACTCACAAAGACAATCGAGTAGAGTAGTTCATTCCATGAAGGGGTAAATGAGAAGATGGCGGCAGTAATGATGCCGGACCACGACATGGGCAGCGTGATATGTACAATGGCACCGATGCGGCTGGCTCCATCAACCTTGGCGCACTCTTCTGGCTCTTGGGGCAGGTTGGCGACATATAAGAATTAGACTTGTCAACAAATTGGGACTGTAGTATATTGTATTTATTGTCAACAATATACAAGCAGTCTACTTCAACAACCAATGACGTGTCAAAAAGCACTGGCCTCTCATCTTTATGGGGCTGAACAGCGCCTGCTCCAGATTATCAATGACAATCCTTTAGAAAAAGAATAGCTTCATCTATCAGAATCATACCCATGACACGTAGCATAAGATATCAAGGCGCAGTCATTCAAAACCACCACATTCTGCTGATTAAGAATTGTCAATTTAAAGACAATCTCGAATATTAGTCTATGCCCGGCGGCGGTAGAGAAGAAGGTGAAACAGAGGAAGAATGTGTGGCTCGTGAGCTAAAAGAAGAGACACACCTAGCTGTAAATGTGAGGCGACTTCTACAAGATGAAGCAAGTCCACCTGGAAGCTTTTATGATTGGTTCAAAACCTATGAGTGTACGCCGATTGGTGGTGAAGCACGTCCTGGTAGCGAACCGGAATTTGACCTTGAACCACACAAGTTCGGGTATGAGATTATTGAAGTAGCGTGGTTCGATTTACGAGATGAATCGACATGGACAGTTGAATGTTTGAACAGTTCGATTACATATGCCACAATGCGCAGAATCTCACAGGTGCTAGGATACAGGAATCAGAGGTAAACAGCGCAAATGAAAGTGCTGATCAGAATACACGCTAACGTTCTATTCTTGCCAGAACCTGGAGAAGGCGACTCTATCTCACAAATGAGATACCGCCTCTCGAACATTGTCGAGCAGGTTTCTGTTTTGCTTTCGAGGGCAATAAAATGCCCATGCCACCTCTGCGTAAGCAAGATTGAGCGCTACCCGGTTACTAGATCGTTGGATAAAGTTTAACATGAGCAATCAAGAATTAGCACGTACCCGTGCCACATTGCAGGAACTGGGCGCTGACTGGGCACTCTTGAGTTCGTCCGAAAACGTCACCTACGTCAGTCACTATGAAGTTCCGATTGAGTTTGGTCCTCTGGCCCATCTGAGCTATGGACCAGTCTTGGCACTCTTTGGTGTACAGGCAGATGTCAGTCTGCTAATCACCAATCGCTATTATGCTGATGCAGCACGCCAACAATCCATGTTTGATGACGTGATCAGTTTCGGCATTCTGGAAGTCTTTGAACCATTTGACAAACAAGAACGGCGCGACAACTTTGTGGTGGCGCTGCGTCAAGCACTCCGTCAGGTTGGTCTAGGCAATCGTTCCGTGAAATTGGCTGTTGAAGAGCGAACGCTGCCCATGATTGCTCTGCAGACAGTCCAGACGGAGCTGCCACAAGTGGAGTTGGTGGCGGCGGATGCAGCCTTGGCTCGCGCCCGAATGCGCAAAACACCACGCGAAATCACCCTACTCAAAGAGGCTGCCGAAGTGGTCAATCTTGCGCACAAAGAACTGATGCATCTCACTCAACAGGCGGGCATGAGCGAGTATGAACTCTGGTCCGCCATGACCCAGCGCATGCATGAGCATGTAGGGGACAAACTCTACATCGCAGGCGAGGTGGTCTGTGGTCCACGCAACAAGGGCGTCTCCCCTGGTGGACCAATTGACTATGTGACCCAACCCGGCGATATCGCCGAACTGGACATCAGCCCACGCATCAACGGCTACTGGGCAGATATGGCCAACACGATGGTGATTGGAGCCGAACCGACAGCAATTCAAAAGACCTATGCGCGCGCCGCCCGTGAATCCTTTTATGCTGGTGTCAGCAAGGCGCGACCGGGCAATCGGGCGTGCGACATTTTTACGGCAGCCAGCGATGCCTATAACAAGTATGGGCTAAAGCTCGCACACTATGCAGGTCACGGCATCGGCACCACGGTCAATGAAGCGCCCTGGCTTGTGCCCACCGATGAGACGGTGCTGGAAGCGGGCATGGTGGTCTGCATCGAGACTGGCTGCTACAGTGAAGAAGCCACCGGCAAATGCGAAAAGATGATGGTGATTCAGCCTAGTGGCGATCCCGACATCTTTCCCGATTTTGCCTGGGGGACGTCGATCTGAGTCCTCATGGCAATTTCAAGGATTTAATTATTCACAGACGGGCAGGATTTGAAGAGAGAACATCTAGATTATTCCGTCAATCTTTTTAGGTGTTGTTACCTCGCAAGCGCTCCAATTCGGCACGCAGGCGCGCATTCTCGTCTTCCGCGGCTTGACGTGCAATGGTTTCTTGAGATGCCTGTTCTTCCGCAGCTTCGGTCTTGGTCAAAACCAACTCTCCTTCTGCCGTATAGAATCGCATCCAGGTCGTTGTGTCGCGCTCGATCGTTCCTTGCCACGTTCCAACCCACAGACCGAGCCGTTCGCTCCACAACCAGCCATGTTCGTTTGGCTCAATGGGTTGATAATGTTGATGTGCATCTAACCGCCAACCGCGCAAACTATTTTTTGATTCGGGATCCAGATAATCAAAGCAAAAGTACTCATAGGTGGTAAAGGTCTGTTCATAGAGTTCTTTCTTATCTTCCAGATCAATTGTACGAGTGCTCGGCGAAAGAAATTCAAAGATGACATCTGGATATCGCCCCTCTTCTTCCCATACGACCCATTTCTGGCGTCGATAGCTACCGTCGACATTGAGGACGACAAACATATCTGGACCGCGGAAGGTACGTTTAGGCAAGGAAGGATCCGCCATCTCTGCCAACACCGCATTGACCTGGGTCATGTTGAAGTAGATGAACATATTGCCGCCAGCAAAAAAGTCATCCCGGTCTGACCACAAGTGATCGATGGATTGGAGTCCTAGATTAATTTGAATTCGTTCTCTGTCGTTTTCCATCGGTTCACCGTCGCTGCCGGGTAAATCCAAATTTCTATACTTCTCCATTTCGGCTCTAAGAGCCTGCGTAGATGGCGGCGAAAGTATCCATTTGGAAAATCTTCTTGAGGGCGTTTTTGTCGGCACTTGTAGAGTGGCCATTTGCTTGACCTCCATCACACGATAATCATGACTGGCAAATTACTTTTCTATTCTATCATAAGCATAGAGAGTTGGATAGACGGTCAAGAGGGGTGGTTCAGAATTAGGTTTACACTTTTGATACATAGATAAAAATCTATATGAGGTCATTTTCTGCCTGAGCATGGCTCAAAGTAGAAAATATAAACATCTTTTCTCTTTGCAAAAATGTAAACCTAATTGTCCGCCTAAAATGAACCACCCCGGTCAAGATACAATATACTCAAAGAAGCCTCCACTAGGTTTGCAGATGAGTAGAATCTCCGAAAGTGATTTTCGCCCTAAACGGCAAGGAGAAAATGATGCCATCCAATCTCTTTGACATAACCGACAAGATCGCCGTCATCACGGGCGCGGGAGCCAATGGCGGTATTGGACACGCCATTGCGCTGGGGTTTGCGCAGCATGGAGCCAAGGTCGCCGTGTCGGACATTGATGATGCCGGCGCGCAAACCACGGCGGATGAGATCCAGGCGTTGGGACGCGATGTGCTTGTGCGGCACTGCGATATCTCTCGGCCAGAGGATGTGGAGGCGCTGTTTGCCGCGGTGGACGACTATTTTGGTCGCGTGGATATTCTCGTCAATGTACCCTACACCTTTCCCAGCCGTGTCCATCCCGATGAATTGGCGTTGGAAGACTGGGAGCAAACCTTGCGCGTCAACTTGACTGGCTACTTTCTCTGTGTGCAGCAGGCCATTCGGCGCATGTTGACCCAAGGAGAGGGTGCAATTCTCAACATCGGCTCGATTGCGGGCGTTTCCGCCCTGGGACGCGGCAACTTCCCCTACAGCGTCTCCAAGGCGGGTGTTAGCCAGATGACCAAAGAGCTAGCAATCGAGTACGCCGGACAGGGGATTCGCGTCAATGCGATTTTGCCAGCGCAGGTGATGACGCCCTGCTTCAAAAGCCAATTGCTGGACGATCCACGATTTAGCGAAAAGCTGCAACAGCGGATGCTAGTGGGCATTCCGCTCAACCGGCTGCTCGACCCCGAAGATTTTGTGGGTCCGGCGCTCTTTCTCTGTTCCGCGGCGGCTGGTGCGGTCACAGGTGTCCTGCTGCCAGTGGACGGAGGCAATCTTGCCCTCAACGCGGGCGGGAGTCATATCTGGCCGGTTGATTGAAGTCTGAATGTTAGAGATGATGAGGATTAAGAATATGGGACACGGATGAACACAGATTTCACGGATTGACTCTGAGAGAATCCGTATTCATCCTGAAAATTCGTGTTCTTTTTTCAATCCCTATATCATCTCGCCAATCTGGCGCATCATCTTATTCACCTTACCCTATTCATAATCCGCTAAGTTTGCCAGCAGTTCCTCAACCTCAGGTATCATCCGTTCGAAAGCTTCGGCAGCTGTGGCGTTCCCCAACCAAACTTCGCCCAGTTCTTGTTTCCAGAGCGCATCCCATTCAGCATACATGGGGTGGATGGGATCATACATGGAGAAGAGGTTATCTTTGCCAGCCAAGAACGCCTCTTTGTTGGATCCTTCCAACCCCTCCGGATTGAGGAACGCCTCAGAGTCTTGGAACTCCAGAACCACAGGCGTCATCTGTTGCAGATCAAGCAACAGGCTCACACCTAACGAATCGGGACCAGCCAGAAACTTGACAAACTCCCATGCTTCGTCGGGATGTTCGGAGCTAGCGCTCACAGCAAAGCAACTGCCATCCGCGCGATTGGCGGCAATTTTGCCGACAGGAAGCGGCGCAAAGTCGAAGGCAAACTCAGCGTTGGCCAAATAGCGTGGCACGCGCCAGTGACCCACCACCTGCATGGCCGCCTTGCCTGCCACAAACATATCACCAATATCAGCTCGCTGTTCGGCAGAAGGCATCACGCCGTGGACGTTGATCAGGTCGGCCAGCCATTGGACTGCAGCCACCGAATCCTCATCTGCCCCCAAAAATTCGGTTGGGTTCCGAATGTCATCGTAAAGTGCATGTCCCGTCTGCGTCCACACAACCATGGGCCAGTAATTGGTAAAGACATCGACACCAAATTGATCGGTCTGACCGTCGTCATCCGAATCTACGGTGAGCGCCAGTGCAGTCGCGAGAAAATCATCCCATATCCAGCCTGCTTCGGGATAAGCCACGCCGGCCGCATCAAACATCTCCTTGTTATAGAAGACCACCAGAGCAGCCGTGTCAATGGGTAGACAATATTGCTGGCCTTCTTGTTGATAGAGTTCCAAAATGCTCTGGTCATACTTTGCCATGTCTAGGCCATCGGCGGTGATGTAATCATCAATCGGCAATAGACCGCCCTTGGATGCCAGTGCGTAGGCAATATGGGTGGCAGGATAGAAGACGTCGGGTGCGAGACCAGCCGCAATGGTTGTCTGCAATTTTTGATAATATTCGCTACTGCGCCCAATGTTTTCAAATTCGACCTTGATATTTGGATGCTGTTCTTCAAAGGCTTCAATGACGGGCATGGCAACGTTATCAACGCGGGTCTGATCCCAGCGCATAAACCATTTGATGGTGACGACTTCATCCCCTCCAGCTATCGCACCACTGCTCTCTGCCCCAGGCGCGCCAACAGGCGCACACGCAGCAATAAGCAGGATCAGGATAGATGCGAATCCGGCAACCAGCATTAGCCGTCTTTTATCGTTTTTCAGCATGTGATTCTCCTTTGTGTGATAGTATAATTACAAGATTTACGGAAATATAGATTCAGCCTACACAGAATGGGTAATGCCACCATCTACGCGGATATTCTGTCCTGTAATATAGGCTGCCCCGTCCGAGACCAAGAACGCAGTAGTCTCCGCAATTTCGCTGACTGTGCCATAACGCGCCATGGGGATTCTGCTGCGAAATTCCTCTTTTTCTGGCAAGCTGTCAATGAAACTCGGCAGAATATTGTTCATGCGAATATTTTTTGACGCGTATTCATTGGCGTATAGTTTCGTGAAGGCCGCCAAACTCGAGCGAAATGCCCCCGAAGTGGGAAAGGCAGGATCGGGTTCAAACGTCGCGTACGTTGAAATATTGACAATCGAGCCGCCACCATTTTTCTCCAAATGTGGCGTAACCAATCGGCTGATTCGCACGACGTGTAGGAAATAGACTTCCATCCCCAAATGCCAATCTTCATCGCTGATCTCGAGTATTTTCCCCTTTGGTCCATGCCCTGCGCTATTGATTACGCAATCAATTCGGCCATACGAATCGACTGCGATCTGAACAAACCGTTCTAAATCGGCCACATTACGATTGGAGCCTGTGAACCCGATGCCGCCTAACTCCTTGGCCAAGGCTTCGCCTTTGCCGGAGGATGAGAGGATGGCGACTCTATACTGCTGTTCGGCCAATTTGCGCGCAATAGCCGCCCCCATGCCGCTCCCCGCAGCCGTGATCAATGCCACTTTCTGATCCATGAACCGTTCTCCTCTGAAATGTTTATCGTCAGTGTTATCCCTTGGACCCGCCCGACCCAACCAGAGCAATTCCGCCAATAAAGTACTTTTGGGCCACAAAAAAGACGAGCAATGGAACCAACATCGCAACCGCTGAAGCGGCCATAAATAGATGCCATTCTGTGAAATACTCGGTGCGGAAGGTGTACAACCCGATGGGAACGGTATACTTTGAATCGGACGCGAGATAGATCAATGGACCAAAAAAATCACGCCACGATTCTAGAAATTCAAAGACTGCCACGACGCCTAATGCGGCGGTCGATGTAGGCAAAATGATGTGCATGAAAATGCGAAAGTAGCCTGCCCCATCAATTTTGGCCGCGTCATCCAGTTCGAGCGGAATTGTCATGAAATATTGCCACAGCAGAAAGATCGAAAAGGCGCTACCAAAGAAATTGGGCAGAATGAGTGGATAATATGTGTCGAGCCACCCTAGATATTTGAACAGCACAAAGCGCGGAATGATCATGACATGAAAGGGGATCATCATGGTGCTCAACACAACCAGAAAGAGCGTGTTGCGGCCACGAAAACGCAATCGTGCAAAGCCAAAAGCAACGATTGCTGAACTGATTACCTGACCAATCGTGCTGATGATAGCGATAAAAGCGCTATTCAGATAATAGATATTGAATGGACGGGCGCTGAGGGCAATGGGATAGTTCTCCCAGGCAATGGGATTGGGAATCCATGTCGGTGGAAATTGAAGCGTCTGTTGCTCGGTCTTCAGCGACGTGCTGATGGTCCAAAAAAAGGGGACGAGAATCATGACCGTGCCCAGAATCAACAGAGCATAAATCGACGTGCGGCTCAGCCAGTAGAGAAGCTTCTCTGCGCGCATCTGCTGCTGCTGCTGAGGGGTGGTTTGTGCGATGCTTGCCATATCTATTCTCCAATGTCCGGCGAACGACCACAAATTGTGTGAAAGCCGATTGGTCAGTCGGGGGAGTGCAACTTCACATACAATTTAGGATATCACCCATTATCCCCGGTTTTGCTCAAGCAATTCACCTTCATAGTAGACCCACGCCTTAGAGGTGCGGAAGACGAGAATGGTCAGCACCATGATCAAGATCGTCACGACCACGGCCATCGTTGATGCATAGCCCATCTTGAAGCGCTGGAACGCGTTTTGGAAAAGATAGTAGTAGAAAAAGAGCGACGCGTTGCGCGGCCCGCCATTGGTCATCACATAGGCTTGCGTGAAGAGTTTGAACGTATCGATCATGCCCGTGATCAGGTTGAAAAAGATCACGGGAGAGAGCATGGGGATGGTGATGGCCAAAAACTTGCGCCACGCACCGGCCCCATCTACATTGGCGGCATCATAGAGATCTTGCGAAATGCTCTGTAGTCCCGAGAGGTAAATGAGCATGTTTCGCCCCATGGCCGACCAGACCGCCATGATCATCAGGGACGGCAATACCCACGTTGTAGATTCCAACCACGCCGGTCCCTGAATACCAAAAGCGTTCCACAGAAAGCCATTGAGAATCCCATAGCGTGGATTGTAGATCCACATCCAGAGCAGTGAGATTGCAACGGGTGGCAGCACAACGGGCATGTAGTAGAGGACACGCCACATTCCCAGGAGCTTCACTCGTTGATTGAGCAATAACGCAGTTAGCAGTCCAGCCGCGATGCCCAGGGGAACACGACCAAGGCCATAAAGAACGGTCACTTTGAGCGATTGGCCAAAGAGATCGTCTTGGAAGAGCTTTGCATAGTTGTCTATTCCAATAAAGCGCGGCGTGCCGATTAGATCCCACCTGTGGAAGCTCAGGACAGCGGTCGCGATCATCGGTCCCAGGCTAAAGATGAGAAACCCAATGACCCAGATAGAAACACAGAGATAGCCAGCCAGACTCTCTTTTTGGTACATATTGAGGCGGGGGAGCGTGATCAGATTGCGTTTGGGTGTTGCGGCCAGTTCGGTCATGTCACTCCTCGTTTCCCTTGTATACCGCACTCGCTCATAAACTTAAAATAGATTCGTCTATCACTATGTTTGCACTTTTGCATTTTAATTAACCTAACATCGTTTACAGGCGCTATTTTGGCTCAAAAACGTACCAAAATGGACGTTTACATAATCAAAAAGCGCCTATTACTTAACATAATCAAAAAGTGCAAAGATAGTGGTCTATTTTATTTGGCTGAAAACGGCCAAATTTATCTTAAGTTTATGCCAGTACTCAGTATATACAATACTCCAAATCAATTTTTGATACTATTCTTGACGATCGAATCGTTTCATTGTAGAGGAACGCACAACCAACTTTGGCAAAAGTGCCACATGACTGGCAGGCTCGTCTTTATTCCCTCGCAGACGAGCCAATAGTTTCTCAACGGCGGATCGAGAAATCTCCTCAACAGGCTGCCGTATAGTCGTCAATGGTGGATCCACAACCTCTGTCAGGGCAATATCATCAAATCCAACGATTGATACATCTTCGGGGACACGTAATCCCAGTTCGCGGGCACCAGCATATGCGCCAAAGGCGACCATATCGTTGATGGTGAAAAGAGCGGTTGGCGGATTGACGCCGCTCAACAATTCGCGCGCGCCCTGTCGCCCCATATTCATCGTTTCCGAATCGCCAAAATCAGTCGCAGACGCGCCCTGCCAAATCAGCCGTTGATTAAATTCAATTTGGGCCTCATCTAACGCCTGACGATATCCTTGTAACCGATCAAGTCGATTGACAGTTCGAATGGAGCCTGAAACGAGGCCAATCTGTCGATGGCCAAGCGTCGTCAGGTGATTTACGGCCAAGTATGCCCCCTGAACATTATCGACGCCAATACTGTCAATTGTGTATTGATCTGCTTGCTGAGTGGGACGATCAAATGCGATCAGGTTCAACCCACGATCAAGCAGAGGAGAGAGATGGTCAAATTTTTCTGGCGCAGACCCCAGTATAATCCCGCGCACCCCATGTCCCCATAGCTCCTCTGCATATCCTTGCTCGCGAATCGGGTTGCGTTCACTATTGCCTAGCAATACTTGATATCCACTTCCCAAAGCTGCCTCTTCGATATAGCGAGCAAAGATGCCCCAGAATGGATTTGCCACAGAAGGAACAATGAGGCCAATAAGCGGTGCAGATCCGGTTTTCAGACCACGGGCTGAGTGGTTGGGCCTGTATCCTAATTGCTCAATGGCCCGCTGGATACGCTCTTTGGTACTTGGCCTCATGCGCTCGACTCGTCCGTTCAACAGGTTTGAGACGGTACTCGGTGATACTTCGGCAAGTCGAGCGACATCCAAAATAGTTGCTCGCTCGGGCATGTTGCGTAATAGGCAGATTACAATATCGAAAAATGGGTGGAACGAGGATTAGCAACTCCGCAACCAATGATCATCCAGCAAAAGCATGAGTCACGGACCCATTACAGCCTGACCTAGCACAGTCATACTGGTTACGCAAATCAGGTGTAACGTTTTACTACAACGTTATACTAACATAGTGTTTTTGTATTGTCAACGGTACCATCAAAACCTTGTCAGGCCACACCGGTGGGGTCTGGTCAGTGGCCTTCAGTTCTGATGATCAGACTCTGGCTAGTGGAAGTGAAGATCAAACAGTGCGCTTATGGGGTGTCGACACCGGCCAAAGCCTCAATACCTTAACGGGCCACACCAATGGGGTCTTATCGGTGGCCTGGTCGCCAGCGACAGCAAATATGAACAGCCCCAATGGTTACCTATTGGCCAGTAGCAGTAGGGATCGAACGGTTCTCTTGTGGGATGTCGGGGAATCCTCCGGGTCTGGCCAAAGCTGCATAACCTTGTTAGGCCATTCCATTTGGGTTTGGTCAGCGGCTTTCAGCCCCGACGGTCAAACCCTGGCCAGTGGAAGTGATGACCAAACGATACGTTTATAGGATGTCGATACAGGCCAAAATTTGAAAACGTTTTGGGATAGTTCAGCAATTGTAAGTTCGAGGTTAGACCGACAATCTGGCCACAAATTCTGTGCGATCGCCACTCCAGGTGACAGCCACTACCCACAACCAACGTTGGACGGCCGGTCATTCCTCCTCGCTTGGTCCAAAAGTGGCGGTCACCTTCCGCTCATCTCGCCGCCAACCCACGCCGAGAGCTCGATGACTGTCACTTCACTGCTGCGATGGGGCAGACATCGACTGTTCTCTAGACTTGGCGCGGGAGTGACTGGCATCTGGCGGCTTTCAAGTGACATTTGCTGGGGATGGTTAGTAAGGGTTGACAGATGTTACACCGCAGGCTATACTGATCTGGTAGTCCTGCTACTCAACCGTTCGTTATTACTGACAGGAAGGAGGTGCTGAAATGACAGAATTCCCAACTTCATACCTCCGGAAAGCGGTGAGTTGATCAAACATATTCATCTTTCAGGGTGTTCTTCTTCATATTGGCGCGTTAATTGGCGTATCCTGTTTCGCCCAATCCTGAACACCTTTACTTTCTGGTAAAAGAAAAGAAAAGAGATGAGGTGAGAAATGTGACAAAAAGCGGTTAGCAGTTCATCCTAAAGGTAGAGAACCCAAAAAGGAGGAAGGAATGCTAACCGCGCCAGAAATAACTATAGCAGTACTGATGAATGTATTGCAAGTAACGCCGATGGGAACAAACGTAAATGTAATGCGTCTGATGTGGGCAATGCTGAATGGGTCGTTTCTGAAAAGTCGAGGAGCAATCCATAGCGCATTGAAAGAAAGCGGGTTTGAAGATGAGGAGCTCCGGCGAAGCTGGTGGAGCTTTCGATATGGATCATGGGATATCACAAGTCTGCTGGGGTCGTGGCAAGAAGAAGTGGAAAGGGAATGGGAGGCAAAAAGTTAGAAGGGTACCGAGTGAAAAGCATAGATATCACAGGGTTCTGGCGACCGAAGCTGCAAGGGAAAGTGAACCGACTCTATAACTCAACGGCTCGTCGGGCATTGTCCGCGCTCATCTTTGGAGTGATGATAAGCTCGGGGGAGATAGGCGGGAAGCGAGTGCCACTGCTCAAGGCAATCATGAGATGCACGGTTGGAACAAAGGAAAGTGAGTTTCGGAAAAAGCTGCTGAAAGAGACGAAGAAATCACTGGAGTCAGACGAAGTGGCGGTGGTCGATGCCGGGTTTACAATCAGAGAAATGCTAGAAAGCGGCATCGACCGATTTGTCCTGCGGGAAGCCATTAACTGCACAGTGCGCCGCAATGAGTTCCCCAAACGCAAAGAAAAAGGCAGACCACCTGAATATGGTGATATTGTGCGTCCGCTCTCTCGCAGCTATAAGGGAAAGCGACTCGAGGCTACAACTCCGGACTCGTCTGGTCGCTTTCTCTATAGTGGTCGCCTGATTTGCTATCAAGCATGGCACAATCTCGTCCCCAGAACAACCAAGGTGGATACAGCCAACCGTACCTACTCGATTTACGTCATTCAGGATCCGGCCTACAACACACCTTTGGTTTTGGCGACCGTTATGACTTTGCAGCCTGAAACCATTTATCTTGTCTACCTGGAACGCTGGCCTGTTGAACCTCCCCCCTTGGCTTCCAAGCAGATGATTGGCTTACATCGTCAATTTGTTCATGCCGATGAGGCTTGTTTCCGCTTACCTGAACTGGGGCTGCTGGCTGGCAATCTTCTTTCCCATTTAGCCGCTTCTCTTCCTCCCATACCGACTGGCTACTGGGATCGAGAGCCTCAAGCCACTCCCGGCAGGCTGCGCCGTGTTCTCTCGAGTGCTCTTTTTCCAACTCCTGACCAACTCGACCCTGACTTTCGGAAAAAGGCCTCGGTTTCACACCATTTCCCTAAAGGCGTTCTCGCTCATCGCCGCCTCAATGCCGCTGCTTAAACTAGCCGAGCACTATTTTTACATTTTATCCCGTTTTTTCAGGGTGGATTCTTTTTTCCGCCCCTTTCGGTTTGCCCTTTGTCACTCAAGCCTTTACCAGAAAGTAAAGTACACGCATTGACAAGATATTTCTTTGGTTTAGCCCCTAAGCCGTAGGTATGATTTTACAAACCTACGGTTTTTTTGATCTTCAAATAATTTTCTTATGACGAACAATGAAAGGCAACTGACGAACAATGAAACAACCCCAAATTTGGCATCATGGCTTAGTTGCGCGCAACTGGGGCGAATTCGAAACAGAGGGAGGGAAAGAAGCCCTCTATTTCAGAAGCATCATCGAGCGATCTGGACAGCCAGTGCTTGATCTTGGCTGTGGTAGCGGACGCCTGCTGTTATCTTACTTACAGGCAGGGTTGCATGTTGATGGCTGCGACTACTCGGCGGATATGATCGAACAATGCCGGAAACGTGCGGACACGGAAGGATTTGCACCGCAGCTCTATACCCAAGCCACGCACGAATTGGACTTACCCCACCGTTACAAAACCATATTCGCCTGCGGAGTCGTTGGCTTAGGCGGCGAACGGCAGCTTACCCAAGCAGCGATGCACCGCTGCCATGAACATCTACGGCCTGGCGGCAGTTTCGCTTTTGACTATCAGGTGCGCTGGAACGATCCGCCCGCCTGGATGTCCCGCCTGCCCGAGCACAGGAACTGGCCATTGCCGGATTGGCCTGAATCTGGCGAGCGTAAGCGCCTATCCGACGGGACTGAGCTTGAGTTGGTAACCCGAACGATATCCATGGATCCTCTGGAAGAGGTTGCCACCCGTCAAATTCGCGCACGCTTGTGGCAGGACGATGAGATGATCAAAGAAGAGATTCATACTCAGAAGCTCGATGACTATAGCAAAAATGAGTTAGTCCTAATGCTTAAGGTGGCTGGTTTCCAAAACATTCAGCTTTACGGCGATTATACAGATGAACCAGCCACGATGGACCATCAGACTCTCATCTTTGTGGCTGAGAAATGAGTAGCACTGCTAAGAACCTATCCGAGCAGTGGTTGTGGGTCCGATCAGTTTCTCGAGCGAGAATAGATCGTCACAGAACTTTTCGGATAAGCACTAAAGCCGAAAAGCACTTCAGAAGCGAAGAATAAAAATATCATGTAGCAGCGCGGTGCGGCTCGCTACTACATGATATTTATCTTTTGCGCTGTTCCGACATAACCAAAGTGTGGAGATGCCAGCCCATCATCGTCTACAGTCGTAACGATTGATGCTCTGCTCCTGGATGATGCGTCGCCGCCACAGTTCGTCCAGACCATTGGCAACCACATCTTCATTGGCACCACTTGCCGCAACAAGTATCTCGAAATTAATTGCTCCAGCGCCTGGACGTTCTGTTGGGCGAACTCCTCTCGCTTGACGAGAATCCACTCACGGAATTCACGCAAATTGGAATGATTTAAATCCTGCAAAAATCTAACCCATTACCGCATTCCTCGCACCTGGAGTGTTCCGGGTGCCTCGAAGTCTGATGTCTAGAGAACTGGATGCCGTGCCTTTAGCTTGACGGTCAGCCAACCCGGAGTAGTTGGGCAAAGGCTTCTTCAATCGACCCATGTTCCATATACCGGGGACGCACTTTGCCTACGACAACTGTGCACCCTATATGCTGTCCGCTATTGTGCAGCAAGTGACTGGAATGACCGTGCTAGACTATATTTTCTGACCGTTGAAAAGCTCAATCGCCAATTTCTGCCCTTCGCGCCACTCGACGATGCGTTCATCCACCGATGAGTCCTCAAAGCACAGGTCACAGTGGCGCTCTAATGTCCCTTTAGGTCGCTTGTGCAGTTGCAGCCCGGTTCGACCGAACCTTGTCGGCGAGCCCCTTCAGATTACCGTCGATAATCTTGCCCATCATCATTTTCATCATGGTCTGGCCCATTAGCCATCCAAAGGGACCGTACTTCGCTCGAAAATCCATGTCCCACGTCACCCTCGACCGCCCGTTATCCGTCGGCTCAACAGACATCATAGAATATGCCTCATGGAGAGGCATTGATGCCATGTCCGACATTTGAAGGCGAAATCTCCGTTTTGTCGGCTCCCACTCTGTAATCTCTTCAACCAAAGAGGTGCCGTTCTTAAAGTGGTTACGTCGTCTTGATCCGATTCCGTCTTCGCCATCTGTCAGTACATCGACTGATACGATTTCGGGTGCAAACTCGTCAACATGCATGAAGTTACCGAGAACCGCCCATACATCGTCAGGCGTGGCGTCGATTTCTAGTGTTCGTTCGAAGTGTATCATTTTTGATTCCTTTCGTTGTGGCGATAACGCCGGGTTTACATTTAGATAGTCTCTAACTGGACTACTATACTTCTCATAGCGGGCCTGATAGCCCAGGATCCGACCAACGGGGGCTAGAATCCCAAACATGATTTTTTGCACAATACGAGACGGATTCGTCGGGTGTAACTCATCATGAAATGCTCGGAGGATGACAGCCAACTGGAATAAGTTTGGGAACCCCGTCTCTTTCATTTTGCCATCCGCGGCCAGACCATAAACCGTCTCAAAATAGGTCTCACTGTCGAGCGCCGGACGTATTTGCCAAAGGATTCGGGCTTCTTCACTACCAGCGGCACCAAGGAAGGCGTGTGGTACGTTGCAAGGAAAGTCGAAGCTTTCACTGGCCACATAGGTACGCTCTTGATCCTTGATCTTGACGGAAACCATGCCAGCTAGCACCTCAATATGCTCATCCTGATAGGGATGATAATGTTCGGGCACCCCCCATTCAGCTGCGCCATCAACGGCTCTGTTGTAGGTCGCTTCCATCTCTAATAACTCGCCACTCGTATCAGCCGCCGTCTTGATAAACTTGACTGTCCCAGCCATCGCTCTGTTTGATATGACTTTCCCTGCGTGTGCCATGGTTCTTCTCATTCATTCATTAACTTGCGATTGACGATTCCAAGTCCTATCTGCATCTTTGACTCGGTACATTCAGTATAAGCCCATGAGCGGGCGATGTCGTCCATCGAAAGGATGATATTGCGATTGAAGGGGGATGACATCGTAACTGAGGGAAGGATGACATCTTATAGAAAAATTGAAAATGAGATTTGTGGTAGACCGCAGCATAACACTGCGTAAGTTTCCCACTTTGGACCAGTAGGGCATTCGGCCGAAAACTTGCGGTTGCGAGTAGGCAAAGAGTATTATAATTAAGCAGCTTCTCTACTACTGTTTTGTCAGATAAGTTATAATACGGTAAACTCTGCCAGAAAGTGACTAAAAAAACGAGGAGGCAGAGAGAAATGAAGCAAGTATATAAAGTTAAACTAAGTGATAAAGACAGAAATGAATTAAGGCGAATAACGGCAAAAGGAAAAGAGAACGTAAGAAAGATAAGAAGGGCACATATTCTGCTCTTGTCAGATGGAGGAAAACAGACAGAGAAATCATGGAACGAGTGGGAGTGACGCGAGCAACGGTGGTGCGAATCCGCAAAAGATATGTGACGGAAGGGCTAACCAAAGCCCCAGAAGAGAGGCCAAGAAGCGGACGACCAGTCGAGATTAGTAACGAAGCCAGAGCCAAAATCACGGCACTAGCGTGTACGAAAGGACCAGATGGGCGAAGCCGATGGACTTTAAGGCTGCTAGCAACCACAGCGGTTGAGTTAAAGTTTGTGGAAGACATTTCGCATGAAACCGTGAGTGAAATTCTGAAAAAAAACGAACTGAAACCCCATTTGAAGGTGCAGTGGTGTATCGGAAAGTTAACACCTACATACTTGTGGCACATGGAACAAATCTTGGACCTCTATGCACAGCCCTATGACCCCAAGAATCCTCTCTGGTGGGTGTTACGATGAAAAACCTTGTCAGCTCTTGGGCGATACAATCGTGCCGATTGAGATGAAACCAGGCAAGAAATGGCGCTATGATCATCACTATGAACGCAAGGGCATCTGTTACATCTTGATTGCTTACCAGCCACACACTGGACAGCGGGTTGTTCAGATTACCGAACGGCGCAGAGGCCAAGAGTATGCTCGCTTCATGCATGATCTCAAAACGAAACACAATCCTGATGCCGATTCATTACAGATTGTTCAGGATAATCTCAACATTCATTCACCCAGTTCCTTCTACACCATCTTTTCGCCTGAGGAAGCTTTCGCTCTGGCTCAGCACTTTCAGATGGTTTATACCCCCGTCAACGGGAGTTGGCTTAATACTACTGTGCAGCAATATATTGTGAAACACAAAGGAAATTCGTTATATTTCTGGGCATATTGCTAACAAAACGCAAACAGAATGCAAAGGAAAAATGAGATAGACTGAAGAGCCAATAAAATGAAGCAGTCTTCGATGAAAGGAAATCAAGATGAAACTTGCTCAAGCAGTCAATCAATATGACTACAGCCAACTGGAAAGCCCGCCGCTGCTGGAACTGACAGAAGAGCAACTGGCGGCACTGGCCGACCAACTCCAGGAGTATCATGCCATATATAGTCCATACTTCAGCCATGTGGCTCAGAGAGAGCATGCGTACCACTACATGCGAGGCTTGTTAGACCCCGAAATCAAACGCAAATCGGCCGAGAACATCGCGCTGGCGACAGTAGGAGAATCGGGTGTACGCCCCCCTGCAAAGCTTTGTGGGTCAGAGCCGCTGGAGCGGTGAAGCGATGCTGGCGGAACATACTCGACAGACAGGTGAGTTGTTGGGAGACGCAAATGGCGTCTTACTCCTGGATGGGAGCGACATTCCCAAGCAAGGAGAAGAGTCAGTGGGCGTCAAGCGGCAGCGGTGTGGCGAACTGGGCAAGATCGCCAACTGTCAAGCCGGAGTCTTCCTGGGATATAATAGCTCTCATGGCTATACCTTACTGAACTGTCGGTTGTATATCCCCCAAGAATGGTTTAGTGATGAGTATGCAGAGAAGCGGTACAAAACCGGTCTTCCCACTGACCTGACCTTCCAAACAAAAAATGAATTGGCTTGGTCCATGATTGAGCAGACGCACGCCCTGGGTGCGTTGCCCATCCGCTGGATCACTATGGATGAAGCCTTTGGCAAAGATACTCATCTGCTTGACTGCATTGATGGCCAAACCGCTTACAGCTACTTTGCTGAAGTGCCCAAAGAGACTCGTGTCTGGACCTCCAGCCCCAGACCTATCTGCCCGCATCATCTGGACGCGGGCGCAAAGCTCAAGCTCCGCGTCCGGCCTGGTGAACCTACGCCTCTCACCGTTGCTCAACTCGCTGACACCTTCCAGGAGCATGAGTGGCAACAGCATGTTCTCAAAGAGGGCTCCAAGGGCTTCATCGTTGCTTCCATTGCTTGTCGCCGCATTGTCTCTGTCCGCAATGGGCTCCCCGGTTCTGCTCTCTGGCTCATCGTCCGCCGCAATCCCGATTGCTCTCTGCAATACTTTCTCTCAATGCACCCTTGAGACTTCCTTGGATGACTTCGCCACTGTTTCTGCTTTGCGTTGGCCCATTGAAACCATTTTGAACAAGCCAAGCAGTTTCTCGGACTCAACGAATATGAAACTCGCAGTTGGCTCGGTTGGCATCATCATATGACCTTAGTCATTTTGGCCTTTGGTTTCTTGGCTCGTTCTCAGTTTTTCCTCAAATATGATGCCCCCGCTCTCACTTTGCCACAGGTTGTTGAACTTCTCCATGCCGTTCTGCCTAAACCTGTCTTGACACTCGCTGAGACTATCGAGCGCCTTCGCTACAAGCAACGTCGTCTTGCTTCCGCTAAACGCTCGCATTATCTTGTGCAAAAATCGAACATTATCGAGCCTTTACTTGATGCACAGTAGTATTAATATGGTTGAAATTGAACTCTCGGTTATCACTCGCCAAGTTCTTGATCGCCGCATTGATTCCAAAGAGCTTCTTGAGACTGTTGTCCTTGCTCTTGTCAACGAGCGCAATGAACAATCCGCTACCATTCAATGGCAATTTACCCCCGCTCTCGCTCGCCAGAAGTTCCAGCGTTTCTATCCTGTTTTGGATACCGATTCTGATGACCAACCTGTATCATAACTTATCTGACAAAACACTACTTCTCAATATTTTTCACGTAGACAAATCTTAAGAAAACGAGGAACGATTGTGACTAATCCGTTCGAAGCTTACATACAATCCATTGACCAAGCTCAGTTATCGGCCAGATTAGGGTCTATCCATCAGAGCAACCAATTTGAGCTTGGTCAATGGGGATATCAAGCACTTATCAAAGGGAGTTCCACAGGCAACGTCTTTCGCTTGAAAGGCAATGGCTACGATAACGGAAAACTTGTCACTTGGTCGCTGATTTTGAAATTTACACCTGCCCCCGAAACTGACCAGACCGATGCTCAAGTTGCTTTTGGTGATGACTCATCACATTGGAACTACTGGAAGCGAGAGCTGCGCTTTTATCAATCAAGCCTCCCAGATAATTTACCAATTGGCTTGTCTGTACCCCGATGTTTTCATATCGAAGAGCAATCTGATGGTTATTGGTTATGGCTGGAAGATGTGGCCGATTTGTACGAACACAAATGGCCCATCTCTCGTTTTGGCTTGGCTGCGCGGCATCTGGCTCGTTTCAGTGGGGCTTATCTGGTTGATGTAGAACTCCCAACCTATCCTTGGCTAACCAAAGACAAGGACTTGATTCGACATTGGGAGGAGCAGGTTATCAACCTGGATGTCTGGGCTAAAATTAGACAACTTCGCGACAAACATCCCCTAGTTCGCAGAGGTTGGCCGGATACGATTTTGGCTGATTTGTCTCGGCTGTGGCAAGAGCGAGAAATGTTTTTCGAAATCCTTGAACAACTTCCCAAGACGCTACAACATACCGACAGCGGTCATAGAAACTTGCTGGCCCGTCGCGATCAAGCAGGGAACGAACAAACTGTTGCGCTTGATTGGGCACTGATAGGTATCGGTACAATTGGGGAAGAAATTACACCGCTCGTATGTGCTACGCAGATGTGGTTTGGTGTGGAGACAGCACATGCGTCCGAATTAGAGAGCGTTGTTTTTGAGGGTTACCTTCAGGGATTGCGAGATACTGGATGGAAGGGTGATCCAAAGTTGGTCAGACTTGGCTACTTGGCCACGACAGCCCTTCGATTTGGTCTCTTGGCAACCTGGGCACCTGAAATGGTTACCTTGGACAGAAAAGGTCAGATAGGATGGGAGACAATGTTTGGTCATCCCATCGAAACGATCGTCGATAATTATGTTGCATTACGCCACTTTGTCTTAGCTCGGGCAGACAAAGCCCGAGAATTGATGGCATCCGTTTAGTATCCGCTAACCAATTGTTTGTTCAGGAAGCAACTTGTGTCCTCATCAAAGGAGTTTGCCAACTTAGGCTCAAGTTTATCGATTCTGTCCAACATAACTACTAAGCTATTCGCACCCTCATCAAACTCCAAGATCGTAATCAGCCGCTTTCGCCCCAAATCCTGAGCAACATAGAGACAGGTATGCTTCTCAATCTAACCGAAACAAGGCTCAGTAGATCCAAATTTCAGGTTTTGAGAGAGAATTCTGGCTAAACAGTTGACATAAATACAAATTTGCCGGTCGATATCTAGTTTTTGCATTAGATTTGGGCGATTTTCAGATATGAAATAGGTTGTTTTCTGTAACCGAAATCTGAATAAATGACTCCAAAATCCCTGCAATCTCGACTGAAAATCGCCAAAAACGCCAAATTTGGATCTACTGAGGCTAGTTGTTCAGCCATCTGGGCGATTCGTTTTTGGTAGTGGTTACAGGATAACCGATGCGATCTGCTTGACATCTGATCGTAGCCTGAAAATCTCATCTCAAACGCGGATCGTCAGTCAACGGTGAACCACTACCGAAGCGCGAACCCCTTGCTCCGCAAAAGTGCATCAACCCACTTGGCATCCTCTTCCCCTAACTGTGGTGGTGGGGGCTGACGATTGTAATCGATTAGCGTTGCATAGCCACCTCGTTCATAGACATCCGCTACGACCATTCCTAAATCGATAGGCACATCTTCATTCGGTTCTGCCAGGGGAATTGGAATTTCGGGTAAGGTATTCTGAAATTTGATTGGCCAGACCGTTACAGTGGGTCGAGTGGAGGCACGGCTTAGTGTTTATCCGAAAAGTTCTGTGACAATCTATTCTCACTCGAGAGGCTGGTCGGACTCACAACCACTTTTCGGATAGGTTCTTAGGGTAACATAATACGGCACTACAGCAATAGGCTCTCCAAGTGGCGGACGCTCTCCACCGCGCAAAAAGTCAATCTCAATCAGATGGGCCGTTGACCGCAGAATGTCGCTACGCTTTTGAAGGTAATCGTTATAAGCGCGATGGCTGGGGCGCTTATTGACAGGCGAGAGAATCTCGATTGCTGTGACTAGCTCCATTGAATCGCTTGCCAAAATCTCAATGCTCATCTGACGTAGAGGTACCTCAACGAGAACGCTATTCTTAATCGGTGCAGGAGCTGTACCCACAGAAGTGCCATTAGCCCCCTCAGTGATCTTGTCCGTAGCAATTGCCGCTCCCGCCATCTGTTTTACCGGCGGCTGAGGCTGCCCAATTCCGACGTCTGACCGAATGCTGGTCGGTCGTGTGACAGCGACTTCTTCGTACGATACATAAGGAATCAATCGTGCAACGTATCGAGGCTGAATCGTTCGATTCAACTCAGCCCGAATCATGTCGGCAAGGCTATTGTGAAAATCACCCCAAACATTAGGTGCTTCAATATACGGATCCATACCTGGGAAAGGTGACGGCATAATGGGCCTCCAAACAAGTCAAGAAGAGTATCCCACAACGTCTATTTTAGGCGATTTTCGTTGAACAAACAAGCGGGTAAACATCCGAATAAGAGAGCTTTGTTTTTGATGGTTACCTTCAGGGATTGCGAGGTGCTATCTGTGTAACGCCGATGAGGTAAATATCAATGAGCCAACCAGCAACAGGACCAGCATCATAGACACCCGCAGCGTAGTCGTTTCGGCGAGTAGGCCGACGGCAGGTGGCCCAGCCAGCAGGCCGGCATAACCAATAGTCGCCACCCCGGCGATGCCCACTCCGTCAGGCAGGTTTGGCATGTTGCCCGCCGCGCTGAAAGCCAACGGCACCACAATCGACAGCCCTGCGCCCACAGCGGCGAAGCCCAGCAGGACTGGCACCGTCTGCGGCAACAGAATAGCCAACAGCAGTCCCAGTGAGGCCGTCACGCCGCCAGCGCGCACGAGATTTGCACCGCCAAAACGCATCGCCAGATGATCACCCAGTAGCCGTCCACCGGTCATGGTGATGGAAAAGGCGGCAAAACCAAAGGCGGCTAGGCTGTCGGTGGTGCCTACAACGCTTTTCAGATAGACGGCGCTCCAGTCGGCGATTGCCCCCTCGCCGATGGAGGAGCAAAAAGCGACTGCGCCCAACGGCCACAACGCCCGCGCTGGCAGCCGAAACGCTGGGGCACTGAGGTCTGGTTCGGCCTCCACAGCGACGGGCAACAGATGTCGTGCAGCCTGCAAAATCAACAACAGAAAGACCGCACCGGCAATCAAAAAATGCATCCTTAGCCCAACATCCAAATAAGCCATCGCCGCGCCGATTATCGCCCCCGCAAATCCACCGATGCTAAACGCCGCGTGAAACGACGACATCAGCGAACGCCCCAGCGCCCGCTCGACATCGACGCCTTGGGAATTCATCGCTACATCCATCGCACTCATGGCCGCGCCAAACAGAAACAGGCAGACCCCTAGCGCAACGGCGTTGGGCATCAACGCCAAAAAGGGGAGTAGCAGGCACACGAGTGCTCCGCCGCCGGCGGTGACGGCGCGGCTGCCAAAGCGGGCAATCAAGCCGCCGACCATAGAGAGCGCAGTCAACACACCCACTGCCAAGCCCATTAGCACCAGCCCCAGTTGGCCTTCGCTCATGGTCAGGTTGGCCTGAATTTGAGGAATACGGGACAGCCAACTGGCTAGCAACGCACCATTCGCAAAAAACATCGCCAACACGGCCCAGCGCGCGATTTTTAAAGAGGGAGGTTGTGGATACATTGAAAATTCTTTCGTCTCTTGCCGTCTAATTAAACTGAAACCCGCACTGTACAGCAATCAGCATTATTTTTGCAGTATAAAAATAGAACGCGGATGCCGCTTCGCTTACGCGGATTTTTTTCTGCTTGAATCCGTAAAGATCCGTTAATTCCGTATTATCCGCGTTCTATTTCAGTTTCATTGACGCAAAGTGCAAACATATTGAATCAGCCCATTGTAACAAAGGTTTTGACAATGAACCGAAACATGGTTAGTTGTTTAGCCATCTGGGCGACTCGTTTTTGTTATTAGATTGTCATTATTCTCTTGCCTTGTGATTCTGTACACAACAATAAACGCCGCTATCTCAAGCGCAATGATTACGACATGCATCCCCACATCAACTATTGGCGTGACGGGTGCATTCGCATAGGGGAATAATGGGTCGATGAACATCTCCTGACCTTCACGAAAGATACTCATAAACCATACAACAAGATATTGGGCTGGATTTTGCGTAATCAGAACAAAGATAGATGCAGCTATCATTGCTGTCAGTCTGCCTGCCGTTGTATACATAATGTTTAGGTCAGGTATACCTTGGATGGTTATACCTGCATCTAAGAGTTCTTGATGATCAAAGTAGAACCAATATACTTGCACAGTCATGAGTAGTATGATGATTATTAGGAATATATTCACCCAGATTGGAATCTGTGAGTTCTTAAACATATTATTCTCTCCTTTTATTCAAAATGTTGTGGATTAATCGGGTGCGCTCGGTTTGTTGTGTAAGGGCAGATCGGGCTAGGCTGGTGGCTCAATTCGATTAACTGAATATTACACAGAAAGTGTCTACACTCTCTAGTCCAACAAATGTTGTTTAACTAACCGATGTTGATTACAATGTACTAGTTTGATCTGTACTGGTCAACCATCAAAGATCCGAATCTGTTAGATAACCAACAGGAGTCCCAAAATGTCGGAAAACGTCCCTACTGAATCAGTTGACTTGAGGGTAAGGCGATCCCGGAAGAATCTCATTGAGGCACTTTGTACACTGGTGAAAGATCGACCGTTGCAGAAGATCTCTGTGCGCGACATCACGGAGGAGGCAATGGTCAATCGTTCGACCTTCTATGCCCATTTTGTCGACAAATATGATCTCTTTACGGTCGCAATTGGCGAGCGCATGCGTCATGATCTTGCGACCGTACTCAGTGATCTGACAGGCTTCACCTACAACAACCTCCGTATGCTAATCGTTGTTGGCGGGACGATGATGATGAGAATCTCTGACGACTGTCAGCGAACGTCCATGGGTGAACTTATACCCGTGTTCATGAAGGAGATGGAGCACAGCATCTATGAGGTTGTATCACTGTGGGCGAGCACGCTGACGATTTCGAAAGCAGAGGCAAAGACACTAGCAATGTTCACAGCCGGGGCAATCTTCGGCGCTGGTTTACTCTGGGGACAACAATCTGACAATAGACAGAGCATTGACGAACTTGCCGACCAGGTTATGCCGTTGCTCATGGAGGGGATAAGACAGTATACCGACTGACCCTGTATCGACCCAGATATTGGCAACTCTCAACACTCCCTAATATAATTCACTCCCATCATCCGACCCAAAATTCACAAATCAAAAGAAAAAGCAGGAGCAGAATATAGATGTCAGAGTTGTTCACCCCTCCCAAATACTTTCAAGATGTCAAATTCCACCGCCACACAGACCGCACAATCGGCTGGCTAGAGCTGTTCTATGATCTGGTTTATGTCGCGACATTGATCCAGATTGGTAACTTCCTGAGTGATAATCTCACCCTTCTCGGTTTTGGTCAGTTTCTGGTTATGATATTTGTCATCTGGTGGGCTTGGACGGGCGAAACCTTTTATCAGAATCGATTTGTGGTCGATGATATATGGCACAGACTGCTCGTCTTTATCCAGATTTTTGGTGTGGCGGCAATTGGTCTGAGTGTGAGCGAGGCATTTGGCGATTTGTATGTGCAGTTTACCCTCGGTTATGTGGTGGTTCGCTTTGTCCTGATTTTGATGTACGTCCGATCATACACTGCGCATCCTGAAAGTAAATCATTTTCCGTTCAATATATGATTGGGTTTGCGGGCGGCATCGCCATTTGGTTGGGGTCGCTTCTGCTCCCCACCGAGTATCACTGGGTCGGCTGGCTTGTCGCCATCGCGTTCGAGATTACTTTCTTTTCCAACTCAAAGATGATACAACAATTGGTAAAATGGGGGGCTGATGCCCATCACATGGTAGAGCGTTTCGGTATTTTCATCATCATTGTTCTGGGGGAGGCCTTTGTCAAAATACTCGATGATGCACAAGGTACGGCATTAGGGATCGAGCAGATTTTGTTTGGTGTGGTCGGGTTGGGCATATTATGTGCGCTATGGTGGTTGTACTTCTCCGACACGGCAGGCAAGCTTTACGATATATCTTCTAACCTCAAACCCCTGTCTTGGTCATATGGACACTTATTTTTAGTCGCTTCTCTAGTATCGTTTGGTGTCGCTGCGAAAAAGCTATTTGGAGAGACAGTAAAGCATCCAACTGATCCACTAACCGAAGAGTATCGTCTGCTCCATACTGTCGCCATTACCATATTCTTAGTCGCCCTGGCACTTATCAATTATGGCTTGGATAATAAACTCACCCCGAAAAACCAGATTATCAATGTCCTGCTCTACCTTGCCGCTGCCGGGGTCATTGTGGCCGTGGGGCTGCTGGTGACGGGCGTAACGGCCACACAGTTCGTGGCGATTATTGCGGTGATTATGGTGGCGCTGGTCGCCTTTAATATCTACGAGACGGTCACCGCACCAGAGCATCCGCACACGTCGTAACGCCTCGGAAGTTGGTTAGTGCCTCTAAGTTTATCGATGGGTTGCCTGCTTATCTGTTGAGTAGATATTGCTCCCGATAGGCAGAAGGTGTTGTCCCTACTTTCTTCTTAAACAATCGTGCGAAATATTGGGGATTGTCAAACCCTAATTTATAGGCTGTTTCTGACACGGTTAGCGTTGGCTCGAGCAAGAGATTCTTGGCCTCATCCACCAGATGGAGATGGATGTGTTCAATGGCGGTTTTGCCGGTCTCTGTTTTTAAGGAATCGCTCAAATAGCGGGGAGACATGTCTAGACTTTGGGCAATCTCTTCAACCCGCGGGGTGCCTTGTATCTCAAGTTGACCTGTCTCAAAGTGTGCGGCAATGGCACGTTCAAATTGGAAAAGAATTGCGCCCGACGTCTCCTGCCGATGCAAAAACTGCCATCGATAAAAGCGGTTGGCATATTTCAGTAACGTGTCGATTTGTGACAGAATAATCTCTTTGCTATATTCGTCCGGATTATTGTGATATTCTGTTTCGATATTATCCAGCGTAGAGCCAATTAGCTGCTCTTCTTTAGGCGACAGGTGCAAGGCTTCATTAACAGCATAGGAAAAGAACCCGTACTGCTTGATGCGGTCTCGAATGTCATGCCCTTTGATAAAATCTTCGTGGATGCAAAGATGTCTACTTTTGGCAGCCACGGCAACACCATCAAGCACAATCTGCTGTCTTGGCCCAGTAAAAATCATCGTTCCATTTTTGAAATCATATTTTGTGCGACCATAGAGCATCTCACCAGCAGTCACATTCTTTAGCGCAATGGTGTAAAAGTCATTTGATATGGTGGTAGGTTCGTCAAAACAGACCTGTTCGCCATCGTTGGCTGAGGCTTCAATTGAAAAAACGTTCAGCAGCGGATGTTCTGGGGCAGGCCAGCCTAAAAACCGGCTGGCCTCAGTTATATCGTTAAAGTGGTGTGTATTCATTGTTATCTTCTCTATCATAAAATGTTTCGCTGCGCAAAGCCTGCCTCAAAGCCAGACACGATCACTATTATAAGGAAAGCCATCATTGTCGATATAATCGAGCATCCCGCCTGCGGCTAATTGTCTGATCCCAGTATCTGATCCGTGAAGTAGCTTATACGTCCACGGGAGTTCAGGTTCACTTATTGCGGTTAAGGCATCCATATCTTCTTGTGGCAGTGTCAACGACAGGAACTTCAGATTTTGCTCGATATGGGAAAGTTTGCGAGCACCAACGATTGGTAGCACCCCGCGCTGTTTGACCCAGGCAAGCGCCACGGCGGCCGAACTAACTCCTAACTTATCGGCAACCTCATCCACTTTTCTGGCAATTTCGTACTCCTTCTCCATAGGGCCCTTTATCGCTGCCCAAAACTCATTGTCAAAACGGCTTTTCTCATCCACATTGCCGCGCGTATATTTACCTGTGAGCACGCCACCGGCCAGTGGGGAATAAGCGTTCATGCTGATGCCAAGGGACTTCGCACAGGGAATCACCTCGAGCTCTAAATCTCGTGAAACCAAACTGTACTGATATTGCAAGGCGGAGATCGGTTCCCAACCTCGTTGCGTGGCAATTGTTTGGCCACGAGCCACGACCCATGCAGGCGTGTTACACAGACCAAAATGGAGAATTTTGCCTTGTTGAACGAGATCGTTGACGTTGCGCATGACATCTTCGATATCGGTGCTATAATCCCAGAAATGAATCCACAAGAGGTCGATATAATCAACATTCAGCCGCTTCAGGCTGCCCTCAACCGATTGAACCATGCTCTTTTTGTGGTTCCCCCCGGCGTTTGGGTGATCATTGATGCTGGGGTCGAAGCCACTATGTAGCGTATTGGTATATTTCGTGGTAACGACATACCGGTTGCGGTCGGTGTTAATAAATTCGCCCAAGATCTGTTCGCTAAGGCCACCGTTGTACACCTCATTGGCAGTGTCGAAATAGTTGCCACCGGCTTCAGCAAACGCTTCTAATATCCGCCGACTCTCCTCGGGACCCGCGCTCGTATCCGATTCTGTACTCATCACCATGGTTCCGAGGCATACCTCAGAAACGCGCAAACCACTTTTTCCTAATAGTTTATAACGCATTTTGTTCTCCTATTTAATTGATAGCCCATGTGCTAATCCGCTCTTCATCGGATGGCAGGGCTGAAAAAAGTTATGGAAGTCCTAATACTACTGTGCATCAAGTAAAGACTCGATAATGTTCGATTTTTGCACAAGATAATGCGAGCGTTTAGCGGAAGCAAGACGACGTTGCTTGTAGCGAAGGCGCTCGATAGTCTCAGCGAGTGTCAAGACAGGTTTAGGCAGAACGGCATGGAGAAGTTCAACAACCTGTGGCAAAGTGAGAGCGGGGGCATCATATTTGAGGAAAAACTGAGAACGAGCCAAGAAACCAAAGGCCAAAATGACTAAGGTCATATGATGATGCCAACCGAGCCAACTGCGAGTTTCATATTCGTTGAGTCCGAGAAACTGCTTGGCTTGTTCAAAAATGGTTTCAATGGGCCAACGCAAAGCAGAAACAGTGGCGAAGTCATCCAAGGAAGTCTCAAGGGGTGCATTGGAGAGAAAGTATTGCAGAGAGCAATCGGGATTGCGGCGGACGATGAGCCAGAGAGCAGAACCGGGGAGCCCATTGCGGACAGAGACAATGCGGCGACAAGCAATGGAAGCAACGATGAAGCCCTTGGAGCCCTCTTTGAGAACATGCTGTTGCCACTCATGCTCCTGGAAGGTGTCAGCGAGTTGAGCAACGGTGAGAGGCGTAGGTTCACCAGGCCGGACGCGGAGCTTGGAAGCTTTGCGCCCGCGTCCAGATGATGCGGGCAGATAGGTCTGGGGGGCTGGAGGTCCAGACACGAGTCTCTTTGGGCACTTCAGCAAAGTAGCTGTAAGCGGTTTGGCCATCAATGCAGTCAAGCAGATGAGTATCTTTGCCAAAGGCTTCATCCATAGTGATCCAGCGGATGGGCAACGCACCCAGGGCGTGCGTCTGCTCAATCATGGACCAAGCCAATTCATTTTTTGTTTGGAAGGTCAGGTCAGTGGGAAGACCGGTTTTGTACCGCTTCTCTGCATACTCATCACTAAACCATTCTTGGGGGATATACAACCGACAGTTCAGTAAGGTATAGCCATGAGAGCTATTATATCCCAGGAAGACTCCGGCTTGACAGTTGGCGATCTTGCCCAGTTCGCCACACCGCTGCCGCTTGACGCCCACTGACTCTTCTCCTTGCTTGGGAATGTCGCTCCCATCCAGGAGTAAGACGCCATTTGCGTCTCCCAACAACTCACCTGTCTGTCGAGTATGTTCCGCCAGCATCGCTTCACCGCTCCAGCGGCTCTGACCCACAAAGCTTTGCAGGGGGCGTACACCCGATTCTCCTACTGTCGCCAGCGCGATGTTCTCGGCCGATTTGCGTTTGATTTCGGGGTCTAACAAGCCTCGCATGTAGTGGTACGCATGCTCTCTCTGAGCCACATGGCTGAAGTATGGACTATATGGCATGATACTCCTGGAGTTGGTCGGCCAGTGCCGCCAGTTGCTCTTCTGTCAGTTCCAGCAGCGGCGGGCTTTCCAGTTGGCTGTAGTCATATTGATTGACTGCTTGAGCAAGTTTCATCTTGATTTCCTTTCATCGAAGACTGCTTCATTTTATTGGCTCTTCAGTCTATCTCATTTTTCCTTTGCATTCTGTTTGCGTTTTGTTAGCAATATGCCCAGAAATATAACGAATTTCCTTTGTGTTTCACAATATATTGCTGCACAGTAGTACTAAGACTACCCAAATCAATTCGTCAAATAATTTGCTTGATACGCAGTCGGCGATAGGCCAACCTTCTTCTTAAACAGCCGCGCAAAGTATTGCGGTGTTTCAAACCCCAACTGATAAGCGGTTGCCGCCGCCGTCATCTGTGGTTCCAGCAGCAAATTTTTCGCCACATCGATCAGATAGAGATGGATGTTTTCAATCGCCGTCTTGCCCGATTCCGCTTTGAGCGCGTCGCTATTTGAGCGACGCGACATGCCCAATTCCTGCGCGATCTCTTCAACACGCGGCGTTCCGTTCAACGCAAATGCACCAGACTCAAAACGTGCCGCAAGAATTTGGGTGAATTGGTCAATCACGCTCCCCCCCATCTCCTGTCGATGCAAAAATTGTCGTTGATAAAAGCGTTCGGCATATTGCAACACGGTCTCGATGTGGGAAAGGATGATCTCCTTGCTAAACTGGTCGGGATTGCCATAATACTCCTCCTCTACCGCCTCAAACAGCGAATGAATTAAACGCTTTTCTTTGGGCGCAAGATGGAGTGCTTCATTCGTTGTATAATCAAAAAAATGACAGCGTTTTATCCGTTCTTGTATCGCATGTCCACGCACAAAATCTTCATGGAAAATGATATTGGAGCTTTTTGCAACGATGACCCCGCGTGTGACCGTTCGTTGTCGTGGCGCAAAAAACAGCATCGTTCCGCTCGTCAAATCGTACTGTGCGCGCCCGTACAAAATTTCACCTGCTACCACCTCTTTTAAGCCAATTGTGTAAAAGTCGGTTGACATGGCAAGCGGCTCGTCAAAACAGGTGGTTTGCGGTTCATCCTCATTGCGTGTGGCAATATGCACAAACAGTTGCGAATGCTCTGGCTGTGGAAGCCCGACAAATTGATTGGCTTCACGAATGGTTTTGAAATAATGTTCGATCATGTTGCACGCTCGTTTTTGTTACGCATCGACCATCGGTATTACTTTAAGGGTACTCGCTATCCGTCGCTTATTCAACATCATTGCGGCGTGACGTTGCTGATGGTATGCTTTGGGAAGAATTCAGCCATTTTGTCAGCAGCAATGTTGAGGCATTTGTCGCCTTCGGAACCACCATCGTAGAGGTCGACGTGGTTTGCACCTTCGATGACCAGCAACTCTTTTGGCTCTCTGCATTTTTGATAGAAGCCGTCGGTCATAGCGAAGGCTGCGGAATTTTCGCCAACAATGCCTAGGAATGGCGTGTAGAAAACATCCGCGTACCGCTCGAAGCCGCTATAGAAAGTGTCTTCGTCGAAGGTCACGTTAAGCATCGAACTGTAGTTGGTGCCTAGGCCGGAACGTTCTGTTTTGTAATAATCATACCCCTCGATAACGATTTGTGGCGTACCTTCTGGGAATGGCTCGTCCCGTACGGGCATATCGTCACGCAGCATAACCTCACCCGTCTCGTACTCGTGTTGGCGAGCTTCGTTGGCTGCTCTGTACCTAGCAACCACTGCCTCACGGTCCATCATATTGTAAGTGCCACCCATCGCTTCGAGTATGGCACTGATGGTGGCGACGGCGGCTAAACGTTTGCCTGTGAAGGCCACGGTGACTATCGAAATGCTGCCAGCGCAGGAACCAACACCATACAGTCGATCACGGTCAACAAATGGAAGCGTCCGCAAAAAGCTGATTGCGTCGCGCGTTTCTTCAACCGCTTGGTCAACTTTCAGTTTTTGGCGCGGCCCTTCGCTTTCGCCGAGCCCCATGCGGTCGTAGCCCATGAAGATGTAGCCGCGCTCTGCCATTTTGGGGCCGTAAACACTATCCATCATCTCTTTTACGGATAAGCCCGGGCCGTTGAATAAGATGGTTGGATATCGTTTTGTGGGGTCGAAATCTGTTGGGGTAAAGAGAAGCCCGGCCATGTTGATGCCGAAACTTTTGAACGTAATTGCGTTTTTGCCTGCTTGAATTGTTGTGTTTGCCATGATTTCCTCGTTAGTTTCGTGGTGGAGGGTCGATTGGAGCGTCAATGCCTCCAAATGGTTAAGTTGCCTGGAGACTGTCTTTGTTGTCAGCCTCGTTTCCCTTCACGCAACAATTGTACACTTTTACAGGCGTGATGTGAGTGCACAAAACGGCGCAACCTGTGCACATTTCGACATCAACTTGCCAATGTTCATCTTAGCAAGGGTATGACAGCTCCCTCTTCCTGCGTAAACGGCAGCGCAGCTTTATCATCGATAAAGTAGAAATCGTATGGGTAGTTGTCAGGCAACGCCCGGGCAACCGCTTTGGGGGAAAAATCGGCGTCTATTGGATCGCTGACAAAGCGGACGAGGGCGATTGTCGTAACCGGCTAATTTGCGTTCTTTTATCAACTGCATGGCGCGATTGAGTAGTCTGAAGCTAAGCGGATTCGGCCGAAGCACCAACCGTATCATTCTGCCAGCCATGCGAAGCTCTTTGGCAATTGTCATCGTTAACTCCTGTTCAACAGCAGTTCAAAGGTGCTGGCTTGGGCACGTGGCTCAATCGCACCGGCAAGCATATAACTTGCGCCTAACTGTTTTAGCTTAGCCTCATAAGCCTTGTCAATTTGTGGATTTATTTCGTCGAGATCGGGCGGGATTCGACCATTCACGTCAACAATGGTCTTATCCAGTCTGAGTTGACCTGCAGGACCTTTAGCAAAGGCACTGTACCATGATGGTTCGTTGTACGTATAACGACGACAGAATACACGCTCACCAACTGTTACAAACAAAATATCGATAAAACGATGCGTATATCCTGCTCTAATTTCATGGCGAACTGAACTGTTCACAAGATCGGCCAGCTGTTGTTGTGTTGAAGGTATCATAGTGGGTCTCCGAAAGACCAGTTTTATTCGGCTGGTAATAAAAACAAAAATCATTCGGGCAATATCGAATGGGATAAAGCCCTGTCTTTGCGTGTCCATAGTTTTCAATTCTCTGGTTTTGCCCAAAATGTGGTTATTGAGCCGATTCCATCTGCCACAAAATAACCAACACAATCGCCACCAGTGCTTCCAAACCAACACCCATCAAAATTGTCGGATTCGAGCCATCTACAATCAGGCTGATTGTTCGCACCAGCAAATAAGAAACTGTTGCAATAACGGCAGGATAAAACCAAAATCCTCTTCGCCATGCATGCATACATACATAAATAACTAAGGCTAAACCAAAAAAATAATTATACGCGAACGAGAGAATGGAGAGGGGGA
>JAHBNG010000110.1 GCA_019217005.1 Chloroflexi bacterium TSY
GAATCGTCAATGATCTATTGGCCGAAATTCTAAAAGGATAAACCGAACATGGAATTATCACAACCATCCACGATGTGACGAATACCCAGGTCGTCGTGGATGCACCTCACAAAGACTTGCGTCGTGCACGGTCCGCCATGCAAAATCTCATCTCAACGACAACGGGTTCGGCAACAGCCATTACCATGATTTATCCTGAACTCCGGGGGAAGCTGAATGGAATCGCTGTACGCTTGCCGCTGCTCAACGCCTCACTGACGGATGCGGTCTTCCAGGTACAGCGCCCAACGACGGTGAAGGAAATAAACGAGCTTTTTCAGGAAGCGGCCAAAGGTGATTTGGCCAGCATTCTGGGCTATGAAGATCGGCCTCTTGTATCCTCTGATTTTGTTAATGATCCCCACTCTTCGATTGTGGACGCAGGGTCAACGATGGTTGTGGATGAGACATTGGTGAAGGTCTTTGCCTGGTATGACAATGAGTGGGGGTATGCGAATCGCGTGGTGGAATTGGCGGAGAAAGTGGCCCGCTTCCTGGGTTAGTTAGGGAAACGGTTGCGCCCAAATGGTAACGCGCAGCTCTTCGCCCAGCAGGGTGAAGTCTGGTTCGCGGCCAGATAGCTGGCGAGAGACGAATTACATTGTAAATCGGCTATTCTTATTTGGATGTAACATCGTTGGATTCTCAAGTTCAAGTGACAGTCGCTCTACAACAAAAAGGAGAAACAAATCTGTGGCTGATAGTATAACTGAATCAATTCCTCAGTCAGCAGGGGGTGCCATCGATATACAGCAGAAGGTGGACATTCGAAGTTATGCACTCGTCACCGCCGCCTATTGGGGCTTGACCCTGACCGACGGTGCGTTGCGCATGTTGGTGTTGCTCTATTTTCACAACCTGGGCTACAACCCGCTCCAAGTTGCGGCCCTTTTTATTCTGTATGAATTCTTTGGCGTGATCACCAATCTGATCGGCGGCTGGATTGGCTCTCGTTTCGGTTTGAAGCTAACCCTCTTTAGCGGACTTGGCGTCCAGATATTGGCGCTTTCCATGCTTGCGCTCTTGCCACCTGGATGGCCCCAGTGGATGGCCATTGCCTACGTGATGGGGTCGCAGGCGCTTTCCGGCATTGCCAAAGACTTGACCAAGATGAGTTCCAAAAGCGCCATCAAATTGGTCGTGCCGCCCAATGCAGAAGGGGCACTCTTCAAGTGGGTTGCGATTTTGACGGGCAGCAAGAATGCGCTCAAAGGGGTGGGATTCTTCCTGGGTGGTGCACTGCTGGCGACGGCTGGCTTTGTGGGTGGGCTTTGGATCATGGTGGGTGGACTGAGTCTGGTGTTGCGCCGAATTTTCTCAAGCAAATCCGCCGTTCGTCAGGTAGTGAGACGGGAGTTGACGGCGCAACGTCGCAGCACTGGGTTCTCATACTCACCCTGGTCACGGCCCTGATTGCCTTGTTGGTGGGTCTTGGGTGGCAAACTTCCTGGGTCTTAATCGTCGGGTTAGGTATCTTTGGCGTTGTCTTTGCCATCAATTCCTCTTTACACAGCTTCTTGATCCTGGCCTACACAGACAGCGATAAAGTGGCCTTAAATGTGGGCTTCTACTACATGGCCAATGCAGGTGGCCGTCTGCTCGGCACGATTCTGTCCGGTCTGCTCTACATGACGCTCGGATTGGTCGGGTGTCTCTGGGGTGCCGCGGTTTGCTTATCGTTGACGTGGTTGAGCTCCGGTCGGTTGCCGCGCAGCTAAATGACCAACATGGGCGCACGCCGCATCTCCATGCATAGCTCTTTGCCAAATCCCGAATTGTTCGGCTGGTCGCGAGCCAATCGTGGTGTCCCTAGTTCCTCGATTCCTTGTCTGAGAAATTTAGCGATGCGTGGATCCGGACGTAGTTGATTGGCGTAGGACAAGCCCTCCAATGCGCTGATCGTATGGACATTCCCCTCGTCGAGTGCGCCGCGTTTGGGACAGGTGGTATAGCGAAAGTGGCCCGTCTCTTCGTTCAAATTGTTTGCAAAGAGCCAATCCACAGCCGCCAGGATCGATTGCGCGACTCGTTCATCCCCAGTGAGTGCATGGAAGCGGCGCAATCCAGCCAACAGGACACCCACCATAAAGGTCGCTTCCCCGATACAGCGGGGGATGCCACAATCGCAATGACCTTCCTTGAGCATGTGGACCCAACCGCCATGCTCATTCTGTTTCTCTAACACGCGCTCGATGATGATGCGGCAAGCGTTGAGATAACGCGGATCGTCGGTCATACGCGCCAAGGCACAAAGATGGGTGATGTGCCAGCCACACTCCCGTGCGTTCATGAAGTCGAAGGTGTCCAGCCTGTTGTCGCTCAGCCAATGTCCAGTTCGCTCAATGCTCTCGCGTGTGCTCTCATCACCCGTCAGCAGATAGTGCAAGATAGGACCTTCTACCCAAGCATGAGATGGAATCGTGGTCGAACCGGCCATTTTGCTGCGGAAATAGGGAGGCAGATAACCGCCCGCGTGACCTGGCATATGCATATATTGTGCGCCAATCTGGTTCGGATTGGTCGAGTGGTTACATGTATCGACGTCAACGAGATGGCGCGTGGCCTGGGCACCAAGCATGGCCCACCGTGGGTCGCCACCACGTATAAACTCGATATAGTGACAAAACGCCGGATCATATTCGTTGTTGCCCCAAGACCAGTAGCTTTCGCCATACCAATCACCAAAATTGATAAAGCCATATTGACGCAACCGTGCCCGATCCTCTAACCACTCATCACACTCGACTTCCATCATCTTTTCGTACTGCGGAAATGGTGAATTCGTTTTGGGCGCAACGGGATCCCAGACCTTGGTTGCCATGAAGCAGTCAAAATCGGGTCGCACAACGGGTGGCTGTTCGAACCAGGCAAAGAGTTGTTTGGTATGGTCATCATCCTCTGGGAAGGCCAACAGAACTTCGCTGGTCAGGGCCATACCTGCTTTCAACCGATAGGCTCCATCTTCACGCCAGAAATTGAGTCTGTGCCAGGCATTCTCATCACCTGGAAACGGCTCATCTGTAAGAGATGGGAACAATTCAACAGTCACCGCATCTGGATCGATCTGAATTCCCCTGGGATAGCTTTCCCAAAAGTTTCGAATGGCGATCGCCAGTGGACCATCGGGCGACGAAGATATTAGGTGCCCATCGGTGCGTCCTTCAATCTGCTCCATCTGCATCGCTGTTCCACTGGCCTGATCTATCCGATGCGCCAAATCATGTTCATGAACCAGTCGCCAGCTTGCTTCTTTATCAAGCGAATAGTCTACGCCATCTAGCTGCACAGCCGTAGTGGCTGCTCGTCCAAAGCGCCATTGAAAGCTGCGTAACGTCAAGATTGTACCAGTTTCTCGCTCATCATCTCGGATGGAGCGTCCCATAACGCCAAATTGACGATGAGGGGCGTCAAGAGCACCACCAGCCGCAGGTGTCAATGCAGGGCTAACCACTTCCAGCCGGTGGACCATTTTGATGGAGGGTTGGTCGGCATAGAAAAAGAGTCGCACTGTACTTTGCAAGTGGGTTACATATTGCTGATCCAGATAGGGGACTCGATAGTGGATCACGCAACGTCTGGGCCCTCTTTCCTCAAAGATTATGTCCTCGGCAGCTCCTGTCGTTAAGAGCACAGACTGGTTGGAGTCAAGATACTCTGACTCAAAATCGGCCAATACAAGTTGGGGTTGTGTCTCTTGGGTGATGGCGGTTTGCCATTGGCCATCTGCATCTTTCCTCTCAATCAATGGCCAAACGTCACCTTGATTTCGCTTCATAGTCGCACGCAGATGAGGGGTTGTGATGATAAATGTAGACTCGGTTTCTTTGCTTGTCATGGCATCGAACACCGCATCCGTCTTCACCCCAAAGATGACTTGGGCATAATCAGACTCTCCTGCGCGTAGGGGGCTCGGCAGTGGTGCATCGATTAGCGCCCAGCGCGCCGAGCCGTCTGGCCAGCGGGAGTGGATACGCACTTGTGCCGTGACGCCTTGGTTGCCGTGCTGTAAAAGACATTCGGATGGCGAGTTGATTGCCCCTTGGGGTAGCGGCACGCCAAAGGTCACCGGCATATTCTGCATGTTAATGTCCGGTTCTTTGGTCGTCAGGTTGATCAGCTCGATAGGAATGGATAGTTGTTGAGTTGATTCCAAACGTTCCAGAGGCGTCTCGACATGGAGCGTTTCTGTTACAGATTGGCCATCACGTTCCGTGGCAGTCACGTCGATGCAATAACGCTGACCTGCGATCAGATTCGGCAAGTTGATGACGTGTCGTTTGGTGAGGGTCTGGTTTGTTGCTGAAGCATAGTTATTTTTGGATGCGGTGTCTTCTTCTGATATCTGCACGCGGCAGCGAGCCATTTCTGTGGTCATAAAATGAAGCTCAGCCGAAATTTCGGTACGATTGATCCCATTCTCGCCTGTCTCACAAGCAGGCAACATCCGGCACGAAAGATGTTGAATATGAGGTGTGAAGAGAGTTGGCTGTGGGCGCTCTTGGAGCAAGACGATGGTCTCGATACGATACGTGCCGGGGCCAGGTGCTATCATGCGAAAGACTTCCATCGCACCAATGAATTCTACCGGATGATCAACCACGATCAGGTGGCGTCGGTTGTCGAGACGCGTTGGCTCAATCCGACCGATGCCATCTGAGCGTAGATGAAACTCGAGTGGGCAAGGTTCGCCGACCGCAGCATAAAGAACGACTCCAATATATCGTTGGCCAGTGAGGTCACTTTTCCCCTCAACCGTGCGCCAAAAGCGATGAGAGAGTGATGAAGAGATGCCATTCTCCGCCACGCTGGCTGGTCGGTAGATACTCGGTCGATCATAATACGTCAAGCCAAAATCGGGCACCCAGCCGTCTAGGTCTTCAGATGAGGTTGCCGGCCAAAAAAAGTTGGTTGGATCGGCCAGAATTTTATCGATGCGCTGGCCGCTGACAATGTCGAGGTGGGGAAGAGTTTTCATGATTGGTTCCTTGGGTTTATGCCAACGGATTGAGTAAGGCGATTCCAAAAAAAGAATGATCCACAGATTGACAAGATGAACACGATTAGAAGAGGGAAAATTGAGCCACTCCCGTCCATCTGCGGATTACTTGAAATTTGGATTGGCTTAAAGTCAAGTTTAACATGGTTTGCGACTTCCATCGAGTACATATTATACTCAAACAAATTCTTTCTGGGTGGTGCCGTCTCAACCAAGTGGGGCAAGCGAGCAAACTATTATGCGTTTCTTCAATACCGCTGGACCGATCCAAGCGAATCTCCATTATCACGTGCCACCGCTAATGCGCTTCGACCTGGATGAGGTCATGATGTTGATTGCACAGCAGAAGTACTTCGTGCTTCATGCTCCTCGGCAAGTGGGCAAAACCAGCTACCTGTTGGCACTGATGGATTATTTAAACCAACAAGGGGCTTATCGCAGTCTCTATGTCAATGTAGAGATTGCACAGACGGCGCGCGAAGATGTTGCCCGCGGCATGCGCGCTATCTTGAGCGAATTGCGTACGATGGCGCGCGATTATTTAGACGATCGATTATTGGATGAAATATGGCTGGAGATTTTGGAGCAGAGCGGTGGAGATGCGGCACTGACTGAGATCTTAACCCGCTGGGCGCGTGCGAGTGACAAGCCGCTCGTGTTATTGATCGATGAGATCGATGCTTTGGTTGGAGACACGCTTATTTCTGTTTTGCGTCAGTTGCGGAGTGGGTATCCTAAACGTCCCAACGGATTTCCTCTGAGCGTCATCTTGTGTGGCGTACGCGATGTGCGGGATTATCGAATACGTTCGAGTCGAGAAAAGGAGATCATTACTGGCGGGAGTGCGTTTAATATCAAGGCCGAATCTTTACGCATGGGCAACTTTAATCGTCAAGAATCGGAATTGCTTTACCGGCAACACACGGAGGAGACCGGTCAAGAATTTGAACCTGATGCCCTTGAGTTAATGTGGACTTTTTCCTTGGGACAACCGTGGCTCGTCAATGCGCTCGGGTATGAAGTCTGTTTTCGTATGAAGGCAGGTAGAGATCGCACAAACTCCGTTACGAGCGAGATGGTACAAGAGGCCAAAGAAGAGTTGATCCTGAAACGCGAAACACATCTGGATCAGTTGCTTGACAAACTTCAGGAGCCACGCGTGCGTAAGGTCGTTCACCCGATGCTCTTGGGCGAAGATCTGGAGGAGCAAGTCCCGTATGATGACATTCAGTATACAACTGATTTGGGATTGATTCGCCGGGATGAGAAAGAGGGATTGCAAATCGCCAACCCGATTTATCGCGAAGTCATTCCACGTGAACTCAACTATATCTATCAACTCAATTTCGAGAGCCGGTACCGTTCCGAGTGGTATATTGAGGCGGATGGGTCGCTCGATATCGATATGCTCATGACTGAATTCCAGCAATTTTTTCGTGAACATTCAGAGAGTTGGACTGACCAGTTTGCCTACAAAGAAGCTGGCCCACAGCTCCTTTTGCAGGCATTTCTCCAACGCATTGTCAACGGTGGTGGTCGGATTGACCGCGAGTATGGTCTTGGACGTGGCAGAACAGATCTACTCGTTATTTGGCCCTATGGGGACTCTCCGCAGCGTCACATTCAGCGGATTGTGTTTGAACTGAAACTTCGTCGTGGCAAACTGAAGACGACGATCCGGAAAGGGCTTGAACAGACATGGCGCTACATGGATCGCAGCGGAACCGATCAGGGCCATCTGGTGATCTTTGAACAGTCTCCTGACAAGACTTGGGAGGAGAAGATTTTTACCCATTCTGAGCGCTATGAAGGCAAGATGATTCAAGTCTGGGGAATGTAAATGATTCACTGATAAGTTTTGACACGCTTACATCCTTTTGTTATTCTATTCCACGTCTTCCCCTTTCATCTTTTTAAGTGGTAATTTACTCACAACCTAGGAGGAAAACCCAAATGTCTTACAGAGACAAGACATGGAGTCTACTGTCCCTATTTTTTGGTTATGGTTCTACTTTTCGCTGCTTGTGCTGCGCCCGCGGCACCCACAGAGAGCGGCGGTGGCGACGAGGGTGGCGCAATGGCATCCGTCGATCTACCGGATGATGCGGCAGCGGAACAGGTACTTCGCATTAATTCTGGTTCCGTCGGCGCAACCAACTTTCGCCTCTATCCCATGTATGGTGGGGGTGATATGTCCAACTGGCAGGCGTTTATCTGGGTGGGGCCGCTTTACTTCGACGCCGATCTGAATCTCCAGCCCGGTGTCTTTGATTCTTGGACTCCCAACGACGACTTCACCGAATGGACCTTTACCATCGATCCGGCTGCTGTCTGGTCGGACGGTACCCGAATCACGGCAAATGATGTTGTCGGAACTTGGACGCTCATGATTGATCCACTGACTGAACAGGGACGCATTCCCCAGTTTATTGGGAACGTTGTGGGTTTTGCCGAAGAACGCGAGAATCCAGATCGAGAAGTGGAGGGATTGGAAGCAGTCGATGACTTGACAGTCCGCGTGATGTTGGTCAATTCAGACGCAATTTTCCACTGGCGCATTGCGACAACTCTGATGAATCCAGTTAAGATCGAACAAGCATTAGAAAATGTACACGATTTTTGGTTGCCTGAGAACAACCCTGCATCTAGCGGCCCTTACATGATCGAGAGCTTCGACCCCGATCTGCAAGAAGTGATTCTGGTTCCCAATCCCAACTGGTGGAAGGATGATGGCCCCTACTTGGAGCGCATCGAAATCCGCTTCCAGCCAGAGCCGGAAATTACGGGGACTATGTTGCAGAACGATCAGGTTGATGTCAGTATGTCGCCATTGCCCAATACGTTCCGCGATCAGTTTCCCGATTATTTCCGACCTGTCAATGCGTTTGGTTTTAACTCCTTCTGGCTCGCAGCGACCGTTCCGCCAACCGACGACATCAATGTTCGCAAAGCGCTGATCCTCTCGGTCGATGGTGACGCTGTTTTCAAAGCGGCTTTTCCTGAGGGATTTGGCACCAAGGCCACGAGCTTGATTGACCCGGATCTGCCTTGCCAAGAGACAGAGATGGAGTGGTGGCCATTTGATGTGGAAGCCGCCAAGCAGGCCATCGCCGATTCGGAATATGGCAGCGTTGAGAACTTGCCCAAGATTCGCGTCACGCCGCGCGGCACAGATACCACCAACAACCGTGCGCTTGAAGCCATCATGGAGCAGTGGCGTCAAAATCTCGGCTTGACCAATGTTGAGTTTCAGCAGCAGGTAGATGGCTTTGGGGATGATGTAGACAGCATCAACCTATCCCGTGACGATATTAATATTCGCTTCCCAGATGCTGCGACTTATGTATGGGTCGGTGCCCATTCAGCCGGTCCAATTGCCCGGGGTAGCATGATGAAGGGCTACAAGAATCCCGAAATTGATGCGATTCTGGATGAGGCAGTTTCTTTGGGCGTTGATGATCCCAGACGGTGTGAACTGACGCTCCAGGCGCAACGCATGTTCATGGAGGATTATCAGATGCTCTTCATTGGCGTTCCACCCTCAACCATTCTTGCGCGAGACTATGTCGCGAATTATGAAAGAGGACCGGATGCCTTGATTGCGCCGTGGCGGATCTACATTCGCGAACAATAGGAACTGTCATATAGAAAATATCCATACACGTGAGTCAAGTTTTGTAAACAGTGGCTGGTGGATAGTGGATCGTGTGACCACTATCAACTATCCACCAGCCACCAGGACCAGACGACTCGCCGGTTTGAGGCGCAGCTTCACGAGTACATCTTTCAGTAAATAGCACAGCAGTTTATTTCGTTTTCCCATCATGTTGGCATACACCTTTTCCCGCATTATCCGCTGGACAACCGGTCTTCTACTGATCATGTTCGTCTCCTACGCCATGCTTTACTACGGCGCGGGTGATCCAATCCGGCGTATGTTTGACGATATGGAGGCTGGTGGCATGGAGGTCGACCAGACAACCATAGATGCATTACGGGCCAAGTATGGTTTGGATAAAACATTGCCAGAACAGTTTGCGACCTATTTGAGCAATTTTTTGAGGGGCGAACTAGGGCAGTCGATCCGCGAAAAGCGTTCCGTGACGGATATGGTGCGCGCCCGCTTCCCGATTTCTTTGCAATTGGGGTTGGTTTCGACTCTGTTGAGTATTGTGATTGCGCTTCCGTTGGGTGTGTTGGCGTCGCTCAGACACAATCGATTATTGGATCAGATTATTGTCAGCAGTAGCGTTTTTGTGAACGCGATTCCCATCTTCGTCACCGGACCCATCCTGATGCTTTTCCTGGTGGTTGGTCTTGGCGTGATGAACGTTCCTTTCGGTTGGAAAGGTATTTTCCACACACAAGTGATCTTACCAATATTTGTTCTTGCCTTGGGGCCACTTCCTCTCCTCATTCGTCAAACACGCTCTGCCATGTTAGAGGTGATGGGCGAAGATTTTATCCGTACTGCCCGCTCCAAGGGGTTGATGCAGCGATTGATCATTTCGCGCCACATGTTGCGACCGGTCCTTATCCCTGTAGTGACATCGGCTGGTTTGGTTCTCATCTCTGTTGTGAATGGCGCAATTTTCGTCGAAATTATTTTTGGCATTCCCGGTCTGGGTCATTTGGCCAAAAAAGGGATTGATTCTATCGACTATTCCGTCATTATGGGGACTGTTATGGTTGGGGCCGTCATTGCTATGGCAGGAAATCTTTTGGTTGATTTGATGTATCCGTTTCTGGACCCGCGAATCACGCGTGATTAATGGTAAAAGCGTATTGCGTGATGCCACTATCAGTAGGCTGCAATCAGAAACCTGGTTTGTCCATTGGCCCAGATCGGGCGAGACGTCCGGGTACCATTATCTGTATAGAGGCTTACGCCTCGCTGTACTAGCACCATTTGGGCCAGCGAAGAGAGATGTTTATTTGCAGGTCATCACATTCAAAAATAGATTATTGCAACAAAACCACGATCTCGACAGGTATCACGCAATACGAAACACGCAACATGCACTATTCAGAACATGTCTGCCACGACTGAATCTTTTAACTCTCTCCAATTACAATCACAAAGAGCAGTCCGCGTTCGCAGCCTGTGGGGCGATGCTTGGCGGAGATTTATCAAGAACCGCCTGGCTGTTGGAGGGCTGGTTATTATTATCATCTTTTTTGTGACTGCTGCGATTGGCCCCGTTCTGGCTCCCTATGATTTTCAGGCCCAGAATTATGATCGTCAATTGGAGTCACCCTCTCGTGACTATTGGCTGGGAACCGATGATCTGGGACGCGACATTTTCAGTCGCTTGCTCTATGGCACACGGACAGCCGCGATCGTTGCGGTTGTTTCGACTGTGGTGAGTTTGATCATTGGGATTATTATTGGGGCAACGGCTGGATACTCGCGGGGACGGACCGATGAGTTTTTGATGTGGTTGACTGATACAACGATGGCCGTTCCAGGATTGTTGCTGGCAATGGTCATCAACGCAGCGTTAAAGAGGCCCATCATCAATTGGTTGGATGCCATGTATCTGCAGACCAAAAACCCAATTTATCAGAATACTCTTTGGTTAGACTTTGTATTGATCTTCGGTATCTTGGCGCTGATTAGCTGGCCCGGTTTGGCTCGCTTGATCCGTGGGCAGGTACTGAGTATCGGCAACACAACGTATGTTGAAGCCGCCCGTTCGATCGGTGCAACGCCACCACGCATCCTCGCCCGCCACGTTGTGCCCAACTCATTGGGTCCACTCATTGTCACCGTCACGGCTGGTATGGGAGGCGCAGTTGTCTTGGAATCTGCCCTGAGTTGGCTCGGTTTAGGCGTCCAACCGCCAAACGCCAGTTGGGGTGTGATGCTCAACAACAGCCAATCCTTCTGGCGTTCATACCCTTACTTACTCATATCGCCTGCCGTGACCATCGGCATCATCTCCGTCGCCTTTACCTTTTTTGGGGATGGGTTGAACGATGCGTTGAATCCGCGGCTACAACAGAAGTAGGGACGTGTTGCGTATTCGTGTTGCGTGGTACCAGTTGAGAATCCCATTGTGCTGCGAGTAACGCTGATACTGTGACCACACTATTGCCAGCTTATTGTTGATCTCGTCTCTGGTGGGACAAGCTTCAAGTACACGCTCTCGTTCACGTGAAGAGCCGGACCATATGATGAACCATCGGATCATTTCATGCAGCACAACCAGATTGTTAGGGCAATCGCGAACTTTGCCGCTCAGCGTTGGCGAAGCGCCCGTTGCACGAAGAAACGCCTGTCTACTAAGCGTAAACCCGCTCAAGCGGGTTGAACTACAGTGCGCTTCAGCGTACTTTGGTTGCTAGACGTCGGTTTTAACCGATGGCGGTTGCCCAATAGAGCCACTTTCTTAAGGTTCGCGATTGCCCTACCAGATTGTCGATTCGTTCACGCAATACGCAACACGTAATACTCATCCATGTCCAGCATTGATGTCTCTCCCCTAATACTCGAAGCGCAGCCCATTGCCAAAGCCGCGGCAACCATCTATCTCAAACATACACGCTCCTGGCTTGTTGGACTCATCTCTCATGGATCAGCCCTAAAAGGCGGCTTCATCCCTGGCTGTAGCGATATCGACTTTCAACTCTATCTGACCAATTCGGCTTTTACGAATCATGGACAGTTGCCGCTCGAAATTCATCTGACCATTCAGCGTGAGTTGACCGTCATCGATCCCACGCCTTTTCGTTACGTACAATGCTACGCCCACGGCAGTCAACTGCCAGAGGATTATGTTGGCCCAGTTCCGGGTGCCCACCATGTTGTTGCAGGACGACTGCCTATCCCAACCGCAACGGCCCAAGAGCTGATCGAATCTGCTCGGTCAGCGTTGGACTATCTGACACCCAGTGGACCAACGCTGCTCAGCCACGGGGGTGGACGATTGGAACGGCACGTGCGTTTGCTTTGCACCAAAGTGTGGCCAACTTTATATCAGGTTCTGGCCTTACAAATTGATGCCCCGATCCAGATCTGGTGCCTTCCCAAGCCAGACGCAATTGACTATTTGTCCGAAGATACGCCCTGCGGTGCCGCAATTCGACGCTTTTATCATGCCGTGCTTGCCTATTATCCCGAAGAAAACTCAGTGGATAAGGCGTTGTCCGTCATTGAAACCGGCGTTCACTTTCTAAGAGCTGCCAAAACATGGTGGTCGGCCAACCAAAAGTAGAACAAACAGCTTGTTTGTTCAATGTCGTTAGCGAAAAGGGCATGTTGTTCCGAATGCAGTTGGTTGACAGAGGGGTGTCTGACAACGTGGTGCTGCTACCTGAAGCGGTCTGGGCAGATGAGCCACGCGCAAACGGCTTGTTTGCGCTATGACGGAAGACAAGTAGAACAAACAGCTTGTATGTTCTCTATCACGAACGGTGGAACAATGCCATCCAGCCCAAACGTAACCAATACCACTCACCGCTATCTCCATAAACCAAAAGAAAATCATGAGCTATCTCGCAAAACAACACCTCAACCATGGCCAATTCGGCTGCCTCGTGATCAATGAAGAAACTGGACACTGCCTTGGTGGTTTCGGGGCCAATTACTATCGCCCTTGGGTCTTCCCGCTCTACACACCCAATGGTTTGACTGTCCTTCAAGAATTCCCCTATGATCATCCATTCCACAATGGCTTTTGGGTTGCTCAAGGGCCAATCATGTGTACCGATAGCCAGGGCAATCGACGCGAGACCAATCTGTGGCCCTCACCGCCCATGCGAATCGCCAACGAACCGATCTTTGAAAATATGGGACGGATGGAGGTATCCGAACCACAGATTGATCAGTTGGAATCGGGTGTCCGTTTCAAGCTCAGCGTACCCTGGCGAGACCAAAATGAAGTGCCCATACTGGATGAGGTTCGAACTGTCGATCTCTATTCTGTAAGTGATGCAACCATTTGCGACATGACGAGCGAAAAGATTGCAAACTATGGATCGCTCGACTATCTGCAATCTAAATTTGGCAGCATTGGCATTCGGGTCGAGCCACGATTGCTGCCGGACTTTGGAGGAGAAATCATTGCCGATGGCGGCAGACGTGGCACAGCGGATGTGGCCATTGACCAAGAATGTGATTATGTGGCCTATGAAAATTCCTTACCGAGCGGCGCCCGCTTTGGCGTCCTGATGACGAGCCTGGATGAACCGCGCATCCAACGTGGACCGTGGTTCGTACGTGATTATGGTATGGCCATGTACAACGTCAATCGCAATCAACCGCTGCACACACCAGAAGGGGAATCATGGTCTGTTGCATTGCGAGTGGTGGCCTATGATGAGGTTTTGACAGAAGAGCGGGGGCAACGGTGGATTAAGCTTCCATAGTTGGTTAGAAAGACGATGGTTTAGCCAGATCGACTCTTGGTTCGAATAAGTGTGTATGTGTTGCGTAGTGCGTGTTGCGTGAACCAAAAAACGTTTTGCGTTTTATAGTGAAAAAAGCTTTCAGCTATCAGCCGTCAGCTTGAATCGGGCCTTGTCTCGCTGCTGATTTTTATACTTTCCTATACTCAGTAGATCCAAATTTCAGGTTTTGAGAGAGAATTCTGGCTAAACAGTTGACATAAATACAAATTTGCCGGTCGATATCTAGTTTTTGCGTTAGATTTGGGCGATTTTCAGATATGAAATAGGTTGTTTTCTGTAACCGAAATCTGAATAAATGACTCCAAAATCCCTGCAATCTCGACTGAAAATAGCCAAAAACGCCAAATTTGGATCTACTGAGTCTTGGAAAATATCAGCATACGGGCTATCCGCGGAAACGGTTGTGAGGTTCTCAAAATCCATCGTCTTGCTCAAGCTAAAAATAGACAGTGTGTCCCAAAGTGTGTAAATGGAGACCTCTCAGTCAGAGAACCCGCTCCATTGAGGCACTTTGTGGCACACACCCAAATACGAGACTGCCCCAAAACATGTATAAATATAAGACTCAGTAGATCCAAATTTGGCGTTTTTGGCTATTTTCAGTCGAGATTGCAGGGATTTTGGAGTCATTTATTCAGATTTCGGTTACAGAAAACAACCTATTTCATATCTGAAAATCGCCCAAATCTAACGCAAAAACTAGATATCGACCGGCAAATTTGTATTTATGTCAACTGTTTAGCCAGAATTCTCTCTCAAAACCTGAAATTTGGATCTACTGAGACTACGTTCTAATCAGCGGCAACTCCCCATCGAATCACCTGCTCATGCAAAAAGGTTGTCGTCAGATTATGGATTGCATAGCGGCGTTCATTCAAATCGCCACGGCTGTCCACTAGATTGACGCGTACCAAGTGTTCCAGCGCCTCGATCAGATCGCTGAGATCCAGTTGACTCACTTTTTGGATGTGTGCCAGCGTACCACCAACGCTGCTCACCAACGGCATCACAAGCAAGGTCCGCCGGGCGATTTCATCCAGTGCATCCCAGGCTTGCCGGTAGATGTAGGTGTAAAGATTCTCGATCTTCTGTCCTCGAGCCGAGCGTAAATTCTCCAAAATCATATCCAGCGAATGAACGTGCGTCTGACCGACAACCAAGCGAATGGCCAATGGATTGCCACCCACAGTCTCCACAATGGGTTGCAGCGCGGTGTCACTCGCTGCCAGCAGATGGTGCAAATTGCGTTGTTTCGCCTCCTGTCGCACGAGAGCCAGCGTCAACGTCTCGGTCAACTCTGGCAAGGGAAAGTGATAGACATCTGGCTCACTGAACAGACTTTCGCGTGAGGTCAGCAAAAAGCGGGTGGGGTTGGCCAAGGTCCGTAGTGTGGCCACCAAACTCTCGATATCGACCAACGTCTCCAGGTTGTCAATCACGATCAGATGCGGTTGCTCCTGCAGTTTCGTGCCCAGGATTGCCAACAACTCATCAGCCGATGCACTCTCCACAATTGGAACGTCTGGCATCAGTTGCTCAATCAATGCTCTGACGAGAGCCTCGATGCTTAAGGCTGGCTGTTCAACATCCCGAATCCTTCCACCCAAGCTAAACTGCTGCTGTTGTGCCGTGATCCATCCTACATCGTCATAGACATCCAACTCGATAATGCGGCGCATCAGAGCGTCAGCCAATGAAGTCTTACCCATGCCCCCCATACCCGCAATCGCCACCAACCAGGAGGCCGTTGGTGCACAGAGAAGGTCGACGAGGTGGGTTAAATGCTCATCCACACCCACCAAGTGCAGATAAGAGGGTGGATTGAGTCGCTGAAGTTGGGTACAGCGATGTTCAATTCGCATCTCCATCCCGTAGAGAATCTTGGCTAGGTGGTCGATAGCGCCGCTCTGCTTGTTATAGGTTGTGCCTTCGGCTAGATTGAGTTGGGCAGCAATGTTTTGGACCAATTCACCCTTCTGGAAATGGAGACGCAGGATTTTGGCCTCGAGCGGGTCGTCACTACTTAATACCTGCAATCCCCGGTCGAGAACGGTGTGCAGGATGCGTTGTATGTCCCCGGCTTGGGCTTGTTGCGCGGCTTTCGACAACTTCAAGTTGCTCAACGGATTCTCGGTCACAATATCCTTCGACCAGAGCTTGAGGGCCTCATAAACTTGCTTGCGCATCGCTTGAGAGTCAAGTTGGTGGTTATTTGTCATAGAAGATTTGTTTATTATCGGTCAATCGTAAAGTTGACTAGGACATTGGTGGGAGCGGGAGGTTGTTGGATGTGGTGCGTGTTACGTATGGCTTGACGCGTGGTGCTAGTCTTGCAGCAGATTCATAACGAGCCCATTGATGACCAGTTCTTCAAACTGACTTCACTGTTCTGGTTGTCATGAACAATCTATACTGTGATTGTAATGAAAACATGGTTTTTCTGACAACTCTGCCAGATAAAACAAAACTTTAGAGTTGTTCCGAATTAAGGGATGGTCAGGTGACAGTCCCTTCACGAACGATACTTTTTGACTAACTTCCGGACTAAAGTGACTGTCACCTCACTTTCTCGCTATTTCAGAACAACTCTTTTGTTTTCAAACAGTGCTCACATTAATTTGAACATCTGTCAGTTCACGCCATGAGCAACACAAAAATTATTCTACCTCAACTTACCATCTTCGTCGAAAAACACCGTGGCTGTGACGAAAATATGACCTTTCCTACCGCATTAGGCCATTCCAGAGGAATAAATTCCTGATTTGCCAAGTCGATTTTTCTGGAATGGCTTGAGCTTTTCCAGATCAAATTAGGGATTTTAATTGTTGGAAAAGGCTTACCCGATAAAGCAGAAATATGGGATCAAACAGAAATCAAGTTGGATATCAAAAAAGCGTCTCGAAAGATACACAAATGATGTCTCATCGTACCTCATCTAACCTACATTTTGGTTTAGGTGAGGGCTTAGAACCTATCCGAAAAGTGGTTGTGAGTCCAACCAGCTTCTCGAGTAAGAATAGATCATCACAGAACTTTTCGGATAAGCACTTAGTGAGACTCAATGAGGTTGCTCAAGTTGTAAAACAAAGAAGCGTCACTCCTGGTTTCCCCGAATGACGCTCCCTCTGGGTCGATTCAGCGACTTGCGTGATGAATGAGGGCGATGGGCCGCTGATCGGTGTTTGGGTCGCTTTCAACAAATAAAGTTGTGCGCTCCTACTTTGAGAATAACATAGTTTTCAGGATTAATCAACTACGCCCGTTATACGATTTGCCTCCTCGGAGTGGCCTTATGGATTTGGATCTATGTAATAGCCCTGTGCGACGCACATTCGCCTATTCTGTTTGGAATATTCTGTCTTCTTTTTGAAAAATTCACAGGTCTCAGTCGATCCAAATTCTCGCGAAGAGGCGTTTGCTAACGCTGGTTTCGGTCAAGTAAAGCCATACTATGCTGTGCTCTGTATGAAAACCGGAGTATCAGTAGATCCAAATTTCAGGTTTTGAGAGAGAATTCTGGCTAAACAGTTGACATAAATACAAATTTGCCGGTCGATATCTAGTTTTTGCGTTAGATTTGGGGGTGGTTCAGAATTAGGTTTACACTTTTGATACATAGACAAAAATCTATATGAGGTCATTTTCTGCCTGAGCATGGCTCAAATTAGAAAATATAAACATCTTTTCTCTTTGCAAAAATGTAAACCTAATTGTCCGCCTAAAATGAACCACCCCCCGATTTGGGCGATTTTCAGATATGAAATAGGTTGTTTTCTGTAACCGAAATCTGAATAAATGACTCCAAAATCCCTGCAATCTCGACTGAAAATAGCCAAAAACGCCAAATTTGGATCTACTGGGTCTAGCGAAACAGCTTCATACCTCATTGAAACCCCATTTGTCGAAATATGAGGTTTCAATGAGGTATTGGTGAGACACAGAGCACCAACTTTAGCGTATAATAGAGATGATTGTCCTAGAAGGTATTGTGGGCAGGTTTGAAAGGTAGGGGCTACTCCAAAAAGTGTACCGAGCTGACTTCGGGAAAGCCAAATTGGCTGCCTTGATGATAAGCAACCTTGTTTCCAGAATCTCCGTTTCCTCTCTCGAAGTCAGCATCGGCTCGTTTCCCCGCTAGATTGCCCACCATATCTCAAGATATTTGGTACCTGTTATCCTCATTGAAGACCTCACTGAGTATCTCCAAGAAATTAAACTGAGAGAGGTTTTGGCCAGCCAAAGTACACAGTTCTCTCTTTGCACTCTGGTCTCTCAGGTTCAGAGATTCCTGCTCATTATTAATGCAATTTGATCCTCTCGACACGTCTTTCGTGAAGGTTCTCAATCTATAGATATAGAAGGACTAATCCATTATGCGTCCTGTTATCATCTTTTTTGGGGTTGTGCTTGTCTTGGCCAGCTTTACCACAGGCATTACTATTGGTTCATGGTCAGATGCTCCATTTCAGGCTTCTTCCGCCACAGCGAAACTGCTTGATTCCCCGTCGGCAGATCTATCCGCATCTTTGGAGGATGTGCCGCTGACCGCCCCTGTGCAGATTGAGGTACAGGCGAAACTCACTACATCCGACAATGGCTCGCAAGTCAGTGCCCACACGATCGGTGTGAACAATGCGCGGGTCATGGTGAATGTAGATGAGATTGGTCAGGCCCAAGCTCGAACGACAGAGGATGGCAACGTCGAGGTATCGGCTCTAACGATAGCGGGGGATGCACAGGCCCATGTACGCCTGCCTGACAACAATGAAGTTGTTGCCAACGTGGTCGGTGAGGGAAGCGCTCAAGTCCAGATTGGCGAGGGCGCGCAATCGACTGCAAACCAACCCGGTGCCATTCAGACGAGTAAGATGGCATTGAATGAGTCAACTCTGCATGTTGCCTCTCAGAAAGAACCGACACTAACAGTCAGAACCGAACTCTTAAACGTACGCACAGGACCAGGACGCAGCTATCCTGTGCGTAGCCAGGTTTCACGGGGACAGAGTATTGAGATCATCGCACGGAGTCCCGACCATAGATGGTGGCAGGTCTGTTGTATATTGAACCGACTTGGTTGGCTTCACGTTGACTATGTGACAGCGACTGGTCCTCTTGATACTGTCGCAGTCGCAACTGATATCCTGCCACCGCCTGTTCCAACCACCGCTCCCACGTCAACCCCACCCCTCATTGTCGCCACCGTCGAGCCACAGTGGAAATTCGAACTTGAAATGATTACTAAGCATACCGAAGCCAATGCCGCCGTTATCTACGCCTGGATCCACGAAGACGGGCGTGCACTCGATGGCTACTTTCTCAGCGTAACCAAGGAGGGGCAGGAAGTTGGGACAAACACCCGTTCCTCTTCCATTCCACTTGGCACGACCAAACCTGCCTTTCCCAATCACCCCGAAAACAAAATCTACAATCTAAAAGAAGCGTATACAACAATCAGTCATCCCACTCTCAATCCGGTCGGAAAATGGACAGTTCAGCTTGTGGATGGCGGCAGACAGCCTGTCGGTCCGCCTGCCAGCTTTGTGCTCCAATCGGATGATCCGAAGATGGAAATGTATGTGCGCTACCGCGTGCGATGATAAGTGAACTCTATGGAGCAACCTCAACATGCCTTATTTCCCTCTCTACCCTCAATTCACGAACCGCTCGATACGCTTTCGATTTTTTCTCTTTGGCTTTTCCGGTCTCTTACTCGGTCTAATCTCTTTGGGGGCCGTTCGGTTGCCTTTATCAGCCAACGCAACACCAGCTGACTCCCTGATGCCACCCAATCAACAAGCTGCACATGTAGCGATCAAGATCAGCGTATCCAAGAGCGGCATTCAGGTCATCTCCGGCCAGATGCTGGCAGACGTTGGATTTGACCTTGCCACACTAAACCCCGGGATGCTGCAACTCTTCTACTTTGGACAGGAGACAGCACTTTCCGTCAATGATGACAATCAAAATGGTCGGCTCGATGCTGATGAAGAAATGCGCTTTTACGCCCAAACCCCTGGCGACCGCTGGAACAAGGAGGACGTCTACTGGCTCTCGATTGGTGATAGTCCAGGTAAACGTATGTCAATACGTTCGACGTTGCCACAAAACGCCCCGCTTCGAACGACAGCGTTTGAGCATGGCATCTGGCAAGATTATCAGATTTATAAATCTCAGATGCCCGGCATCGACGATGATCACTGGTATTCTCAATGCTTGCCAAGGGCTGAAGACAACTTTCCGGTCAAAATTATTCAAACCCATACCATCACGTTCAACAACATTCTGCCCCTGGCAACTGATAGTCCTCTCACTTCTGTTTTTACTCTCACTGGTGCGGGCGCGTACGGTCGAAGCCACGAGTTAGAAATCAATGTGGGCGGGTATCGCCAGACCCACAGATGGAACAGCTACAGTTTCTACGAGAGTTGGCAGTTTGAAACTTCAACCCAGTCTCATGCACAACAGATCTCACTAACGCTCCTTTCAAGTAATACACCCAACTCGGTTTGTCTGGACAAAGTTCAGTGGCAGCAACCGGTGCTGCTGGACTTTGGCAGTATGGGTGCCGCATTTTCTGGGGTGGCAGGCATCTGGCAGTATCAATTGTCCAATACCCCAGAAGTACGCACCCTTTATGATGTAACGAATCCTTTATCACCCATCATCTTGCCGATTCCAACAGGAGCAAACTTTTCCTTCGAAGATGGTCCTGATGCACACGATTATCTATTGGCGGGACCTGGCACTGAACATGTCCCCACTCTTGAGTCCCATACCCCCGTTCACTTTCCTGAGGACACCGGGGCGGATGCAGTCTACATTGCGCCAGCCCATTTTATAGATGAATTGATGCCTTTGGTTGCATTACGCCAATCTCAAGGTTACACGGTCAAGGTGGTGGATGTCGCTGATATCTACAACGCGTGGAGCTACGGCGCCGTCTCACCAGATGCGATTCGTAATTTCCTTCGTTTCGCCAAAAAGAGGTGGAATCCGGGGCTGATTGCCGCGACGCTCGTGGGTGATAGCACGACAGATCCGCATAATTATCTTGGTCAACTCGATGGTCACTTCAACCGCAACATTATTCCACCCTATTTAGCCTTTGTTGACCCTTGGATAGGTGAGACAGCGTGCCAAAACTGCTATGCCCAATTGGACGGTGACGATCCTCTATTGGATGAAAAATTTCTGATTGACATCTGGATAGGACGTCTCTCTGTCCAGACCGAAGCGCAATTGAGAGATGTGGTCGATAAGATCGTGCGCTACGAGACGGCCGCGGATGAGGATGCAGAGTGGCGCAACACAGCCGTTTTTATCGCCGACGACTACATTCGTTCAAATGGCACGGTTGAAACTGTCGGTGATTTTGCCGCCGCATCTGATGAAATCATCAATGACTGGATGTCAGCCTCGGTTCGCGTAAAGCGCATGTATTACGATCCACGACCGGGTGGCGTGATCGAGCCCTGGCGTGAACCGGACCCCGTTCTGGCTCGCACGAAGACGTTCGACTTACTCTCGGCAGGTGCAGGGCTGGTGACCATGACGGGACACGCGAATCATTTCCAATTCGCCGTAACCGAGTTCGAACTGCCAAAAGGTTGGCTCTTGGGTTTCAATGATGTTCTAGACCTGACCAACAGAGATCGGCTCTTCATCAGCTTACAAATGACGTCCCGCACGTCACAGTTCAGCTGGGTTTCAACGACAGGCACCACAATCGATGAGGTTTGTTGCGCCACGCCAATGGTGGGGCTGTGGCCGTTTGGGGCGGGTTTAGCCGTCATGCACGGACAGGATGCATTGCAGAAGGGATTTCATGAGACACTTTGGCCACCCATACGGCCAGACTTGGAGAGCTTACTCAGGCTGGTTACTTCTCCCTATTTAGTACACAAGGCTGTTGTCAAAGTCTACGGTATAGCTATCTGCTGCTGGGGGATCCGCTGACGACCGTTCGCGTTGGGGGAACAGCACCCGAACCAACTGCAACACCGACACCCAACTCGCCAAACCCAGGCACAGTTGTCATTCCACCTGTTGCGCCGACGGCTGTGCAGGTGTCCCCTGAGCAAAGTGAAACGATCACCACAACAGCCGGGGAAGATGAAGTGCGCGTGGAGATTCCCGCCGGTGCCGTAGCCGAAACGACGACAATTGTCGTGCAATCGATCACGAATCTCCCTCCAATCTCAGAAACGTTGAGCCTCGCCGGGCCAGTGCTGATCATTGCATCACCAAACGATCAGTCTGATTCCGCGGAGTTATTGAAACCGATAGAGGTTACAATTGGCTATGATGAGGTGAACGGACAAAGTGAGCCAGAGAGGGGGTTAGCGATTTACTACTGGGATCCAGCGCAGAGTCAATGGCATCAACTGCCCACCACAAACAATGTCCAACAGCGAACCTTACACGCCGAGCTTCGGCAGTTTGGGACGGTTGGGGTATTTGACTCCTCTCAGAAATCAGTATTTTTACCATTGTTTATACGCTAAAGATTTTCTAGACACTCGAGTCGCTGGTTGGTCACTTCTCTGAGGTGACGGATCGCAAGTCCTCTGGATCTTCACTTGAAAGAGAGCGTTCTCTAGATGCCCGTTGTATGGTCCGCTGGCTGTGTGACCCCTCCGTGTTCGAGGACATTGTTGCCGCCTCAGGCCGAAGGGACACGGTGTCTTCAAGCAGCAGGGATCACGCGGTGTCCGAACTATTCACCTGTGTATTGTTCTATGACATCGACACCTCTAGAAATCGGCTACATCGCGACCACTCGCAGACGCTGATACGGGAGAGATGTAGGCCAAACGGGGGTCGCGAATGAACCGAACAGCTCAGGTGTCGATCTCATAAAATAGTACACCTGTCCCGCCGGAGACGGGACCTACGAATAGTAGGCTCAGTAGATCCAAATTTGGCGTTTTTGGCTATTTTCAGTCGAGATTGCAGGGATTTTGGAGTCATTTATTCAGATTTCGGTTACAGAAAACAACCTATTTCATATCTGAAAATCGCCCAAATCTAACGCAAAAACTAGATATCGACCGGCAAATTTGTATTTATGTCAACTGTTTAGCCAGAATTCTCTCTCAAAACCTGAAATTTGGATCTACTGAGGCTACTAACTTGGTTGAGCGTGCAACATGAATTATGTCGCATGTCCATAGATTGACTTTGCAAGTCTAGCAATGATACACTTGCGCTACAAACATATCGTCTAGCGGACGAAATTGCGCAAGCATACGATCTGATGAACGTTCGTATGAAATAGAGCAGGGAGATCTAGAATGAGCACTGTCTATCGAATTTGTCCCGAGTGTGGAGAACAGGGTGAAATGGACACCCGTCACTGTGGGGCCTGTGGTTATGATATGGAAGCGGGCCTACCTGCGCCAAAGAGCAATCTGCCCATCTCGTTTGGCAAAGCAGCTTTGCCCGTTTTAGCTGGTGCGGCAAGCTTGGCTATTCGTGCTGGGTGGAAATTGATCCAGTATCGTCTCCATCAAATGGAACAGGAACAGAATCGTCCGTCGACAATAAATTCTTCGACACAGCCTCAGCCTCACCAAGCACAGGACGAGCATCTGACACGCAAATCTCGACGTAAGATACATATCCGCTCATCGTGGAGCATTGGGAATTCAACTGGTCACTGGCAGCGAGGCTCCTCCGAGCACACAATTGAGTTCGACGATTAAACTTTGCTCATCAGCCGAAGGAGTGAATCAAAGTCGCCTGAACGATGGGACACATGCTGGATTTCACTCTTTGCATCGATGAGCCTGAAACTCTTTTGGGTACGTAAACGATTATGAACCGTCGGCAACTGGCGTTTCTGGTTTTGGTGAATGCTGTTGTTAGTTTGGTCATCGCATTAGCTGTTGTTTGGGCAGTGGAAAGACGACGGCCAGCACCGGAAGAGCTATTGGTTCAGGTTTCGCAGCAGATGCAGCCTCTGATTGCCACAACACCTCTACCTGGGGCTGTCGATAGACTACCAACGCCCGTAACGGAGGCGAACGATCCAAATAGCAATATAAACTCGATTGTCAATCAGCCTCTTAGTCAACCAACTGCAGAAGGTACGACCTATATCGTTCAGGCAGGCGATATCCTGTCGTCAATCGCTGCCAAATACAATGTAACGCTCGATGCGATCATGGAGGCCAACAATCTAAGCAATCCGGATCGCATCTTTTCTGGTCAACAGCTTGTGATTCCAGGGGGGATTCCATCTGATTCAATCGAATCATCTGGCGAAGCAGGCAGCGGGCAATCCCAATCGTCACAGCAAGTGCAAGAAGGTGTTCAGATTGCAGCTATTGACAATGTGGGTGTTCTCGAAAGCGAGTCAGTTCTGATTGTCAATGAGAGTAACACTCCATTCAATCTACAAGGTTGGACGTTGGCAAGTGAGGGGAGTCCCGTGTATCAGTTTGGAAACTTACCGATTTTTCCCGGTGGCAGCGTTCGCGTCCATAGCCAACCAGGGACAAACTCCAGTATCGACCTATATTGGGGACAGACGGCATCAATTTGGTCACCCAAGACAATCGTTCGGTTGGTTAACGCCGAAGGAAACTTGGTGCATAGTTATTTAGTTCCCTAAGGTTTGATTCAATCACTCATTGATAGATTTCTCTCGTTCCACTCAAAGTTTGTCCTTAGTATTTGAAGGAACAAGCCTTGGTTTACCCAAGAATGACATCGATGAGTAGGTTATACTGAGCACGACCATAAATTTAAAATAAATTTGTCGTCTCCATCCGACGAAAAGTGCTCGAAGCTATTCTGAATTTATGAGCTCGTGCGGTATATTTGATTGTCATTACTTTTGGCGAGGATATTGATTTATGTCAGAGCAAAAACCAGCTCGGTCGCGCCGAGCTAGTACACGTCGTTCAAGCTCGCAACATTCTGGCTCACGCCAATCAGGTGTGTCTACTTCAGGTGCACGCCAATCAGGCAAGGGTCAAGAGGCAGCCAAAAGGCGTCGCTACTTTCGCTGGAAAAAGAATACAGACTCGAGTAGTGAGAAAAAATCCTCATCTGAAAGCTCGAGTTCGTCGCGCCGCAATAATAATCCAGAATCGACGCGACAGAGCCGCAATAGCCGCGTTCGTCAGAAACGCCGCAGACGGCGAGACCGTCGTCGCGAGCGAAGTTCAGCGCCCACTCTATCGGAACGCTCAATTCTTGATGACATCCAGAAAGAGTATAAACCGCCATCTTCCGTGTTTGTCTATACACACGTTGTACGACCTAATTTCAGCAACGGTGGTTACGAGTTTCGATCCGATCACTTTAATAAGCCAAGCCGCACGATTGACGATTACAATATTGACCTATCTGACATTGTCGGCACGATTTTAGAGCAGGATCCAGAGCGGCGTCCAAAACTGGAATGGAATTGGGGCTTGACGATGGACGAGACAGCGGATGAGGGAGGGGATTCTAGAATCGATCGGAAAGTGGATGAGCCATCTGGACGCGAAAAACCGATAGACAAACCAGATAAACCCCGTACAAACAACGTGGAGTGAGCGCACCTTTCCTTTGGCAAGGCGTTCTCGCATGTGAGCGGACGGCATTCGAGAACGCCTTCTCCCATTGTACGACTTCTATGTGTTTTGTCGGTCGTGGCTGTGGGCTAAGTGACATGCTTCGTTGACTATCCAGTTGTAGCCTGAGCAGCGAGCGTTCGCTCATGATGCATCACTTACCGGACAGCCACTATGTGTTTTGTCGGTCGTGGCTGTGGGCTAAGTGACATGCTTCGTTGACTATCCAGTTGTAGCCTGAGCAGCGAGCGTTCGCTCATGATGCATCACTTACCGGACAGCCACTATGTGTTTTGTCGGTCGTGGCTGTGGGTTAAGTGACATGCTTCGTTGACTATCCAGTTGTAGCCTGAGCAGCGAGCATTCGCTCATGATGCATCACTTACCGGACAGCCACTATGTGTTTTGTCGGTCGTGGCTGTGGGCTAAGTGACATGCTTCGTTGACTATCCAGTTGTAGCCTGAGCAACGAGCGTTCGCTCATGACGCATCACTTACCGGACAGCCACTATGTGTTTTGTCTATTAGCGATATTGGTATAAGTATAGATGGGAGTAATATCGTGACCTCCATTGTGAGAATCGAAGATCTGAAGGAGCATGTGGGCGAGGTTGTTACCCTGCAGGGATGGCTTTATAATAAGACTGGCAAGGGGCGTTTGCAGTTTTTGCAGATGCGTGATGGAAGTGGCATCTGTCAGGCCGTGGTCTTCAAGAAGAATGTGAGCGAGAAGGATTTTGCGCAGGCCAAAGAGCTGACTCAGGAGAGTTGTCTCTCTGTGATGGGTGAAGTGCGAGCCGAAGAGCGTGCACCTGGGGTGCCAGGTGGATTTGAATTGGATGTCCAGTCATTGGAAGTATTTCAGATCGCGGATTCTTATCCTATCTCGCCCAAAGATCATGGGATCGACTTTTTGATGCAGAATCGCCATCTCTGGCTGCGGTCGAATCGCCAATGGGCCACGATGCGTCTTCGTGCCACTATTGTGCGTGCGATTCGAGAGTGGCTTGACAATCATGGCTTCCTCAATGTCGATACACCCGTCATTACACCATCGGCCGCGGAAGGCACCACAACGCTCTTTGAGATCGATTTTCATGGCGAGCCCGCATATCTTGCTCAAACCGGTCAACTCTATAACGAGGCCAATATCTTTGCATTTGGGAAGGTCTATTGCTTTGGGCCTACATTTCGTGCAGAAAAGAGCAAAACCAGACGACATTTACAAGAATTTTGGATGGTTGAGCCCGAAATAGCTTTCTGTGATTTAGATCAATTGATGGAGATCGAAGAGCAATTTGTCAGCTATATTGTGCAGTGCTGTTTGGAGGGGCATGCAGCAGAGCTTGAAATTCTTGAACGTGATCTCACATTGCTTAAAAATGTTCAGCCGCCATTTCCTCGTATTCACTATGATGATGCGGTTCAGATGATTAATGCGGCTGCAGAAGCGGGAGAGCTGGTGCCTGGCTATTCAGACGCAGTTCCTCCAATTGAGTGGGGTAGCGACTTTGGCAGTCCCCACGAAACCTATCTTGCTGCCCAATTTGAGAAACCTGTCTTTGTTCACCATTATCCAACGGCGGTTAAAGCCTTTTATATGGAACCAGATCCGGATCGCGGTGAAGTCTGTCGTAGCGTTGATCTGCTGGCACCGGAAGGGTATGGCGAAATTATTGGCGGCAGCGAACGCATGAGTGATCCAGACAAGCTGCTGGCTGCAATTCGAGCACATGAATTACCTGAGGATGCTTACGATTGGTACATCGATCTGCGCAAGTTTGGTTCAATTGTGCATAGTGGTTTTGGGCTTGGCGTCGAGCGAACGGTGGCTTGGATTTGTGGGTTAGATCATGTCCGCGAGACGATTCCCTTCCCGCACATGTTGGGTACGATGCGACCCTAAATGGTCTTCCTTCTACTTCTTTTTTGCTCACTATTTTTAGCTTTGTTCCTCACACCGCTAGCCGGGGCGGTTGGTCGGCGGTTGGGGCTAGCAGATCGACCGGGCGGACGACGGCAACATCTTGGTGTCATTCCGCGAACCGGTGGGTTGGCGTTGTATGCTGCATTTGTTCTAACTGTGCTGTCGACGCTCGTTATTCCTTGGCTTTGGCCAGATTTAGCAAGCTGGTTTCCGCCTCGCAACGATCCCAATGAAATCATTCGTCTCGCAGGACTGCTCATCGGTGCAACCTTCTGTGTCGTTTTTGGTTTCCTCGATGATTGGTATGATCTATCTAGTCGTGTGCAGTTTCTCGTGCATTTCGCCGCCAGTTTGATTGCTATAAACAGCCTCATCTTTATCAAACACGTCAATAACCCATTGGGAGAGGGATTTCTGGGCGGTGTTGATGGTCTACCTTGGTGGATCGTCATTCCTATCACAATGTTTTGGTTTATGGGCATGATGAACACCATCAATTGGCTGGACGGACTCAGTGGTCTGGTCTCAGGTGTAACGGCAATCTTATGCATCATCCTTGCCGTTCACATGATATTTGTGATGCAGCCCCCACAGTTAAGCGTGGCAATGTTGCCGATTGCTTTGCTTGGTGCGGCTCTCGGCTTTTTGCTCTTTAACTTTGTCCCTGCCAGAATTTTTATGGGTAGCTCGGGTAGTTATTTTCTTGGCTTTACGATTGCGGCCTTGGGCATCATTGGTGGAGCACGACTTGCAACCGTCATGCTTGTGCTGGGTCTGCCAGCGTTGGACGTGGCATGGCTGATTATTCAACGGCGGCGCAGAGGAGATTCTCCAGCACAAGATGGACGCGATCATCTCCATTATCGTCTGATCGATCAGGGATTGAGCGAACGGACGATTGTTATTGGTTATTGGGGATTCTGTGCACTTTGGGGAACATTGACGTTAGTCTTAGATGATCGAATCTACAAATTAATTGCCTTAACTGTTTTAACCATTCTAGCTTTCGCTGTTCTATTTTGGGCAAGCCACGAGCATAAACGATACTCTCCTCCTTCCTTCTCTTAAGACTTTTAATAATGTTGAAGAGGGCAACTGATCATCTTGAACCCTTTCAACACGATAACCTTTCAATTTTGCAACATCCACCGGTGTAAGGCGAAGCATCGCCGAGTCGTCGAATCATACCTTAAAAAAAGGAGCGACATGAGACTCAATTATTCCCTTCCTTATCTCTTGATCCTTTCGGCTTTATGGATTGGTGTTATTTATACGGCCGATCCGGCAATTGCCAGCAGTTCAAAGAGCCCACTTCGCCAAGAATCTGATTCCGCGAATCTCACTGATGTGGACGCGACCGAATCAGGTTCTTTGGCGAGTATCGATTTGTCAATGACCCATGAATTGATCCTCGATTCGGATGGTGATGGCGATGCCAGCCCAGGTGATACAATCCGCTACTCCATCGCACTATCCAACACGGCGCCAATCACGATGGCGGCTCTAACTTTGATCTTTGACTATGATGAAGCACTCGTTCGCCCGATTCATCAAATAGGAGACAATGACGCTGTGGGCGATAGTGAAGTTCTATGGTCAATTGAGTTGATTCCCCCCGGTGGCAATGTTACACAACAGGTTGATGTTCTTCTGTCAGGAGCTTTTCCGCCTGGAACGACGCAAGTGACAACGGCTGCTGCAATGGAACTTATTCGGGATTTAGACGGCAATGGCGCAGCGGGGCCAGGCGATACGTTGCGATATTTAGTTGAGGTCAAAAACCAGGGAAATGCTGCGGCTCAAAATGTGATCGTGACAAGCCATTTTGATGAGACGCATATCGAAAGCGTTGCCAATATTGATGGAGCTGGTGAGTCGGACGATAACTTGGTGAAATGGCTGGTCGATGCACTTGCCCCTGATGAATCTATACAATTCAGTTACGATGCAACGCTGACCACTCTCTTTCCCATGGGAACGGTGAATGTGATCCAGAGTACCAGCGTTGCCAGCGCCGACACAACAGCAACAACAGCTGAAACTTCCTTGACTGTCTCCATTGCGCCTGAACTAGAATTTTCTGTTACACATAGTCCAACCCCAATACTGGATGCAAACAATAATGGAATTGCCGATCCAGGAGACACGATACAGGCTCAATTCAGTATACGCAACCGGGGAAATGCGGCGGCGCTGAATGTCCAATTGATTGGGGATTACGATGAATCAATGGCGACTAATGCTATTAATGCAGATCGGAATGGGCAGATTGGAGCGGGCGAAGTAACATGGATGCTCAACGAGATTGAACCGGGCGGCACGGAAACCTTCACGTTTGATATCATTTTGAATCCTCGTTTTCCTGCCGGCGATACCACCGTACGGACAGCGGGAACACTGCGCCATCGCGACGAAGAGCCGATCACTGCTGAACAAACGCTTGTTGTGACGGCTCAACCCATACTCGAAGTCTCGATCGGTAAAGTGCCGGGTCTGATCAACGATTTGAATAGCAACGGTGAAATCGACCCTGGAGACACAGTTGGCTATCAAATTACCTATGCCAACCGAGGAAACGCGAGCGCGAGCAATGTTGAGATTGCAACCTCTTACGATAGCTCTCTCGTCAGAACTGTCGATCATGTCATTGGCGATGGAATTGAAGAGGGCAATGGTATTCGATGGCGACTTGCAGAGATCGAGCCCGAAAGCGAAGGCTTGTTGTCCTATCAAGCAACTTTGGCCAAAGTGTTTCCTGCGGGTGAATCCAATGTAGCCAACAATGTTACAATCAGCCACGAGGATGTGTCTGTGCAATCCAGTGAACATAGCCTGCGGATCACTGCCGCGCCGATCCTCAAGATTGATACGGAAAGCGTTGCTGACTTGATCCAAGATCTAAACAGCAATGGTAAAGCGGATCCAGGTGATACATTGCGCTATAAGGTTACATATCAGAATCAGGGAACGGCTCCCGCGTCTGATGTGATCATTGTGGCTGATTATGCGGAGGGGTTAGTGAGCAACCTCGCCAATATAACGCCAAGCACAGCGGTGGATGACGGTGATGCTCTGAAATGGTCCCTGTCAGAGCCAGTTGCTCCGGGAACAGAGACGACTTTTACGTATGATGTTCGGTTGAAAAATGAGATGCCGGAAGCCACGACGACGATCCAACATCTAGTCTCGCTTTTCAGTCAAGAGCAGGAGCCGGTGAGTAATAGCACTCTATTGACCATCGAGCCACCTTCGGTTGTAGAGGATAGTTTTGGGCGAGGTCTCTTTGCTGGGAACACAAATACCCTGAGCATTCTGGTGGGCCTGCTTGTGGCTGCAGCTCTGTTTGTTTTGACATATGTCGGTGCAATCGCAACACCCAAAGTGCAGGCTGATGACAGCGAAGAAGCAAAAGAAGCCTATGCGCTGGAGCGAGCACGGGTTTCGATGGTGCGCGAAGGTGTCTTTCTGACATTTATCATTGCATCCGTGCTGATTCTGGCCTTGGGTGAAGGCATTAAAGAGGATGGCGCAATCTCAATTCTATCAGCCATCGTGGGGTACGTCTTTGGTCGTGTTAGTAGTTCTGGGTGAGATTTTGACACGAGCGACAGGGGTATGGTACTGTTCAATTTATACCCTGTTTGTATATTCGACCTCGTGACCGACACAGAAACCGGCAATTGCATTCGCCACTGGTGGCGTATGTGCTGTTCGGAAATATTCGGTGCACATTCATGGCCTCCACAACCACTATTGGTATGACAACCGAATGATGCTCATGTTCACGATGAGCGAGTGACCCTATATCAGACCGTGAATCAGGTTCAAAATCGCTTTTTGGAACATAAGCCCAGATCGAAGGAGAATGGATCGCATGTTACGACATAAGAATCGCTCAACTTTAATGCTGCTGACGAGTCTGCTCCTCATCCTCGCAATGGTGCTCGCTGCCTGTGGCGGCGGTGATGCGGCACCGGCTGCTGATGATGGAGAGCCCGCAGCCGAAGCGACAGAAGCACCCGCCGAGGAAAGTAGTGATGACGGAGCTGACGATGCCGGAGAAGAAGAGGAAGCTCTCGGCTCGACTCTGATTGGGGACATCGAAGGCCCCCAAATTATTACGGATGAGGCCGCCTTTCCCACAGAGCTAAACGAAGCGCCCATGTTGGCCGAAATGGTGGCTGCTGGTGAAATTCGAACGGCTCCCGCCCGTTGAAAATCTGTTGGTCATCGAACCGGTTCACGAGATTGGCAAATATGGCGGCACCTGGCGTCGTGGCTTCCTTGGACCAGCTGATGGTCAGAACGGTCACCGCGTGGCTGGCGGTGATCGTTTCGTCTTCTGGAATTCGGAAAGCTTTCCCGAAGTGGTTCCCAATCTGGCCAAGAGCTGGGAAGTCAACGATGGAGGCAAAGAGATCATTGTTCACTTACGCGAAGGCGTCAAGTGGTCGGATGGAACGCCCTTTACCACTGCTGATGTCATGTTCTGGTTTGAGAACATGTATCAGAATGAAGAGTTGGTTCCGGTTCGCTCACCCTTCTTCAACATTGACGAGGGAGCGAACTTAGAAGCCGTTGATGACTTCACACTGCGCTTCACCTTTGAGTTTGAAAATAGTCTCTTTTTAGAGGTGCTCGGTTCTTCAGTCAACGTCTTTGGTGGTTATGCCCCAGTGCACTACTTAGAGCAATTCCATGCCGACTTTGCCGATGCTGACGAGTTACAGGCGATGGTGGATGAAGCAGGTTTCGATAACTGGGTTATCCTCTTCAAAGATAAGAACACCTGGCAACGCAATCCAGATCTGCCCGTGTTGACACCCTGGATGACAGAAAATCCAATTACAACCGACAACTGGGTTCTCGTCCGCAACCCTTATTACTACGGTGTTGACACCGCTGGCAACCAACTTCCCTACATTGATCGCATCTCCATGACATTGGCTGAAGATCCAGAAGTACTCAACCTGCGCGCCATTGCTGGTGAGTATGACTATCAGGCCCGTCACATTGCCTTGGCCAACCTGCCAGTGTTGCTTGAGAACGCTGAGGCCGAAGGATACACGGTTAGCCTAGATCCGGCCCAACACGGTGCCGATGGCGTGATTCAGATCAACCAGAGCTACCGAGGTGACGAAGAAATTGCCAAATGGTTGATGAATGTTGACTTCCGACGTGCGCTTTCGTTGGGTATTGATCGTGCATCGATCAACGAGATCATTTTCCTGGGGATTGGGACTGAAGGTTCTGCCGTTGTGGCTGAAAGCTCACCCTTTAACCCTGGTGATGAGTACCGCGACCTCTGGTCAATGCTGGATGTGGAGCAGGCAAACGAGTTGCTCGACTCCATTGGCTTAACGGAAAAGGATGACGAAGGCTACCGTCTCCGTACCGATAATGGAGAGCGTCTGGTCCTTGAAATGAATCCCATTCCAGCTTTCATTGAATTCACCAAGCTGGCCGAGTTGGTCAGGGACGACTGGGCCGAGATCGGTATCTTCCTCAATGTGCTTGAAGGGGAAAGAGGTCTAATCTCGACGAGAAACTCGTCCAACGAGCTGCAGATGTTCCTTTGGCAGAACGATGGTACTGATGAGTTGTTCCTTTATCCCTTCCATGCCTTGCCCGTTTGCCCAGGCTGTGGAACCGGTTCTGGTTATGGTACATGGTATTCCACTGGCGGTGAGTCCGGTGTCGAACCAACAGATGAAAACGTACTCAAAGTTCTTGATCTCTTCAGCACTGGGTTGAAGGCTACGCCGGAAGAGCGTATTACCATCGGACAAGAAATTTGGCAGATCATCACCGACGAAGTCTGGTCCATTGGTACGGTGGGTCAGTCGGGTGCATTTATGGGTGTTCGCGTTGCCAAGACCAATATGGGCAACCTCCCAAGTCGTCAGTTTAACATTCAGGCTGGTCAGACACCGAATATCTCGCGACCGTCAACTTTCTACTTTACAGATGCTGAGTAGTTTTGTGAGAAAGTGAGAGGATGACAGGGTGAGAGGGTGACTGGAGGCCAGTCGCTTTCTCGCCCTTTTGTTTTTTTGATGTTTGCACAGTTGTTAGCTTTGTGCTAAATTCTGGTTTTGAGAATTGGTTCACGAGGCGGAATCTATTTACGTAAGCCCTATTTATCGCAGCTCGAGTCAGGAAAGCGCAGTGGCTCTATGGATGTATTCCGACGGATTGTGGACAGCCTGGGCATATCGTTAGAGGATGTGATTGGGTCTGATATGGAGGATGAACGATGAGTGCCGTAGCAGAACGTATTTCGCCCCAAGAATATTTGGAACTCGAACGCAAAAGCGAGACCAAGCACGAATACTTGGAAGGACGGATGATTGAGACGGCAGGTGCGAGTGAAGAACACAATATGATTGTAAGCAATGTTCTTTTTATATTGATTGGTCAGTTACGCGGACGTTCCGGTCGAGCCTATCCCAGCGATATGCGTGTGAAAATTCCTGCTACAGGCTTATACACGTATCCTGATGTTGTGGTCGTCAGTGACAAACCGCTATTGGATGATCTTGAACGGGATATCTTGCTTAACCCTGCTATTCTCATCGAGGTTCTCTCCGATTCCACAGAAAACTACGATCGGGGGGAAAAGTTCCAGCATTACCGCACAATTGAGTCATTAACGGAGTATGTTTTGATTGCACAAGATAGCCATCATATCGAGCATTACGTTCGTCAATCAGATGGACAGTGGCTCTTGTCAGAAGCCACCAAGCTAGGTGAAACGATCCATCTACCCACTATCGAATGCGAGTTGCCCTTAGTTGATGTGTACGACAAGGTGGATATCAACCCTGAGCAAGATAATTTGAACGGACATCAGACATAGCCAGGATAAATAATCTATGGTTACATACATCATCCGTCGCCTCTTCGCCGGAATCCTCACAATTTGGGCGGCAACGGTCATTTCCTTTATTGCCATTCAACTGCCGCCTGGCGACTTTGTCGATTCATATATCGCCAGTCTCATGAGTACGGGCACGGTCTTATCGAACGAAGAAGCTCAAGCGCTACGCATCCAGTACGGGTTGGATCGCCCCATGTATGTTCAATATTACAAGTGGATGGGGCTGATGCTGAAAGGGAATTTTGGCATGGCGATGGAGTATAATCGCCCAGTGCGTGAGGTAATCGGTGATCGAATGACGTTGACGGTGATTGTCTCTCTGGCCGCGGTCGTTTTTATTTGGATCATAGCGTTGCCGATTGGGATCTATTCAGCGGTGCGTCAATACTCGATTGGGGACTATTTTTTTACCTTTATTGGCTTTATTGGGATTGCCATTCCCAACTTTATGTTGGCACTGGTGGTACTGTACGTCAGCTTCAAATATCTCAATGTAGAGCAGATTGGGGGACTCTTTTCGCCCGGCATGAATTTAGAGCCGTGGGGTTGGCCGAAGATCTGGGATATGCTCAAGCATCTGCCTCTACCAGCCGTGATTTTGGGAATGGCGGGCATGGCCGAGGTGGTGCGGATTATGCGTGCCAACCTGCTTGACGAATTGCGCAAACCCTATGTCGTGACAGCACGAGCCAAGGGTTTATCAGAAACACGCGTGATCATGAAATATCCTGTACGGGCAGCGCTCAACCCCTTTGCCAGTACGTTGGGCTACATCTTTCCCTTTATTGTCTCTGGCAGCATTATTGTTTCGCTTGTGCTCAGTCTGCCCACGGTGGGGCCATTGCTGTTCAAAGCACTTATTGCTCAGGATCTCTTTTTATCTGGCACGATCTTATTGCTCTTATCGATCTTGACGGTGGTTGGCACCTTTGTTTCTGACTTGATTCTGATGTGGATCGATCCCCGCATCCGGTTTGGGATGGAAGGAAGCAATTAATTGTGAATAGGGAATTGATACTTGAAGATTGTTAATAAGCACATGTGTGTACTATAAGATACGGGCTAATTGAGGCGACCCCAATGAACTCGTCGAATAGTTAGACTCAGTAGATCCAAATTTGGCGTTTTTGGCTATTTTCAGTCGAGATTGCAGGGATTTTGGAGTCATTTATTCAGATTTCGGTTACAGAAAACAACCTATTTCATATCTGAAAATCGCCCAAATCTAACGCAAAAACTAGATATCGACCGGCAAATTTGTATTTATGTCAACTGTTTAGCCAGAATTCTCTCTCTAAACCTGAAATTTGGATCTACTGAGACTGGGAAAATCAAATGGCTGAAGCTGTCGAAACTTTGTCTGGTGCGAGACAACCTGAGTCTCCTCAAGTGGAGGTGGAGAGTGCTGCCGACCGCATTTCGGTGGCGACACAATGGCAATTAATGTGGTGGCGATTTCGCAGACATAAACTTGCGTTGGTGGCGGCGGTTGTGCTGCTCTTTTTCTACACGATTGTTCTGTTTGCTGACTTTTTTGCCTACTCGGATCCACTCAAGGACAATGCCGAAATCCTGTTGCTGCCACCGCAACCCGTAATGCTCTGGGATGGGGATGAGTTTCGTCCCCATGTCTTTGGCTTTACGGGCAAACGTGACCCCAAAACCTTCAAAAAGGTCTACAAACCAGATCCGGAGAAGAAGATACCGCTCATTCTTTTCGCCGAGGGATATGAATACAAATTGTTGGGATTGTTTGAGACGAATATTCACCTAATCGGCGTCGAAGAAGGCACTGCTGAAGAGAGCATTTTCCTACTTGGTACCGATGGATTGGGGCGCGATCTATTCTCGCGCCTGATGAGAGCAACTCGTATCTCGATGACCATTGGACTGGTTGGGGTTGCCTTGAGTCTGGTATTGGGAATTCTATTGGGTGGTCTTTCTGGTCTGTATGGGGGAGTTGTCGACAATGCGATTCAGCGTTTGATTGAAATTGTCCGCTCTGTACCAACCATTCCCCTGTGGATGGCCTTGGCAGCGGCTGTCCCTCCTGAATGGCCCATTGAACGCGTCTACTTCTTTATCACGCTCATTCTAGGAGTGATTGGTTGGACGACTTTGGCGCGTGTGGTGCGTGGGCGTTTCTTATCGCTACGATCGGAGGATTTCGTTACGGCAGCGGAGTTAGCCGGAGCAGGTCAACTGCGCATCATCTTTCGGCACATGGTCCCCTCTTTCCTAAGCCACATCATTGCCGCAACAACGTTAGCACTCCCAGCGATGATCATTGCAGAAACGGCACTTAGTTTCCTCGGATTGGGGTTGCGTGCACCAGCCGTTAGTTGGGGTGTATTGCTCAAAGATGCTCAGAAAATTCAGGCCGTTGCCATTTCACCTTGGCTACTGATTCCAGCAATTCCGGTGATTGTGGCTGTGTTAGCATTTAACTTTTTGGGAGATGGATTACGTGATGCCGCAGATCCGTATGGGTAAGAGGTAAATCATGCCGGGAATCGTCGAAACTGTTGAAAAAACACAAATCCCAGAGGGTGAATTAGCGTCCATAATCTATCAGGGAGCGTTGTTACGTCTGCCTTACCTAGAAGGTCAACTTCAGGCTGCAATAGCAGAGACAGAGTCTTTTGAACAAAAATATGGACAAACTTTGGAGCAGCTTAGTAATCGAGGACTACCATCAGATGCGGATTATGAAATGCATGAAGATTTTATTGAATGGGAGTATTGGTCTGATACGATTAATTCTTTGCAAATAACAATTAAGCAAATCCGTCTGTTGTTGAACGTCACAAAAAAAGAATTTGACCTTCATTGAACCCTGATATTCGCAGTCGAGTAGAAGAAATCGAGCAAAGGTATGTAAATCTGACTAAGGATTTCATGCTTCTTCGTGCCACCGATGAAACGTTGAGATTGGTGCTCGTGCTTGATGACGGGTCAACTTTACGCATTACGGAAAGGTGGCAAAAAGGATCTTTATTTCGTTACAGTTATTATTGGCTCAATCACGGTAACCAACTAATAATCGGTTGGGATAATGCACCTCACCATCATGATTTGGGAGGGTTCCCTGACCACAAACATATCGCATCAACTGGCGAAACAATACCCTCTACAGAAAAAACGCTTGATGATGTGGTGTCCTTTATTGAACACACAATCAAAAGTGAATAGATCTCAATGCAAGTTGTTGACAACTCACCGATCCTCTCCATCAAAAACCTAAAAACCTACTTCCACCAAGACGAAGGGGTCGTCAAGGCCGTCGATGGAGCCAGCTTTGATGTCTATCCTGGACAGACGCTGGGCATTGTAGGAGAAAGCGGCTGCGGCAAGAGTGTGACGGCGCGGTCGATTCTGCAAATTGTGGACGAGGGGGGGCGCATCGAGGAAGGCGAAATCTTGCTGAGGCAGACGCACAATGGGAGTGGTCAAGTAGATGAAATTGACCTGACCAAGCTGAAGCCCGATAGCAAGCAGATGCGTGCCATTCGCGGCGATGAGATCGCCTTGATTTTCCAGGAGCCAATGACCTCCTTCAGCGCTTTTCATACTGTGGGCAACCAGATCATTGAAGCCATTCGGCTCCACAAAGATGTTACCCGCCGAGAAGCGCGCGAAGAGGCGATTGAGCTGCTACGCCGTGTGGGAATTCCCCGACCAGCACGACGCGTCGATGAATACTCGTTTCAGCTGAGTGGTGGTCTGCGTCAGCGCGTCATGATTGCCATGGCTCTCTCCAGCGATCCAGACATTCTCATCGCCGATGAACCCACTACAGCGCTCGATGTGACAACCCAAGCTCAGGTGCTCGATCTGCTGCGCGAGCTACAAGAAGAGCGTGGACTGGCCGTGATTCTGATTACCCATGACATGGGCGTGATTGCCGAGATGGCAGATATTGTGGTGGTCATGTATCTGGGACGCGTCGTTGAGCAAGGGCCAGTGGATGACATTTTTCATGCACCAAAGCACCCTTACACGCGCTCCTTGCTGCGTTCTATCCCAAGCATTCTAGCCGAACCGCGCACAAAGCTCGAGACGATTCGTGGTGCGATTCCTCATCCTTATAACCGACCTATGGGTTGTCCATTTCATCCACGTTGTCCTGACTTTATGCCAGGGACCTGTGATGTCAATGAACCAACGCTACGCCCAGAAGGGAATTCGCAAGAAGTGAGCTGTTTTTTGTATCAGTAGTTGAATGTGTATCACAAAGTGTGCAAATGGACGCCACTCAGTCAGAGAATCGGCTGCATTCACACACTTTGGGACACACTCCCATAGTTGGGGGACTCACGACTTATGACGGCCTTAACTGTAGATTTAAAAGCGTTTCTTGTAACCTTAGATGAGTTTTTGGAACCATTACAAACGAAGATGCTTGAATATATGGCAAACGGTGCACAACTCGGTTGGTTGATTGATTGATCCCATCAATCGACGTGTTGAGATATATCGAGTAGGAGAGCCGTTGGAAACTTTAGAAAATCCCGAAACCTTATCTGGTGAACCACTCCTTCCCGGATTCCAATTGAAATTGAATCGTATTTTCTCTTGAGCACTGAATCGTTACTCCAAGTTCATAACCTAAAGAAATATTTTCCTATTCGTCGTGGTCTGCTGCGACGCGTGGTTGGACATGTACGTGCCGTTGACGACGTAAGCTTTCAGATCAATCAGGGCGAAACCTTGTCTCTTGTCGGTGAAAGCGGCTGTGGCAAGACCACTACATCGCGCTGCATTTTACGCGCTCTCCCACCGACCGATGGCAACATCATCTTTCGCAATAATGGAACGGCAGTCAATGTAGCAACCGTACCAAAGAGCCAACTAAAGCCATTGCGCCGCCAGATGCAGATGATCTTTCAAGACCCTTTCTCATCGCTCAACCCGCGTATGACGGTCCACGATATTATTAGCGAGCCGATGTTGGTGAATCGCGTCGGGTCGGCACAGAACAGGCGTGAACGTGTTGCCGAATTGCTGGAACTTGTGGGGCTGCCCCCCGAATACATGAACCGTTATCCCCATGCTTTTAGCGGTGGCCAGCGGCAACGGATTGGTATTGCGCGCGCCTTGGCCCTCAATCCAGCACTAATCGTGGCTGATGAACCGGTTTCGGCGCTGGATGTATCGGTGCAGGCGCAAATTGTCAACTTGATGTTGGAACTGCAAGAAGAGTTGGGCATGGCCTATCTTTTCGTGGCCCATGATCTGAGTGTTGTCAAGCATGTGAGCGACCGTGTGGCCGTAATGTATGTAGGAAAAATTGTTGAGATTGCCGAAACGAACACGCTCTTTAGCACACCACAGCATCCCTATACCGAAGCCCTTCTCTCTGCTGTACCCAAACCAGATCCGCGTCTGCGATCCGAGCGCATTATCCTGGAAGGTGATGTTGCCGATCCGGCCAATCCACCATCTGGTTGTTATTTCCACCCCCGCTGTCGTTATGCAACGGATATCTGCAAAACAGAAACACCTGAGCTACGTGAAACAGCTCCCAATCAGTTTGTTAGCTGTCATCATGCTGAGGAGATTGAATTGGTGGGAATTCAGGAGTGATGGTGGTTAGTAGCTGATGATGGGGAAGGCTGTGTTTAATTCATTTAATTCCGGTTTTTTGACAAGATTCAGTTTGTTGTCATGTGTTGTCCAGCAAAGTCCAAGATCCGTTGGAACATTTCCTTGCCAGCCTCCGTTAGATTTTCATCGATCTGGAGGTAGTGGCTTACATCTTCGTAGTAGAAGACTTCGACGGGAACGTTTGCCTTGCGGAGGGCCGCTTCCATCTCATATGCGTGTTCAATGGGAATGATCAGATCGGCATCGGTGTGGATAATCAGCGTTGGGGGCAGTTCCGATGCAGCATATTCCGGTGAATAGCGCAAGAAGTCAAGGGGATAGAGGTTTGGCAACCCCAATGCAGGAATCGCAAGCTCGTAACCAACTGGTATTTGGATTGCACCCTCATAAAATCCCGCTGTGCTATCAAACGCGTTGCTAATTCCGCCTACCGTTACCCATCCTGCCACTCGATCTCGGGTATCCCGCAGCATCCGATTGAGAATTGCACTGCTAAAGCTCCCGCCAAGGACGATAGCTGGATCGTATTGCAACTGTGGATGCAGGGCCCCTTCCTGCGCCAATGCCAGCGCAATATAGGCATCCTGTGCATGGGCATCGACATCGGTCTGACGTGCAGCAATTGGCGATATGGCCACAAATCCATAACCTTGCGAAGCGAACGCCACGCTTACGGTTTCCCAGGCATCAACATGAGTGGGATAGATCATAAAGAGAATGGGGAGCGATTCTTCTGGAGTTCGATCCATCGTCAAGTAGAGGCGCAACGTATCGATCTCTTCGCCATTGTGCTCAAAGCGATAAGCAAAGACCTCCGCCGCTGCGCCTTCTGGATAAGGAGCAGTACTTGTGTAGACTTCTGTCTGCACCAAATTCACTGTTGGAAGCAGCGGTTTGGGCAAAGGTTGGAGAATATGGGGAACCAAGTTCAAAATTGGTGCCGTGACCATTTTCTGTGAATGTACCGTGACTAAGCGTGGAATGCCCAGAACATCCTCAGCTGCCGTTTCAGCAAAGCCTGGGGCAATGGCGGCTGGCACATATTGCCCTGGCGGAACGTCTGCAATGAGATAGACTCCATCCTCATCTGTTTGCGCCACGTGTGGTTTGCCAGAGCGTTCGGCCACAAGGACAGTCGCATTGGAAACCGGCTGACCCGCGGCAAGCACACGCCCCGTGATTGAACCGGGCGCCAAACCGGTTTCAGGAGTCCCAACCGTTCCCAAACGGTTGGCGATCAGATAGCCCAAAACGTTGGTTTCCGGGCTGGGTTTGCAGGCTCAGTAGATCCAAATTTCAGGTTTTGAGAGAGAATTCTGGCTAAACAGTTGACATAAATACAAATTTGCCGGTCGATATCTAGTTTTTGCGTTAGATTTGGGCGATTTTCAGATATGAAATAGGTTGTTTTCTGTAACCGAAATCTGAATAAATGACTCCAAAATCCCTGCAATCTCGACTGAAAATAGCCAAAAACGCCAAATTTGGATCTACTGAGCCTGCAAGGAATATACAGAGAGATGCCAGCAAACCTATACGAATTAGCCATCGCAGTTCGGATTCGATCTCAATATGTCCGCTCATCAACGCTCATCATAAATAATTTCAGGCAGTGACAGGATATTGTGTCGTTTGGATTATAACACAGCAATGACAGATCAAATCTATGCTGATCTGTTTTGAGAGATGTCTGCCCGCCAAATGTGCGTCGCACAGGTTGCCGAGAGAATCAAGGATCCCGCATGGTCAAACCTGAGCGTAGCACATGGGTTAACGTTCAATCTTGTGATGCACGAGATGGTATAATGGTGAACAAGGTAATTGTCTAGTAGGTTTTCCGGAGGATGCTTATCTTGGTCGATGGACACACCTAACTTGATTTGGAGAAAATTATGAAAGGAAGCTGCCTTTGTGGCGATATCGTCTATGAAATTGACTCTTTGGATTTTCCAATTGCTCATTGCCATTGCAAGACTTGTCGCAAGGCACATGCCGCCGCGTTTGCGACGACGGCCGGCGTGAAGAGAGAGCACTTTCGGTGGGTGCAAGGCGAAGAAAAGCTGACCTCGTTTGAGTCCTCCCCAGGTAAGCTGCGAAGATTCTGCTCTGGATGCGGCACGCACCTCGTTGCGGAACGTCCTGCGCAAGCACACGTAATTTTGCGGGTCGCAACATTGGATGAAGATCCAGGGCACAGCCCGACGATGCACATTTGGCGCGCCCACGACGTCAAGTGGCTCCAGGATGTGGGGGCCGTTCCGTCTTATGACGAGTGGCAACCCGGGCGCTAGGAACCGGTGCAGGTCACCATTACGTTGGGCAACCTCGGATTCTCAGCGTTCCCTCCACAGTAGAGAATCGCATGAATATTTTTTTGATCGTGCTGGGTTCTTTCGGCTTGATTGGCACGTTGGCCCACATCACTCTGGGTGAGCGCTTCATCATCCGTCCGCTGCACACAGACTCTCTCCCTACCTCTTTCCTTGGGGATGGCGACATAACCAAGCGCTACTTGCGTTGGTTCTGGCACGTAGGGAGTTTCGACATCGGTGGTTCATCCTTGGCGCTCATCGTGATTGGTCTGCTCTACGGCGCACCTGGCACGCAGCTATTAGCCAGGTTCATCGCTGTCCACTTCATTGCCATATTTGGAGCGTTTCTCGGCGTTGCCATCCCCCGTCCAGAACTCTTTGTGCGTGTACCGCAGGGGGTGTTGCTGGGCATCGGTGGTCTACTCGTCTGGCTCGCAGCGTGAAATGCTGAGCCAATGCTCCAGATTCGGATTCCTTTGTCCGTCTTTTTAGCTGCTTTGGATGAGTTTGGGCAGGAAGAGTTAAACATCGTGCGTACGAGACTAGAAGGAAAATTAGCCGCTGTATGAAACCTTGGCGCATGAAAGTTGGACTCAAAACCATTTTTCAGAAGGTACACGCTGGTGTAGGGAACGGGCAAAATCGTAAGGAGCTTGTCCCTGTGAGACAGGCATCAAGTACGCTGGATATCACTTGATAGAGAGCGCATTCTTGGAGCTTGTCCTGCCAGAGACGGGACCTACGATAAACCGTTATAGCTTGCATGATGAAGTTATCGATTATCCATTTTGTCGAGACAGCCCACCAATCCGCTCAACATGAAGGTGTAGAGTAGAGCCGACCTTCCCAGAAGAGATCACACATTGTCTCTAGTGTCCAACCGCTCTTGACCTCTTCCTGTTAGGTAATATAGGAAAGGGAGATAAAATAAGGGAAGGCAAAAGCAAGGAAAGCCGAAACTTATTGGACTCTCGACCTGGCAAAAAGGACCGCCCTCTTCCCGCGGTGCGACCGCCCTTCCCGGACAGTCCGCCAGGTCGACGCCGTGCAACGTCGAAAGCGTGCAGCACCTCGAGTGCCATAACAGGAAAACGGAAAACAGCGTCCAAAGTTGAGGAGCTCAGGCGATACGGGAGAGGAGGTCCAAGATGAAAGTGAAAATGGGAATCGACTGGAGTGAAAAGAAACATGATGTGATGATGTTGGATGAGACAGGACGAGCGCTGGGCTATGCGCAGATAGAGCATAGCCAGAAGGGATTTCGCCAAATTGAAGAAATGAGAAAGAAGACAGGAGCGAGCCATGATGAAGTGACAGTGGGACTGGAAACAGCGCATAATTTGCTGATTGATTATCTCTGGTCGAGCGGGTACAAGAATGTCTATGTGGTGCCGCCGAATGTGGTGAACAAGAGTCGGGAGCGCTATAGTCAAAGTGGTGCGCATAATGATAAGAGTGATGCCTATGTGATAGCAGATTTGTTGCGGACCGATGTCCATCGATTTTATCCTTGGTCACCTGGCAGTGAATTACTCCAGCAGATGCGAGTGGTCAGCAGTGCCACACAATACTGGACCAAAGAGACTGTGGCCTTATCCAACCGTCTGCGCGCTTGCCTGTTGCGTTACCATCCGGCGCTGCTTGAGGTCTTCAGCAACTGGCCTTCTCGGATTGCCTGCCACCTGGTTCTGACCTATCCAACGCCAGAGCATGTGCGCAACTCCACCTATGAAGGCTTCCAAGAGTTTCTCAAGCAGCACCGACATACGCAACCCGTAAATGGGTCACTTGTTATGATAAGTTAACCGCCACTTATCCCACATCAGCTCCTGCATTTGTGCCAGCGTATCAACGAGAAGCTCTTCAGCTGGCTGAATGTCTTTTTTGCACTGCGCTATGAACAAGAGACCCTTGACCAGTTACAGTCACTTTTTCTGCAACATCCGGATCAGCATATCTTTGCTTCTTTACCTGGTGCTGGCCAGCTTTTAGCTCCCAGTCTTCTGGTCAAGTTTGGCGAAGACAGGAAACGCTTTCCCTCTCCCATGAGCCTTCAGTCTCTGGCGGGAACCTGTCCTGTCACCAAACAAAGTGGCAAAGTCAGAACCGTTCATTTCCGCAGAGCTTGCGATCACGACTTTCGTTATTTTACTCAGCAATTTGCTCGCTGCTCCCGCAAAGAGTCTTCTTGGGCCGCTGCTTTTTACACCGCCGCTCGCCAACGCGGTCTCAAAAAGAGTCATGCTGATCGCACTCTCGCTAATCGCTGGATTTGCATCATTTGGAAATTGTGGCAAGACAAGAAACCTTATGATGAATCTTTCCATTTGCAGCAACGAGCCCATCGTCGCCAACCTATCGCTTAATTGCTTCTAATTTTTTACTATGTATCGCCTTTGGGTTCCTTGCCTTTGTCCTCATCTATATGTTGACATAACACGCTGCTGGTTCTCTCTATCAGTTCTTCTTCAACGCGCCCTTTTGGAACTGCCATTACATACAAAGCGTGTCCGGGAAGGTCTCGCCACCCTCGGTCGAGACGCCATCCCCGCAACGCATTCTTGCATTCTAGCAGCGACCAGCCTCGACAAAGTATTTTCCGGGTTTGGTGAGCAGTAGATTGTTGCATGTAGAGTTTTGGACTTCGCTATTGTGCTATGCGGTGGCAAATTCTGTGTGCTGACGCGTTTGTGGCGGTTGGAATCCAAGCACAATATCTTCACTGGGCACGCCATGTTCCAAGAAGTAGGTGGCGATTCCTTCCTCTGTCCAATCTTCTTCAATCCAGATTTTATTATTGCGTAATACAATGTGCAAAGGCGTTTCGCGGATCCAATTATTTTTCGTCCATCCAATTTCGCGCAGAATGTACTGGCCATGTTGATCGTCAAAAGCAAGGGCTATCTCGTAGGAGGGTTCAGGCGGAGCAGCTAGAAGTGCAGCGTACTCTTCCAAAGCCTGCTTAATGATAGAACGGTAGTTTTCTACTTTATCCATTGAATCACCTTCTGTTCATCAATATTCACAACCACCAGTTGGACCTGATTGAGGCCCAGTAACTTTTTGGTACCGGAACGAATAAAAAACTGATTGTATACTTGTTCGCTGACCGCTAGGTATAGCTCAAAATCGAGTTCTGTTAACATAATCACGTTGCGATACATTTGATATTGGCCAAGTGCTGCCTGTAAGTCTCTGACAAACGAACGCCCAGAGAAGCTTTTGACCTCTACCAAGATTTTTTCTTCACCTCGTTGGGCAACAAGCGTTCTTCTGGCCGATATGTCGGCGAAGAGTCGAAATTCCTCATAGGTGAGCCTGAAATGTTCCGCCGTAATTTTCCAGTCATCATTGATCAATGCCTGTTTAACAGCATCATGGATCGCGTCGTTTGCCATGTGTAAATTGTAGATTGAACTATCTGGTCCGTCAAATGAGCTTCTATCTGCAACAAGCCTGCATCTACCCCTCTTCCTTGACGACAACCTCCAAAACATACGCCCCTTCACTACCCCGATCGTCGTCCGGGCAGCAGCGACCAGCCTCGACAAAGTAGCGCCCCGGTTCGGTGAGATGCAGATTATAGAGTGCTGAGTTTTGTATCTCCCACTGTACAATGTCATCATTCTGCCCAAGAATCTGGTGATTGGCGTCATAAACAGTGAGATGGGGATTCAGCCTACTTCCTGCGCTACGTGATAGAGTGATGGTGACTCGGCTGCTGGCGCCGACCTCAAACTGCCACAGCTCACCAGCTAGCTGCTTGACCGTGCCCGTAACTGACGTGCCGGATTCAAGCTCCACCGCCTCAGCAAAGCCTGCTTCGCACGAAGATGCGACAGCGTCAGCCAGTTCTTCAAATGATTGCAGGCGACAGATCGTGCGCTGCGTTGCTGATGAGTCGAGTTCCGCCGCCAGCGCGCTCGCAACTTCGATTGCGTCCAATGCGTCGTCAAAATTGCCGTTTCCTGCCGCATATTGTGCTGCTTCTGTCAGTATTGATGCGATAAGGGTCTTAACCTCTGTTTCAATGCTAAGCGATAAATCGAGCATCAACGTTTCTTCAAATTCGGCGATGGCCTCATCCAAGTTTCCATCCTTCGCCAAGGCACGAACTTGTTCGACCAACTGCCAAGCAACGACGCGCTTTGGCTCAACGCTAATGTTCTTTATTTGACCACTATCTTGCAGCCAACCGCTCAATTGCTGCAACTGAGCAGTCGCTGTGATTACCTCACCATTCTGAACCTGCTTGCGCGCTTGCTCTTGAATTGCTTCAATTACATTGAGAGGAATCAGAGCCATACGACAGGTTGGCCGATATGCTTCGTCCATATAACGCCCCCACTCATCCCAAGTTAGATTACGTGAGAGCCGATGACAGACGGCCGATACCAGATCGTCCATATTGGCGTACCAAACCCGTACTGTTCCATCGTCACTGCTCGTGAGGATTTTGGACTCATCCCGACTCCACGTCGCCTGAATGACACTCTCTGTATGGCCCTGGAGGGTCACCAGTTCCTCCCCGCTCTTTGCATCCCAGATGCGAGCCGTCCCGTCCCGACTGCTAGTGAGAATTTTGGACTCATCCTGACTCCACGTCGCCTGAATAACACTCTCTGTATGGCCTGCGAGGATGACCAGTTCCTCCCCGCTCTTTGCATCCCAGATGCGAGCCATCCCATCGCTGCTGCTGGTGAGAATTTTGGACTCATCCTGACTCCATGTCGCTTGCCTGACACTTGAAGTATGGCTAAGGACCACTAGTTCCTCCCCGCTCTTTGCATCCCAGATACGAGCCGTATCGTCGTCGCTGCTGGTGAGAATTTTGGACTCATCCTGGCTCCACATCGCCTGCCTGACACTTGAAGTATGGCTAAGGACCACCAGTTCCTCCCCGCTCTTTGCATCCCAGATACGAGCCGTATCGTCGTCGCTGCTGGTGAGGATTTTGGACTCATCCTGGCTCCACATCGCTTGATTAACCCAAGATGTGTGGCCTTGGAGTATTAGCAGTTGCTGGCCGCTCGCCGCATCCCAGATGCGAGCCGTATCGTCCCAACTGCTGGTGAGGATTTTGGACTCATCCTGGCTCCACATCGCCTGCCTGACTCTCCTTGTATGACCTTGAAGAATCACTAGTTCCTCCCCGCTCGCCGCATCCCAGATACGGGCCGTCCCATCGTTGCTGCTGGTGAGGATTTTGGACTCATCCTGGCTTCACGTCACTTGACTGTCACTAAGGGTTTGGCGTTGAATAATGATCAGTTGCTGGCCGCTCGCTCCATCCCAGATGCGAGCCGTCCCGTCCCAACTGCTGGTGAGGATTTTGGACTCATCCTGGCTCCACATCGCCTGCCTGACTCTCTCTCTATGGCCATGGAGGATGACCAGTTCCTGGCCGCCCCCCACATCCCAGATACGAGCCGTACCATCGTCGCTCCTGGTGAGGATTTTGGACTCATCCTGACTCCACGTCGCCTGCCTGACACTCTCTCTATGGCCTGCAAGGGTCACCAGTTCCTCCCCGCTCTTTGCATCCCAGATGCGAGCCGTCCCATCGTCACTGCTGGTGAGGATTTTGGATTTATCCTGACTCCACGTCGCCTGCCTGACACTCTCCCTATGGCCATGGAGGATGACCAGTTCCTCGCCGCTCGCTCCATCCCAGATGCGAGCCGTCCCATCGTCGCTCCTGGTGAGGATTTTGGATTCATCCTGATTCCAGGTCGCTCGACTGACGCTCCTTGTATAGCCATTGAGGATCAGCAGTTGCTGGCCGCTCGCTCCATCCCAGATGCGAGCCGTCCCGTCGTCGCTGCTGGTAAGGATTTTGGATTCATCCTGATTCCAGGTCGCTTGATAGACACTATCACTATGGCGCTGAAGGATGACTAGCTCCTGGCCGCTCGCCGCATCCCAGATGCGAGCCGTCCTATCATTGCTGTAAGTGAGGATTTTGGACTCATCCTGGCTCCACGTCGCCGGAGCGACCCAAGAAGTGTGGCCTTGGAGTATTAGCAGTTGCTGGCCGCTCGCTCCATCCCAGATGCGAGCCGTCCCGTCGCGGCTGCCGGTGAGGATTTTGGATTCATCCTGACTCCACGTCGCCTGATAGACCCAAGAAGTGTGGCCTTGGAGTATTAGCAGTTGCTGGCCGCTCCCTGCATCCCAGATGCGAGCCGTCCCGTCCCAACTGCTGGTGAGGATTTTGGATTCATCCTGACTCCACGTCGCCTGACTGATACTCTCCGTATGGCCATAGAGTATTAGCAGTTGCTGGCCGCTCCCTGCATCCCAGATGCGAGCCGTCCCGTCGGCGCTGCTGGTAAGGATTTTGGATTCATCCTGGTTCCACGTCGCCTGATTGACACGATCTGTATGACCATAAAATACGCGACGACTGAGCCATGGGCGTGCAATAGCGGCGCGAATAGCAGAAAAGGCTTCCAGAGTATCGAGATTGTTCCCTTTAGTAGCACGACTCGCTTCGACCGCCAGCGCCAAAGCTATCTCGGTTCGATTGGTATTCAATTCGCCAGCAGAAAGGGCCGCCAACTGGCGCGAACGCGCAATCTGGGTCTGACGCTCAGCTTCTCGCTGGGCATCTTCGGCCCGTTGGGTTTCGGCTTTCGCACGCTCTGCTTCAGCTTCGGCAGTCGCCTTTGCACTTGCTTCGCCACGGGCCAGACTTTCAGCAGTTGCCTTTGCCTCTGAGGCGGCAGTGGCTTGATTTTCGGCCCGTTGCTCTTCGGCTTCGGCAGTTGCCTTTGCATCGGCTGCGGCGGTGGCTTGGCTCTCAGCAGTGGTCTGCGCCTCCGCTGCGATCCTGGCATGATATTCGGCAGTGTTCCTCCCTGCAGCTTCTCCTCTGGCTGCCTTTACAGCAACGGCCCTTGCTTCAAAGGCAGCATTGGACTGAACAAGCGCCCAACCGGTCAGCAGGGCCAGGGTAATCATCACGGCCACGGCAATCAACTGATTGAGGCGGCGCTCCTTCTGCTTTTGGACGGCAATGCGCTCTTGCTCCTGCACATGATCATGGCTGCGTTCGAGATAGTCTCGTTCGGTCTGCGTGGTATCGAACGGATTTTGGTCAGCATACCGTTGTGCGTCAGCCAGGGCCAGCCCAGAGAGGAGACGATCATCGCTCTGGCCACTCTCTTTCCAGCGCCGATGCGCCAGGGCCAGCGGGTTTACATAATCGCTACGCCAGGCACGATTGGCGCGCTGGATCGGCTCCACAAGGCGGTCGTGGACCAGTTCCACCCACGTGCCACCAGCGCGCAGTTCGCTGCGCAGCAAGAATTGGCGCTGGTGGGCGTCGACAACGGAGTTGGGCATCCCAACCGTCTCCTCTTCGGCCCGGAAGATGGTGCCGCGGGTGTTGGCATCGGTGATCAACTCGTCATCAAACCACTGACGCAACATGCGCTCTGAGAGTTGTACACCGGTTGTGTTTAAGGCGGCTCGGATGGCGCTCTCGTAAAAGTCGGCCAACGCACTATCCACATCGCCCGAGCGATGCAGATCATCCAGCGTTATAGTCTCAGTAGATCCAAATTTGGCGTTTTTGGCGATTTTCAGTCGAGATTGCAGGGATTTTGGAGTCATTTATTCAGATTTCGGTTACAGAAAACAACCTATTTCATATCTGAAAATCGCCCAAATCTAACGCAAAAACTAGATATCGACCGGCAAATTTGTATTTATGTCAACTGTTTAGCCAGAATTCTCTCTCAAAACCTGAAATTTGGATCTACTGAGTCTGAGACGATGAGGAGGTGCTAGGATGAGGAGATGACTCAGTACCCGAGATCATCCCCTCATCTTGTCCTCTGGTCCTCTCCACATCCTCCAACTCCTCCCACAACTGATAGCAGACCACCTGTAACTGCACAGGCTCCACATATTGACCCAGCTTGGTTTCACCAGTCTCAGCCGAGACGACGATGCGGAGCAGATTGTCCACCAGTTGCTCGGCCACACCTGGGGCAAAGGGCCGTCTGCCCAATGCGGCCGGTTGGCGGATGGCGCGCAACGCGGCGTCGACGCCCATGCGCTCCATGTAGTAGCGCGCCCGCAGCTTGTCGGCCATGATGGGGGCGTAGGGATCCAGTGCGGCCACGTAATCTTCCCGCAGCACCAGCAGCACCCAGAGGGCCGGATCGGCCTGCATGGCGGCTTCCAATTGTTCGAAGAAGCCCGCCCGCTCGGACCAGCGTTCGGGATGATTGGTGATGAGCTCTTCGAACTGATCGATGATCAGCACGTAGGGTGTGGTGACTGAAACGTGTTCTGCGTCTCCAGACGAAAAGTCAAATGGTGCTTCCTTGTCCGGCTCTATCTCCGCTTCGAAGCCAGATGAAAGGAGGCTATCTTCTGCTTCGGCGGTTGTTTGCCGCTGTTCAACCGCCAAATCGCTCGTCACTGCGGAATCGGGGGCCTCGTAATACCAGGTTTCTCCGTCGTCCGTCGTCAACTGCTGTAAAAAGTGGGTCAGGGAGATGCGGGCAAAGCGATTCGGGTCATTATCTCCTTGATCCAGACTCGAAATGAGGCTGTAGAGATAGATGTTATCCACCTCTCGAATCCCTTCCGGCAGGTCACCACCCACACGCCCCACGGGCAGCGTGAGGAATCCGTTCTCGTTTAGCTGAGGAACCAGCTGGGTGTTGACAAGGGAACTCTTGCCCGCGCCCGACTGCGAATAAAAGAGCACCAGCCGCTGCGAGATGACCAGCGACAAGAGGTCGCGCGCTTCCCGTTCGCGTCCAAAGTGGCGATCCTGTTCCGCGCGTCGAAAGGTGCGCGGACCCACGTATGGATTGCCTTCAATCAGATGATCCTGGCTGCTGTTTTGATCGTTGAGCGTCTGCTGGTCAGCCACTGCTCACCCCCTTGTGTAACTCACTCATGTACTCATCCAGTTTGGTCCACGTGACCTTGAAGTCATGCTCATCCAGATATTTGTCAAAATACTGCTTCTCGACCTCGCTTGGCTCCAGTTGAATCGAGACAACGCTGGTCAAGGTGCGGGTGCGCAGCTGAATCAAGCCCCAGAAGAGGGAGCGGAAATCCCAGTTTTGCAGGCCATAGTCCAGCAGCATCAGCGACGAATCGGACATGGCCTGACGCACTCGCCTGTGGATCGGGTCGGTGGCGCGCCCGACATTTTGCGAGGCAGCTACCAGAAACTTGAGATAGTCATCTTCGGTCAGCACCAGCGAGTCTGGATATTCATCAAAGCCATGCAGGTGATAGACCAAGGGCCGCTCGGGGCTGGGTTCATAGTGCCCGTTATCAAAGACCGAGGGGATCTTCTCCAGTTGGTTGTGCCAGCGACAAATCTCGGTCTGGGGATCTCGGCCCCCTTGACGCAGCGCCTCCTCCAGAAAATCGTGGTATCCGGTGGTGATGTAGATGGGGAGTTCGAAATCCGCCAGGATGAGCAGCGGATGGCTGCGACCACCCTCAAAGCGGAGGGAGCCCAGCTGGCGGCAAAATTGCGCAAAGGTTAAATCATCAAACTGTTCCTCCACCTCCTCCAGAATCTCGCTGTCAATGTCGATG
>JAHBNG010000129.1 GCA_019217005.1 Chloroflexi bacterium TSY
TCCTAGGGCTATTTTACTTGCCGCCCTACTGCGTGTAGAGAATGCTGCACCATGCGACTCCGCGTTGCGGTCTACTGATTATAGTCTTTGGTCAAACTTGTGGCAAGTACCGAGGCGATCTCGGGTGCATTTCACTTTGGGGGCGAGATTAGCTCCATACAACAAGAATTGTTTGTTGCAACCGAAAAGCCTCGAACACGTCATTCTGAGACAGGGTGGTTGAATCGATTTAGTTCGGCGCACAAGCGTGCTTGGCCCTATTGATTCGATGTAGTCGGCTGCTTAAATGCACCCGGCGATCCCCTTTACTTCTCGATGCACAATATCCCCTCCTTTGTCACCAAAAGCTGTCTCCCTGCGGACAGAACGACCGTTGAATCCTCCTCCTCCACAATGGCTGGTCCATGAATGATTGCATCGGCGAACAGATCCTCTCTGCGATAAATCGGACATTCTATGAATCCAGAACCCTGAAAATAGACCTGACGGACCATACGAGGTCGTACGTCCTCACTTGAGCATACGTCAAGACGCGGCAGCGTCACCTTGGGCGTTTCACCGATCACGCTGACGTTAAAGTGGATCAGCTCCATGATTTCGCTGGGAATGCTGTAACCGTAAAATGACTCATGTTGATCGTGGAAGCGCTGCAGGATCTCGTCTATGGTCGCGTCCGTAATCGGTCCAGGTGAGACAGATACATCCTGCTCATAATTCTGGCCCAGATAGCGCATGCTGATCGATCGCAGAATCGTCGGCGTTCCCGTAAACCCCTCAGCCCGCAAGTCCGCCAGCGCAGACTCCGTCAATTCCTTGAATCGCTCTTCGATGCGCGCCACATCCATCTGGTTGGAGCGATAGGCATGGGTCCACGAGCGATCCACGCGTAGATCGGCGAGCAGGGTCCCGAATGCGGACGCCAAACCGGCATGCGGCGGCACAATCACACGTCGCACTCCCACCGACTCGGCAAGCGCCACCGCATGCAATGCACCAGCACCCCCAAATGCCACCAGGTCGAACTCCCGCGGATCGATCCCCCGCTCCACTGTGATCAGCCTGATGGCATTGGCCATGTTTTCGTTCGCCAACTCAGTAATGGCCAGGGCGGTCTCTTCCAACCCCATACCCAATTTCTGACCAATTTCGGCGACCGCCGCAGCCGCTTTTTCCCGCTTGAGCGACATGCGTCCGCCGAGGAAATAATCGGGATTGAGCCGACCCAGCACGATGTTGGCATCTGTCACCGTCGCCTCCAAACCACCCGCGTCGTAACAAGCTGGTCCTGGATCCGCGCCAGCGCTCTGCGAACCCACCTTGAGAAATCCCCCTTTGTCGATCCACGCAATGGAGCCACCGCCAGCTCCAATGGTGGTCAAATCGATGAGCGGCGCTGCAACCGGAATACCCCACTCGACTTGGTACTCCGTCGTGTAACCATACTCGCCATCGATTACGATGCCGACGTCGGTGCTCGTTCCTCCCATATCGAGGGTGATCACGTTTCGACTACCGACCAGTTCACCAAAGGTGCGACCAGCAATAATGCCGCCAGCCAGCCCCGACAGCAGCAGCTGAACCGGCTGTTCCGCTGCCGCTTCGGCAACCATATTGCCGCCGTTCGATTTCATCAGTGCCCAGGTGCAGTTCACTCCTCGTTCGCGGAAGCCTTTATCCAGATTGGTGGCGAAGTTGGCCACCAACGGCTTGATGTAGGCGTCGGCTGTTGTTGTGCTGCCGCGTTCATATTCACGCCAGATGGGTGCCACGCGGTGCGATAGAGAAACCGGTATACCTGGAAACTCGTAGCGCAAAAAGTCTCCAATTTGTTCTTCGTGTATTGGATTGGCGTAGCCAAATAAAAAGTTGACGGCGATGGCCGTCGCACCATCACTCTCTGCCAGCCGCTCCGCAACAACAGACCGCAGTTGAGTTAATTCCTCATCGTCCAAGGCTGTGAGTACTTGACCATCCTTGTTGATGCGTTCTTTGACACCGATGCAATTGCGGCGTTCGACAAAGGGTGCTGGCTTCACCCAATCCAGGTCGTAGTGGAACTTGCGATTGATGCGCTGGATGAAAAGCACGTCCTCAAAGCCTTGGGTTGTGAGGTAGAGTACACGCGCACCGGCTCGTTGGTGAAGCGTATTGATGGCGATCGTACTACCGAGAATCAAGAAAGAGATGTCCTCGATCTCCACACCAGAGCGAGTCAAGCTATCAAAGACACCTTGTTCGGGGTGCTGCGGAGTTGAGGGACATTTGCTGACAATGATTTGATCCGTGGCTTCGTCAATCGCAATCAGATCAGTAAACGTGCCGCCAGTATCGATGCCTATGCGTGTGCTCATTCGTTTGTTCTCGTATAGGAAAGTATCAGTAGTCCGCAGTCGTCAGTCCAAAGTCCAGAGTCACAGTTGACTGGTAAAATTGTGTATTGCGGTCTGCCCTGAAAAAAAGGGCAGCAAGAGAAGAGAGAGAGGGGTTAAAGGCCGCGTTGAATAAGAAGCGGGTCCAAGTTGACCCGCCAGAGTGGGTGGCGTCGTTGCCTGTGCCCAACGCAAATCAGTTGTAGTGAGCACCGTACTTAGGCGGTCGGTGCCAAGAAAACCTTGAAGCCGAGGGACTCGAGGGTTTTGAGTGCGCCGGCTTGTGCATGCTCCTTGCGTCGTTTGAGAAAGAAGTCGCCGCCGAGTTCTTCAAAGACGGCATCGGGCTTGTCGATGAGATGATAGACGATGGTCAAGATGGAATGGGCCACGGCAATAGCTGCCCGCTTGGCTCCGCGTCGTGCCTTGAGACGGTGGAACTGTGCGGCGAGATAGGTGTCCTTGGTGCGAGAGGAGGGCGGTGACTAACCATTTCTGGCCCTTTCGTCGGCGACCACTCTTGCGTTTGCCCGCCGATTCGTTGTTGCCAGGACAGACACAAGCCCAGGAGGCCAGTTTCTTAGCTGAGGGCCAGCTTTCGACCGAGGGACCGATCTCCGCCAGAATTATCTCGGCGACGACTCGCCCCACACCGGGAATGGCATCTAGGCGTGCGATGAGGTCAGCATGCGGAGCCATGAGGACCCCAATCTGTTGATTGAGGGCATCAATGCGTACATTCAGGTGATCGAGATGATGCAGAACTTCTTGCAGCATAAAACGATGATGAGGACGGACCAGTCCCGTCAACGCATCAACCAACTGGGGAATCTTGGCCCGCAGCCGCTTTTGTGCCAAGTCAGCCATGGCTTCTGGGTCCATCTCATCTGCAATCAGGGCCTCGATCATCTGGCGTGCCGATACACCTTGGATGCTCGTGACCACCGATCCCAACTTGACGTTGGCATCTTCCAACACCTTATGCAGGCGATTGACTGCCGCACTCTTCTCTTGCAAGAGACGCGTCCGATAGCGCGTCAGGTCTCGCAAGTCCCTTTGCTCCACATCTGGAATGAAACTGCGCTCCAGCAGTCCATAACTCATCAGTTTCGTGATCCAGGCCGCATCGCTCTCATCCGTCTTGCGACCAGGCACCTGTGCCAGATGGCGGGCATTCACAATCCAGACCTCAAAATGCTCATGCAACACATTGTAGATCGGTTTCCAATACACTCCCGTACTCTCCATCGCCACATGCGTGATCCCATACGACGACAGCCACGACCTCAACCCCTCCAACTCGACCGTCGTTGTCCCAAATCGCTTGCGCACCTGCTCCATCCTCCCTGATTCATCTACCACACACGCCACTACCATCCGCTTGTGAACATCCAGGCCGCTGCACTTCGGAAACATCACTTCCATCTTCCTTTCCTTTCGCAGCCGCTTATGTGTACCCGATTGTGAGCACAGTCTGCCCTGCGTGTTTCGTCCCGAGGAACGTCCACATCCCGTGGTGCGTCGGTGTACACCAATCTAGCTACTGAGCGTTCTTTACTTGACCACGGACCTTTCCCGATTTCTGTTCGGCGGCTGCCACCACACTTTAACACATTTTTCATCCCCTGTTGTGTTGGCTCACCGCATGTTTATCTACTGAGTATAAAAATCAGCCACGAAACATGGCCAGATTCTGGCTGAAAGCTGACGGCTGATTAGCTGAAAGCTTTTTTATCAAGCATGGCGATGAGAAGTCTACACTGTAACACCGACCAGATAGACGCGCAAGGTTTTTCCGTCCACGCTCACCTCAAACACAGCGTCTTCTGCCTCTAGCAATGGATTGCTCTCGATCTGCTCATCAAATATGACCATGTAGCCCTTTGATAGGCCAGCCGCCTTCAGATAACCCACCAATTGGATCTTCCCTTCTTCATATTTTGATTGACTGTACCAGATCTTTGTCTCCACAATGAACCGCTGATCTTGGTAAAATGCCAAGATGTCCATTTCGCCCGCGCTCGACAGGGACTCAATGGTCACATATCCGCCGCTGCTTTGCAATGCAGCCGTCAGGTAGCTCAACAACAGATACTGTCCGCTAATCTCCAGAGGACGATTTGTCGCTTCGCTCTTGAGCAGACGGACTCCATGTTCTTCCATGAATGCCTTAAAACTATCCATCAACATATCAAAATGCAAGCGCCCTTCGACCGTAAATCGGTGGTAGATTGCGCCATTTGTCGCGTGCTGTGTAATGAGCATATGCGTAGGTGCAAACGCCTTGACGAGCATCTTGCCATAGATGGGATTCGCGATGCGCGCATACTCCACCGCGCGTTCATCGATTATCACCCGCAGAACGCCGTACATGAGCAGTTCCTTGGTCACTTCATCGCGAAAGTCATAGAAGCGTGCTGGGCTAAACAAAGTTCTGATGACCACAGAGCGATGTTGGGCAGCTTTAGATTGGATCGAAGCGAAGTGGGTGTTGTTTTCGTTGACCAGTTTTGCAAGCGCGATGCTGAAGTGGGCTTTGGTGATGGGTTGGCTGCGATCTGGAACCATATCTTCGGTCAGCAATTGTCCCAGTCGATTGACAAGAAAAGGCTGCCCCTCTGTTTCATTGATAACGCCTTGAATGGCATCTGGTTCGAACACTTGGCCAGTTTCAGTTGTGTGCTGTGTGAGTAGGTCGGTGACTTCATCGGGCGTAAAATAGGGAACGGTAAATTGATCGGCAATGTTAAATGGTGATTGGGTACCGCCAAGCAAGGATGGGATCGTGCGGACGCCGACGAGGATAATGCTATGGATGCTAAACGCGTTGGGTTTGTGTCGCCTAAGATACATTCCTCGAAATAAGGAGAGAATCGGCTCAATAATCTCTATCGGAATTGTTTCAAACTCGTCGATGATCAACACGCCCCGTTTTTTCGTCTGTTGCGCAGTTTGTCGCAACCATCTGATGAAGTCCCCATGATCACGCATGGGACTGGGTTCGGGAGCAGATGAGGGATAGTTTTGGCGCCACTCCACAAGCATATTGCTCAGCTCTTCATAAAAACGGGACCCTTCAAAGCCTCTCAGTAATTCAAAGTCGATCAAGATGCCAAAATAGTGTCCAGTCGCTTCCAACTCGGTAATGATTTCTTCAAAGATCGTGGTTTTGCCAGTTTGCCGGGCCGCGTTGAGAGTAAAATAGCGTCCCTTTTCGATCTTTTCGCGCATGGCTGCTTTGACCGCCACGCGGTTGACGTGATAGTGAAATTCCGGGTAGACTGGACCAAAGATGTTAAATTCCCGCACAGTATGCTCTACTCCATCTATCATAAATTGGGTGTCTGACGACAGGTAGCATATGGTGGAGTTACGATTCCACAATAGACATGCATGAATTATACCACTGATTCGTACGGTTTGCATTCAGTGTGGAGATGAAGAAATGGATATGTCAATTTATGAGTTGGATTTGCGGCCACTATTTGTTGAAAACAACCCTGGTGGTGTATTTGAATCGTTGCGTGATCCAGAGCGTTTTCGGCTCGTTGAAGGGGATTACTCTCTCATCTGGCTCAATCCTGAGACAGGGAAGTATGATGAGGAAGTGATTGATATTGCGCCTGAAAGTATTCGCTTTTTCTGTGAAAAGTATGGACGTAAGTTAAAGACAGCGAGTAAACAAGAAAGCTCTGTTACAGAGGGCGTTGTTTGGTAGCTCGCCCATTTATGCTTAGCATTACCCACAAATGTAATGCTTTTGGTTTGAGCCGTTCCGGTGACAGTCACGGACGCAAATGGATGGTGGATTGCGCAAATTTTATCCCCGCACCAACTCACGTGACAGTCACCTTCCACTCATCCTGCTAGTGCGAAAGGTGACTGTCATTTGACGACCGAAGCGTAGACATAATCCTGCACTTCTCAGTCAAAACAGACTCGAGCGTGCCAAATGGTCCGAGATTCTCTACTGCGTCTTTTTTCGCCATTTGAACGCTCTACCTCTGAGAAATCCTACTGCGTGTAATAGAGAACGCTGCGCCATGCATGGCGACTCCGCTGCGGTCTGCCCTGAAAAAAAGGGCAGCAAGAGAAGAGAGAGAGGGGTTAAAGGCCGCGTTGAATAAGAAGCGGGTCCAAGTTGACCCGCCAGAGTGGGTGGCGTCGTTGCCTGTGCCCAACGCAAATCAGTTGTAGTGAGCACCGTACTTAGGCGGTCGGTGCCAAGAAAACCTGAAGCCGAGGGACTCGAGGGTTTTGAGTGCGCCGGTTTGCATGCTCCTTGCGTCGTTTGAGAAAGAAGTCGCCGCCGAGTTCTTCAAAGACGGCATCGGGCTTGTCGATGAGATGATAGACGATGGTCAAGATGGAATGGGCCACGGCAATAGCTGCCCGCTTGGCTCCGCGTCGTGCCTTGAGACGGTGGAACTGTGCGGCGAGATAGGTGTCCTTGGTGCGAGAGGAGGGCGGTGACTAACCATTTCTGGCCTTTCGTCGGCGACCACTCTTGCGTTTGCCCGCCGATTCGTTGTTGCCAGGACAGACACAAGCCCAGGAGGCCAGTTTCTTAGCTGAGGGCCAGCTTTCGACCGAGGGACCGATCTCCGCCAGAATTATCTCGGCGACGACTCGCCCCACACCGGGAATGGCATCTAGGCGTGCGATGAGGTCAGCATGCGGAGCCATGAGGACCCCAATCTGTTGATTGAGGGCATCAATGCGTACATTCAGGTGATCGAGATGATGCAGAACTTCTTGCAGCATAAAACGATGATGAGGACGGACCAGTCCCGTCAACGCATCAACCAACTGGGGAATCTTGGCCCGCAGCCGCTTTTGTGCCAAGTCAGCCATGGCTTCTGGGTCCATCTCATCTGCAATCAGGGCCTCGATCATCTGGCGTGCCGATACACCTTGGATGCTCGTGACCACCGATCCCAACTTGACGTTGGCATCTTCCAACACCTTATGCAGGCGATTGACTGCCGCACTCTTCTCTTGCAAGAGACGCGTCCGATAGCGCGTCAGGTCTCGCAAGTCCCTTTGCTCCACATCTGGAATGAAACTGCGCTCCAGCAGTCCATAACTCATCAGTTTCGTGATCCAGGCCGCATCGCTCTCATCCGTCTTGCGACCAGGCACCTGTGCCAGATGGCGGGCATTCACAATCCAGACCTCAAAATGCTCATGCAACACATTGTAGATCGGTTTCCAATACACTCCCGTACTCTCCATCGCCACATGCGTGATCCCATACGACGACAGCCACGACCTCAACCCCTCCAACTCGACCGTCGTTGTCCCAAATCGCTTGCGCACCTGCTCCATCCTCCCTGATTCATCTACCACACACGCCACTACCATCCGCTTGTGAACATCCAGGCCGCTGCACTTCGGAAACATCACTTCCATCTTCCTTTCCTTTCGCAGCCGCTTATGTGTACCCGATTGTGAGCACAGTCTGCCCTGCGTGTTTCGTCCCGAGGAACGTCCACATCCCGTGGTGCGTCGGTGTACACCAATCTAGCTACTGAGTGTTCTTTACTTGACCACGGACCTTTCCCGATTTCTGTTCGGCGGCTGCCACCACACTTTAACACATTTTTCATCCCCTGTTGTGTTGGCTCACCGCATGTTTATCTACTGATAATTGTTATCGACGTGATTCAATATGAGCAATAAACCAGACTGGTTAATCGAAAGCGAAATCTCTCTAGAAGGCCAAACGATTACGTACAGCTATGATAAAGAAGGTGACATTACAGCAACCGAACGGTTTGCTTCTTGATCACGTCATGGCATGATACCCAAAGGTAAGCGCAAAGAAACAAAAGATATCTTATGCCAAACAACGACAAAATCGAACTCGTCACCCTCAGCGTTATCCACAATCACCTCGTCAACATCTGCCGCGAGATGGGAATCGCGATGATGAAGACTTCCTACTCCCCCATCTTCAATGAAGGGCTTGACTTTTCCTGCGTGATCTTCAATCGCAACGGTGAGATGATCGCCCAAGCTGAGTTCTGTCCGGCGCAACTGGGAGCCATTCTCTTCACCGTTAAGTGGGCAATTGCTGAGATTGGCCTGGAGAATTTTGAGCCAGGTGATGTGATCATCCACAACGATCCCTACCGCGGTGGCTGTCACATGCCGGAACATATGGTGATCAAGCCGGTCTATTACAACGATGAGCTGTTCGGCTTTGTCGCCAATATTGGTCACGTGGCCGAGATTGGGGGGATGGCCCCTGGCTCGTTCGCGGCGACAGCGACGGAGGTTTATCAGGAGGGATTGCGCTTGCCGCCAGTGAAGATTATGCGGCGGGGTGAGTATGTCCAGGATATCTGGAAAATTGTGCTGGCGAATCACCGCACACCGGGCAACACCTGGGGAGACTTCCATGCCATGATCGGCTCGCTCCACATTGCAGAGCGCCGGCTGCACAAGCTGCTGGACAAATACAGCCCGGATTTCATCAATCAGGCCTGCCTCGATCTGATGGACCATGCGGAACGCTGGATGCGCGAGGAAATTCGACAGATGCCCAACGGCGAGTATTCCTTTGAAGATTGCATGGAGGACGATGGCGTCACCACCGAGCCGACCTGGTTCCGCGTCACAATGGTGATCCGCAACGACGAGATTATCGCCGATTTCAGCGCGTCGGATCCTCAGGCCAAAGGGTGCGTCAACGCCACGTACGGAGTGACGGCATCGGCGACTTATAACGCGATCATGCATGTGACCGACAAAGAGATTCCACACAATTCTGGTTGCTATAAGCCGATCAAACTTATTGCCCCACCTGGCTCGTGCGTGGACGTTCAACACCCCGCTCCGTCCGTGGCAGGCAATACAGAAACACATCCACGCATTGTGGATCTGATCTTGGGTGCATTGAGCCAGGCGTTTCCCGAACGAGTGGCAGCCTCCTGTGGCGGCACATCGTGTAACTTCCTCTTTGGTGGCGTTCACCCGGAGTCTGGCCAATATTATGTGAACTACAACTTCGAGGGGGGTGGCTGGGGCGCTCGCCACTACAAGGACGGCAACAACGCCGTCGTGGTGCCCAACGGCAATTGTCGCAACACGCCGGTCGAGGTCTTCGAAACGCGTTATCCCTGGCTGACCCACTCCTACACATTGGTGCAAGACTCAGCTGGGCCAGGCAAACACCGAGGGGGATTGGGCATCCGGCGTATTCTGGAAGTGGTGGCACCAGCAGAGATCAACATCAGTGCCGTCTTCGACCGCACACGTTTCCATCCGTGGGGTTTGTTCGGCGGCGGCGACGCCACCAACGCAGCGATCCTCATCAAGAAAAAGGGCGATGATCGATTCCGTACCTTCTCCGAAGCGTACGGCACGGTCTCTTCGGCTAAGTTTGTCAATTGCATTGCGGAGCCTGGCGATCAGGTACTATTGCAGTCTCCCGGCGGTGGTGGCTATGGAGACGCTTCACGGCGTGATCTTGAACTCGTCCTGGAGGACGTAGTGCAGGGTCTCATCTCTGAACAAGCAGCACGCGAGCTCTACCGTGTGGCTGTGGAACGCACCAATGGTCGCTATGCAGTCAACGAGACAGAATCGGCCCAGCTTCGAGCACAGTAAGAAAAAGACTAAAGACAATGGGACAGTGGGAAACGCTGGAAACAACATGGTGGGAAACGAACGTCGTCAACTGCTCGTTTTGTGGTGAAATGATTCCGCGCCGGGAATGGGTCTCCGAGATCGAGGGACAACGCCGTGTCTTCTGTCAACCAGAATGTGAGCAGTTGTATTTGGACTATTGGGTGCCGAAGCATGGCTATACGATTCCCGCGCAGAAAGGGTGAATGCTTTAAATTGCAATTCGACCATTTCCTAAGAGAGTGTTTTAAAAGTGAAAGCAAAAGGCTAGCAAACGCCGGTTGAGTCACGAAGTGGTATCGAAACCAGCGTTTGTGGGTCGACCCGTTTGGTTACGATACGCCTTCGGCTACTCAACCGGCAAAGACAATGGGACAGTGGGAAACGCTGGAAACAACATGGTGGGAAACGAACGTCGTCAACTGCTCGTTTTGTGGTGAAATGATTCCGCGCCGGGAATGGGTCTCCGAGATCGAGGGACAACGCCGTGTCTTCTGTCAACCAGAATGTGAGCAGTTGTATTTGGACTATTGGGTGCCGAAGCATGGCTATACGATTCCCGCGCAGAAAGGGTGAATGCTTTAAATTGCAATTCGACCATTTCCTAAGAGAGTGTTTTAAAAGTGAAAGCAAAAGGCTAGCAAACGCCGGTTGAGTCACGAAGTGGTATCGAAACCAGCGTTTGTGGGTCGACCCGTTTGGTTACGATACGCCTTCGGCTACTCAACCGGCACTGATCGCACCTTTTGAAACACCCTCTAAACAAATCAAGCTCGGTTGTCCAACAAACCAAGCAAAACGGCCAACAACGCATCCAATCCAGTCGGTGCGACAAAGCTGTTTGAATCCCGGGTAATTCTAAAGACGATAGTGTCAATAATCAGGATAGGGCGTATCGTCATCGATAAACATATCCCGATCGAGGGACAATAGAAATTCGATGAGATCCGCCGCCTCATTGTCCGTAAATGACCGTTGGTGCGTCCCCCGATCAAATACTTCACTGAGCGTTTCTGCACTGCCATCATGGAAGTAGGGAGCCGTTTCCCAAAGTTCGATGAGCGTGGGTGTACGAATACCGCTTAATTCTCCGGACAGACGATTCCCTGAATCTGCCGTAATGGTCCCCACATCGTGATTTTGCCCATCTCGAAATGCCCGGCCGGCATGACAACGAGCACAACCCTGCGCCACGAAGACTTGCTGCCCACGCAAGGCGGCTTGGGTGAGTTCACCGGAATAGGTTCGATAGGGCGAGCGCATCAAGCTCTGCCGAACGACCCGTCATCACCATATCCAGTGGTGATTCGCCATTGAATGTTTGATCTGGCACCAAGCCATCACCGCCATTTAATGCTTCGATCTGAAGTTCAAAATCCTGCACTTCATCAAAATTTGAGGACCAGTGCAGATTGCCAAAGCGCGTTCCGCTGGTGCCGTTGAGGGAGATCGTATTGCGCAACCCTTCGCCAAAGTTGGTCATGTCCCAGACTTGCCCATCTTGTCCGCCATCTTGGTGGCAACTGGCGCAACTCATGTAACCCTCTGCTCCCATCTCCGGCTTGCTCGAATGGTAGAACTGCCTCAGTCCTTCAAGTTCTTGACTGGTGAGGAGTTCATCGCTGACTGTGTTGATGGTCAGTATGTTGGGGTTTCTGTTGCCGTTGACCATGTAACCAGATAGATCAAGGGCACTCACTGTGCGTCCCGTAAAGTTTTTGACATATAAGGCTCGCAAAGTTGTACACATGCTTTGGGGGGCAAAGCCGCCGGAAAAGTGTGTGAATGTGTTCAATCGTTCATTGTGGGCCATGACCACATTGTTGCCTTGAAAGGTAACTATGCGCGTTTCGCCGTCAACCAAAAAGGTAACGCCAGCGGGGTCGGCGGCATTGTCAAAATCGAAGGTTCCAGCAGGTGAATTTGGTTCGACATTGGCGTCTCGGTTGTTTACGAGATCGAGGCGAACCATCATTGGTCGCACCGTGTTATCGTCGTCGAGCGCCACGCCCGAACGTTGCGAACTGGTTCCTCGATCAATATTGGCTTTGATAGCAGTCACAAATGCCTCGGTGCCTTCTCGGTTGATCACGATGCTAGAGAGGAAGTTCGGAATGCCAGAGCCATGATCCAGTCCATCATTGACCAAGACTTTATTGACTACGATGGTGCGCGTCAACGACAGACCGGATGCGGTGTCAACATCATAGACTTCACCGTGAGATGACGTTGAGATAAAGCGCGTGACGAGCAATCGATTCCCCGAAAGAGCCATTGCTCTTGGCATCGGACCCACGGTGAGCCGACGGAGCATCATGCGCTGATCTGGGGCAATCTCGATGACTTCGCCACTGCCGAACAAGGAAACAAAGAGCGAACGCCCATTGGTGATCGATGCAATTGGCTGCGTACCGTGACCGGTATCGATGGAGAAGACAGGGTGAGCAGTTTCGGCATCATGGAAGACAACCTTGTCATCGTCTCGGTAGGTCACGGCGTAGTGATTGCCGATGCGGGTAACAGACGTTGGTGTCCGATAATTCAGGAACACTTCGCGCTGTCTGTTGAGGGCAACGTATCGCGAACCCGGTTCGAGAAAGGTGTCGATGATCGTCACGCTGTGATTGTCTGGATTCACGACCCACACGTTGTCTGTTTCAAACTCTGGCTGGCAGCTTATCTGGCTCGATTGATTGGGATAGTATGGAGTGCCTGCATAATCTGGGGCGGGCGTTCCTGACCAATAGGAGCACGTTTTTTCGATGCCGCGGATAGGGTCACCAAAAAGATCATTTGTACAAGCGATGGATCCCGTTATGTTTTCTTGATAGGCATATGAGTTCGCTGCACCATAACGGACGACCGTGGTGCTGGGTACAATGCAAGTCTCCCCTTCAATTGCGCATGAAATCCAACCCATTTCTGTTGGCTCTTGTGTTGGTGTTGCTGTCGCTGTGGGAATCGATGTTGAGGTTGGTGTGTGCGTTGCTACTGAATCGAGCGTGGGTGTTGGTGTTGCTGTCGCTTCCGAACTTGGTGTGGATGTGGGAGTTGCTCTTGGCTCTGGTGCGGGGGTCACCAATGTTTCTCCGGTGGTAAAGCTAAATCGATAGGGAAGCATCGTATTGCCCATGTAGTCTTGGATTCCAGATACATCAACTTGATAGGTGACATCTGATTCCAAATCCTCGGTTGGCCAGAGCGTGACTGTTCCAGTGTGCGATAAGCGATGTTGGAAATCGACTGATTCACCTGTATCCGCACGCGTCAGTTGAAAAGCGTTCACCAACGTTTCGCTGCGCATGGTTTCGGGGATATGTAGGCTGATAAATGTATCAACCGCAACATTGGTTTGATTCGCCAATGGTCGATGGCCCGCTATATAAGGACGGTTTTCGTCGGCATCGTCGCTGGTGACAAAAAAGCAGATGCCTTGATAGTTGACACGCTCGTCTATTTCTACATTGGTGATGGTTCGGCCTCCACCCAAGATATCGCCGACTTCAACATCGCTTTCACCAATTAATGATCGGTTCGGTCCAAAATTGTGCGCCACATAAACGCCGGAGCTGTATGACCCTTCCAGCAAAGTAGGGCCTTCATAGGTAATGATCGCTTCTGACCCATATCGATCGATCCCACCAAAGACACCAATCTGCCCAAGTGGCCGAAAATATTGCGAACCATCACAGTAATTCTGGTGGGTTGCAAATTTATAGGCAACCTGCTTCATATCGCTGTCGCTTATCATGTAATTTGGGTCAATCGCTTTGCCTGCCTGATATAGGGTTTCGCAGGCCTTAATATCAACCTTCATGTGGTCAACATATGCATATTGATCCTGAAAATTGACGTACATTGGCATGGTCATGTTGTCGCCATCGCTTGGATCGCTTTCATCTTGGTTAAAATAGAGCTCACAAGTGAGCCTGGGATTTGTTGGATCGGTGAAATCGACCACGTACAATGCAGGGTAATCTCGACCCACCGAATTGCTCTGACGTGCGGCCCAAACCATCTTATTGGCCCCGTATGGCTCTGCCCAATAACCGCCAATGCCAATGGGTGTGCCATCTGGTTCATGCAAAGTTGGCTGATAAACGGAGAGGAGTTGGGGCGTAAAGTTGTCCGATGTGATACCTTCTTTCCAACCATTCATGCGATAGATCGCAATGCCGGTGGAAGCCTGGTCCGACGCAACCACCATTAGATCACCGAGAAAGGAGAAAAACCCGGTTACACCCGTCGTTCCAAGATGATCCCAGGTCGAAACGGGCCGTCCACGCCAGTCGTCCCCCGGTTCTCTGGCACCGGGGTAATAGATAGTTTGCATCTCATCAAATGGTGTATTGTATCCCCATAGGTCATTAATAATAAATGGAGAATACAATCGTCCAGCCGTAATGTACCAAGGTGGGCTTTGCGCTTCAGTATCACCCGTAACAGGGTTATAGGTATGTGAATTTCCCATCTCCCAATAGTTATTGGTCCAGAGGTAGGCTTCTCCTTCCCAAAAGGTAGTAAAGGTGGCGTGTGCATGGATCGCTTGGCCGTTGCGACAGACACCTTCAAAACAATTGACATAACGCACAAACTGGGGGTCGAGTGGATTCGATATATCCCAAGAGCTATCCCAATTTTGTAGAGTGACGTGCGCGTCTGAACTGCCTGGACTCTCTGGCAATAGGAGCAGTGCTGGACCAATCGTACTGATAATCGCCGAGCGTCCTGCATCAACAGCACGCTTCGCAATAAATTCGCCCTGCTGGCCGTAGTCCTGGTTTGTCGGATAATCCATCAACAGATCATCACTCTGAGAATAGACAGCTGAAAATTCGAGATTCACAAAACCAGTTACGGTAAGTGCGACGAACATCGTTCCCCAGAAAAGTTGTACACCACGCCTCGCCTCACCAAATTTTGATAAGCACTGGTCGCACAAAAGCTTTCTCAGGGAGGCCAGTATGAAAACTGCTACCTTGAAGTTTCTCATTCGTTGACCTCCACCTGGTTTATCTCTACGAAGCTTGGCTGACCAAAAACGCTATTGCCTCGTTCGTCATAACATTCCACAGTGAATTGATATTTACCCGTCTCACGGATGCTTGGGAGCACCACCGTTTTTGCCGTCGTGTGAATTTCATCTGGTCTAGCACCGCCCTGGCCGTATAAGAGGCGAAATGAAGTCGCTTCATTGCACCCGGACCATGATACACGTAAGCCGTTTTCTCCGTGTAATAATTCAGAAATTTCAGGAGGATCAAAGACAAGGGGCTTGCTGGGGGAGTCGCCGTCGTTCTGGAGAATCAAAGGCAGTAAGATATAATGATATTCATCTTGCATCGGCGTCGGAATCTCACCCTGTGCATTGAGTGAAACAGCTGAAATAAGCAGCGTTATACAGAGGATAAAGACCACAATCAACATGACTTTTTGGGGGTACGAATCTGGAGTCATCATAAAATCTGTCAATCCCTTTGCATGGCTTTCCAAGGATGGCCTATTTTGTTCGATCTTTTAAGTTCTCCGTAACCTGCTGTTCATTATAATCTTGGGGAAATGTTCGATCCCTGCGTATGTTGGACGCTCGAGCGACGATTGATCGTTTACGCCACTACTGAAGGAGGAACAATGAGACGAATCGTGACTGGATATAGCAATGAAGGCAAATCAATTATTATCAAAGATGGGGAACCACCACGGGTTCTCAAGAGGGAAGAAGCGCCTGGGGTTGAAGTTCATGAGATTTGGGCCACACATGAGCCGATTCCCTCCCACCCAATCGACAATATGGAACCGACCATAGAAGGTTGGTCATACTGGCCCCAAGCTGGTGCGTCAATTTTTCGGATTGTTCGCTATCCACCATTGTCAGAAATCGAGAAGGCATTGGAGGCAGGAATCGATGTGGTTCCCGCCTGGCGGGAATGCTTGGCAAAATCACGTGGTCTGGAGATCCCAACAGAGCACAAAGGCGCGGGTCTACACGTCACTGCCACCATCGATTACGCAATCGTACTGTCCGGCGAAATCTGGATGACTCTTGACGATGATGTACAAGTCCATCTCAAAGCGGGAGATTGTGTTATCCAAAACGGGACGAGGCATTCATGGTGTAATCAGACAGATGAGCCATGTTTCATTGCATTCACGCTGATCGGAACAGGCGAAAGGCATCCAGTCAAAGTGGATGCAAGTTATTGAGCGCCCAAATCATTCCACTTCAAATCTCCCTGCGCAGTCTCGTTTGCTAACGCATAACGATGAGATTTCTATCAAGGTCGAGAAGGAAAAAAGAGGGAATAAAAAAAGCTTTCAGCTATCAGCCGTCAGCTGGAATCGGGCCTTGTCTCGCTGCTGATTTTTATACTTTCCTATAGTATAAAAAAACAGTAGCAGCAAAAGTCGGGTACAAATTTTTCATGCAAACAGAGGGCTGCTCTAGGATTTCACCCCTTATGGTCATTTTTTGTACCCGACTTTTGCCGTAGCTGTAAAAAAAAATCCCTCTTTTAGTCCAGATGGACTAAAAAGTGAGACTTTCACTCGAGTGCAGCTTTTCCGTCTAAAGAACAAACTACACATTAGTAGGTCGGGGCGAGAAGATTTGCTTGCGGAGCAATCGCCTCGCGACCACCTTCGACCTCATCGTCCCGAACGATGCGCGCTACCGAGCTGCGCTACGCCCCGACTCTCTGACTATCTTCTATACTGATGAACCGCAATTTCTCCCAAGAGATGCGGTTTATGATTGCAACAAATTAAGTGCCTTTTGGCACACTAATACTGCACTATAGGTCCTAGCTCCAACTTGGAACCCCAGACCTCTACAATGTCAACTCACCGCCGAAGCCTAATTTGGGGTCAGTAGAGTAGACACTACCATATATAAACGTCTGAAACATTGAATTGATACAAACTTTGATGTTTATAGTTTAGCTATGGTCTATTCTACACTATTGAGCAATGATATGCAAGTATGATATAATCTTCAAGCTCGATAAGTTTCATGTCAGCATTTTCCCAAATTGATGATAAGAGAAGTCTTAGCATATTGGTCTGCATGAGCGGATGTGTTCGGGAAATAGACAGGGGTGCTCAATATAGGAATTGTGGCTAATCTATTGGGAATGCGAAAAATCATATCGTATGAATGAAGCCGTAAAGTTTATTTATAGCCAGTGGCATATAGTAAGGTTCGACTTAAGCTAGTGTTCGGCTCTACCATAGCGAAGATTCCCAGCATTTCCGCTTGATGGTCGTAAATCAGACCTAACAACAAAATAGAATCTTATCTCTATCTACTTTTCCCACTCAGCAAGGCGGATTTTTATACTGTTCCCAAATTACACGAGTAAATGATTCAGATCAATTTGAACACTCGAATTAGAGGTTTGCATTCGTCTAGATCCAAGCCCATGCGTCATAACCTATTTGTCTGATAACTTTCTTCTAACGTAGGAATAGCCTAATTAAGGAATCCTGAGCAATAGTTCATAACTATATGACCGTTGGCGCTTCAACTGTATCGACACCTTGACCAACTGTGTACCCCTTTTAGGCCAATCCAAAAAATAAAATATACGCGAGAAGGTGTTAAACTAGCTCTCCAAAAGGAGCAAAAATGACAATCTCGCCAGAAATGGTTGAAGTCTTGAAAGAGACGAAGGCCATGTTAAGTGGATACGAAAGAAGGCACTTCATGGCCCAAACGGTCAAAACGATATGCGAAGGGAGTCCGACGAAAGCAGAACGAGAGTTGGGCTGGAATCGGGCGACGATAGCCAAAGCCCTGGAAGAACTAGAAGGCGGCTTCTGTTATGTCGACCAAAGCCACCGACGTGGTCGCAAAAGCCGAAGACCATATCCCCACTTTACTGGCCGATATGGTTGAAATCGCCGATCAATTCAGCCAGACCGATCCCACCTTTCGAACCCCCCAATTGTACACTCGACTAACCGCCGCCGAAATGCGTACCCAGCTCATCGAGCAGAAAGGATACACAGATGAGGAATTGCCTGGCGAAGAGGCCATCCGCTTGAAGCTCAATGAGTTAGGCTATGGCTCAAACCGGGTCAAAAAAAGTCAACCAGTGAAAAAGATCCCAGAGACCGATGCGATCTTTGATAGAATTCATCAGATCAATCAAGAAGCGGATGCAGACGAGACGGTTCTGCACCTCTCTTGGGATGCCAAAGCGACGATTTTACTTGACCGTTTCTCGAGAGAAGGGATAAGTCGAGTGGTTGTCAAAGCGCTCGATCATGACTTTCAAGATAAGAAGACCGAGAAAGTCACTCCTTTTGGCATTTACCTCCCTTCAACCAAGGAACTCTTTCTTTACTTGACTCAGTCGAAAGTGACGAGTGACTGTATTGTCGACTGCCTGATTGATTTTTGGGAAAGCGTACGTGAACACTTTCCTCACGTCAAGACCCTCGTGATCAATCAGGACAATGGTCCCGAAAATCATACCCGTCGGACTCAGTTTATGTATCGTCTCACTCAGTTTGTTGAGCACTATCGTCTCTCTATTCAGCTCGCCTGCTACCCTCCTTATCACAGTAAATACAACCCCATCGAACGGGTTTGGGGCCATCTTGAAAAACACTGGAACGGTTCTCTTCTCGATTCTCTTGAGACCGTTCTCAATTTTGCCCGTTCTTTTCGCTTTAACCAACTACAACCCTTCGTTCACCTGAATTCCACTCTTTATGAGACCGGCGTCAAACTCACTCAGAAAGAGATGGACCGTTTGGAACAACGCTTCCAACGTTTACCTGGTTTAGAAAAATGGTTTGTCCTTATTCCCCCTCTCCATTCTCTCGTTCGCGTATAATTATTTTTTTGGTTTAGCCTTAGAGTAAATCAACTGTTTCAGAAGTTGCTTGACATTTGTAGCCCGTTCATTTTGGGCGGGAAAAATGATGCAGACCGCAACACTTGCTGATTCGAGGCCAGCCCATCTACTCCGAGCTACGAGCCTGAGGCTGGAATTTCACCAAAGATATTAGAAAACCCGCTCTTACCCGTGCCCCAGAAAGCATCAAACACTTTAGTAAATGTACCGCAAATTATTCAAGTTGAGATTCTACCTGACTCGATAGTTGTATTTTGAGCAGGTGCCAGATTTGACAAAGTTAAATTAAGCAGAGCAGACCTGCCGTTTGGCGAAAAGGGTAGCGAAGACCTCCGCAATCTCCTGTCCGTCATTCAAGGCATCATGAGCTGTCAAGATGAGATCTTGAATCAGTGACTGAGTTTGCTGCCGGGTAGCCTCACCAAGGGATTTGCTGGGCGAGAATTGAGTTTTCGCCAATGATGGTCCCAAACAATCAAGGTGCAAGAGAGAATAAGCCACGAAGACCAGAGACCAATGTTTTTGAAAGGCGTGGGCAGTTCGCATGCAATATTCATCAAGACCAAGCAGTTGTTTACCATCCTCAGTAGATCCAAATTTGGCGTTTTTGGCGATTTTCAGTCGAGATTGCAGGGATTTTGGAGTCATTTATTCAGATTTCGGTTACAGAAAACAACCTATTTCATATCTGAAAATCGCCCAAATCTAACGCAAAAACTAGATATCGACCGGCAAATTTGTATTTATGTCAACTGTTTAGCCAGAATTCTCTCTCAAAACCTGAAATTTGGATCTACTGATCCTGATAAAACGTCTCGATAGGCCAACGAAGCAGGTAAATCGAGAGAATGCGTTTGGCATTACAGTCGGTGCGATTGGTCACTAAAACGGCATAATTGTCTTGCAATTCAGGATTATCAAAACTAATCACGATGCGTACCTTGCCGATAGAAGGGATACGCACAGTCATGGTAAAGGTGTAGTAAGTACGACCATCAATGGTGACAGGCTTGTAGGCATTCTGGGGGATGTAGGGGACCAACTCTTTGACTTTAATATGTGGGGGGTGGTTCATTTTAGCTGGATAGATAGGTTTACACTTTTAGAAACAGAAAGAACGTTTATATTCTCTGATTTCGCCGGTTCTCAGAGAGAAAACGGTCTCATATAGATTTTTGTCTATATATCAAAAGTGTAAACCTAATTTTGAACCACCCCATATGTGGCCCCTCGAAAGTTATCGGCTGACCATCTTCATCCCGCAAACGAAAACTATTTGTCTCCAGATTGCGATTGCACTTCAAGATGCTGATCCAATCTTTATTCAGACGATCGAGTACAGCTAGAAAATCTGGAGCGAGATACCAACCATCGAAGAGAGCCCAACCAAAGATAAGGGTTCGTTCAACAGCTTTTTCAACCAGTTCACTGGCAATGGTTATCTTGGTCTTAAACGCTTCGTCTCGCTCTCGAAAGGCGGGGTCAGTTAATAGGTGGCTATCCACTCGTTTATGAAAAGCGGTTCGTTCTTTCTTTTCTTGGGAATCTCGGTCACTGGAAATGTTTTCCACAAATGCTTCCCAGTCGGTAAACTCTTCGTACCGTCGGTAGATACTTGCATCGACCGGAAAACGGATAGCGCCACTGACATAGTGACTTGTGACTAAGTTATGAGCCAGTGGATGCTGACCATTGCTATGATTGTAGTGGGTGTCGATATACTCGAACAGACTTCCCACATGTTCACATAGTGTATCATCAATCGCTAATACCGATTCTGACTCTGAACGTTGGTATTGTGCTGTCTCTGACTTCATGTAACCTATACGATCATCATTGAGTTTTTCGGCTCGCCAAGGAGCTTCACTCAGATACCGTGATACATTCGTCTTATCTGCACTATCTAGAATGCAACGGGCAATATTTGCCATGCTTTTGTTGTCCAAGACCATCAGACCCGTCAGATAGTTTTCAAAGTGGCGAAACTGTTTACGATTGGCAAATACTGAACGAAAGGTTTCGCTATGCTCCTTGACCAGTGGTGCTACATTTACTATCGGCAATTGCATCTTGATGGCTCCTTTTCTGCACTTTTTTCTTGATGCAATCTATTGAGATGACTTTTGTCTCTTTTGTCAAAATTGGAAAACCTTCATTTCACAACTATCGAGTACCTGAGTAAGAGATTAGATTACCCATCTAATTAGCCTATTTGATTCGGTCCAAATTTCTTGATTGAAATTAATCTCAAGGGGGGAAAAGCATGCCTGCTGAAAACAATGTCGATAATTCACTACCCAAATTGGGCATACCTTACGAAGCAAGTTTAACTAAAGCCTTCGACAAATTAACCTCGCAGGTTTTGATATTTCTATTGGCTTATGTAATTCTTCTGATAGGTTTGGCAGCATTTGGTTCAGATCTGCCTAATACTCTACACAGTCTACTCCATATAATTCCTGTTCTGGGGGTGGGAGCTTACGTTTGGTCACAGCAACGGAACATTGCTCAGGAAGCAGTTGCCAAGGGCTTAGACATTAAAGGGGGGATAATAAGAGATTCGGCAAAGTTGACAGGTGCAAGGGGAGCGACTGGTCAGATACCAGAAAACATAAAGTTGGATGTAGGCTATGCTAGTGGCCATGCTGAGGTTACAGGCGTAGATTATGGCGGTTTTGAAGAGCCACGCGGGAATCTGGCTCAGGCGATGTCCGACATCTACAAAGAACTTGACCAAAGCAGTCAAGTTAAGCTGCTGGGTAACGCACAGCGTTTACTCGAAACACAAAGGCAGTTACGTCAATGACCAAACCCTTCGGCACAATTACGACCAACAACAATATTATCTATTCTCACTATGATCCAGCGAAATTTGTCGGTCGTCGTTGGTTGGTTGACGAAGTCGCCCGCTTCCGGGATAGCCGGGACGGGCGACTTCTTCTGATCATTGGCGAACCGGGCAGTGGCAAATCGACCTTTATGGCCTTTCTTGCGACTATCTGGAACTGTCCACTTCATTATATCAGAGTTGATAACATTCGTGGCGTAGCCGGAGTAGACCCACGCTCATTTCTCGTTTCCATTGGTGACCAATTGTACCAGAAATATGGTCCCGACATATTCTTCAAAGATGAGATCGGCAGTACGGTAGTCACATCAGGTTTAACCAAAGACAAAGCCGAAGTGATCGGTCGTTTCATTGATGAATTGTATACATTACCTTTTCTCCCTCCACCGAAGAGAGATGTGTCTATCAATGCAGGAATCGCTATTGGTGAGAGTAAGGTCATCGGCGAGCGGATAGGGAAGATGGTAGATGTAACCCATGCCCTCGATGAGACAACGTTACTACACGTAGCCGTCCTCAACCCTGTGCAGAAGGTGAAGGAGCTTTACCCTGATGAGAAGGTCGTCATCCTGATCGATGCTCTGGATGAGTCATTGAAGCACCTGGGCACACAGGTTTTGGATGTGATACCGCGGGAGGCAGATAGCGATTTTCCTAGCAACTTGCGGCTGGTCATGACCAGCCGACCTGGCAACCATCTAGCGTCATTCCGGAGAAAGGATCAGTTTAGACTTGATGATGAAGAAAATGGGAATAAGACAAGGACACTGCAAGACATCCGCCAATATATAGATAATAAACTAGCAGCAAAACCACTGGCTACCGCCATCGCCACATGGCCTGAAGCTGAAAGGAAAGCATATGTTGAAGAAATCGCTATTCGCAGTGATGGGAACTTTCTCTACCTCCATCACTTCTTCAGTGAACTGACTGCAGCAGTCGAACAGGAAAATACAGATCTGCACCAGATTGGCGTTCCTAGGGGACTTGATGAAATCTACCAGGTTTTTGCCGTTGAAAAAATAAGGAGGCTAGTTGATGAATTTGTTGTCGATAAGCGAAACTTTGATACTATCCGATTTTCCGTAGAAGGGATCATCACAGATGAGTTGGTAAACCAGTGGCAAAAACTTGAAGGAGTTCAACAAATCGAGGTTGACGCCCAAAACGTTACAGTGACCGTAGTAGATAGTACAAAGGTGCAACACAAATTTCTTAGACCTGCTCTCAAGGCCGGCGTTGATATAGACGACGACAATATGGAAATACAGGAGGGAGCAACGTTAATTTACAATTGGGACTGGGAAGAAAAATATTGTCCGATATTGGGCATATTAGCTGTATCCCATGAGCCCCTTAACCGTGAGCAACTGGCCAGGTTTGCTAAAGTAGATGTAATTTATGTTGATACAATTGTTGCTCAACTAAAGCAGTTTTTGAGAGTAGAAATAGCTGAACAAGAAGTTTCCTACCGTCTCTTTCACCAGTCATTCAGCGAATACCTGCTAGATAGTAGTCGCAATAGTGATTATCCTCTCAATAGTAAATTCTACCATGGTATGATTGCCGACTTCTATCTTGATGAGCGCAAACATTGGAACAATGTAGACTGGACTCAAGTATTTGAAAATTATCCTTACCATCATTTGATATCTCATCTAATAGCTGGTGACAGAAAAAATGAAATCTATTCAACTTTACTTTCTGGTAAAGGCTTGAGTGACAAAGGGCAAACCGAAAGGGGCGGAAAAAAGAATCCACCCTGAAAAAACGGGATAAAATGTAAAAATAGTGCTCGGCTAGTTTAAGCAGCGGCATTGAGGCGGCGATGAGCGAGAACGCCTTTAGGTAAATGGTGTGAAACCGAGGCCTTTTTCCGAAAGTCAGGGTCGAGTTGGTCGGGAGTTGGAAAAAGAGCACTCGAGAGAACGCGGCGCAGCCTGCCGGGAGTGGCTTGAGGCTCTCGATCCCAGTAGCCAGTCGGTATGGGAGGAAGAGAAGCGGCTAAATGGGAAAGAAGATTGCCAGCAAGCAGCCCCAGTTCAGGTAAGCGGAAGCAAGCCTCATCGGCATGAACAAATTGACGATGTAAGCCAATCATCTGCTTGGAAGCCAAGGGGGGATGTTCAACAGGCCAGCGCTCCAGAGAGAAAAGATAAATGGTTTCAGCTTGTAAAGCCATGACGGTCGCCAGAACCAAAGGTGTGTGATAAGCAGGATCCTGAAAGACGTAAATCGAATAGGTGCGGTTGGCTGTATCCACCTTGGTTGTCCTGGGGACGAGATTGTGCCATGCTTGATAGCGAATCAGGCGACCACTATAGACAAATTGACCAAACGAGTCTGGAGTTGTGGCCTCGAGTCGCTTTCCCCTATAGCATCGAGAGAGCGGACGCACAATATCACCATATTCGGGTGGTCTGCCTTTTTCCTTACGTTCGGGTAACTCATTGCGGCGCGCTGTGCAGTTAATCGCTTCCCGAAGGACAAATCGGTCGACGTCGCTTTCTAGCATTTCTCTGATTGTAAACCCGGCATCGACCACCGCCACTTCGTCTGACTCCAGTGATTTCTTGGTCTCTTTCAGCAGCTTTTTCCGAAACTCACTTTCCTTTGTGCCTACCTCGCATCTCATGATTGCCTTGAGCAGTGGCACTCGTTTCCCGCCTATCTCCCCCGAGCTTATCATCACTCCAAAGATGAGCGCGGGCAATGCCCGACGAGCCGTTGAGTTATAGAGTCGGTTCACTTTCCCTTGCAGCTTCGGTCGCCAGAACCCTGTGATATCTATGCTTTTCACTCGGTATCCTTCTAACTTTTTTGCCTCCCATTCCCCTTTCCACTCCACTTCTTCTTGCCACGATGAGAGCAGGCTTGCAATATCCCATGATCCATATCGAAAGCTCCACCAGCTTCGCCGGATCTCCTCATCTTCAAACCCGCTTTCACTCAATCCACTATGGATTGCTCCTCGACTTTTCAGAAACGACCCATTCATCATCGCCCACATCAGACACATTACATTTACGTTTGTTCCCACCGGCGTTACTTGCAATACATTCATCAGTACTGCTATAGTTATTTCTGGTGCGGTTAGCATTCCTTCCTCCTTTTTGGTTTCGCTACCTTTAGGATGAAACGCTAACCGCTTTTTGTCACATTTCTCACCTCATCTCTTTTCTTTTACCAGAAAGTAAAGTTCATTGATAAACATGGGTTGGATGAATGCAAAATTTGAGCGCACTAATTCACATCAGTCTTTCTCTCAGGATCTGACGACAGCTATCAAATTAGCGGAGGGTGAGACGCCTGCGAAATTCGCACAAGTTGTCCGCGCAAGTGTGATATACATAACTTTAAGATCCGTTGTAAATGCTATGTCCCCTGAATTGATAGGCATGTTAGCTCATACGGGCAAACCTGAACTCACGGCGACAGCGGAAGGTAGTGCAGCACTCATTTTAGAACCACTAGGGCAAACTAGGGCTTATCAATTCATTAGTGAAGCATACATAGAAGATAACAGGTTAGAAAAAGCCAAAAGCAACATAAGAAGGGGTTTGCGAGCAGCTACAGCGATCGGCTCCACGGTGGACAAGGCAAATACATTAGTAGACCTTGCAAAGCTAATTTCACAACTAGATGGCAGTGATTGTGTTGATGAATTGCTGTCTGTTGTGAAAACACAATCTGAAAATGATGCAATAGCGTTCACATTAGGCAAGATTGCTCGAATCTTCGCTTTTTCAGGCAAAAAGGATGTATGTTTATTGATAACTCGACAATCTATAGCTGTTGCTAAGATGCTCAATGATGAATCAATTTTAGTATATGGCTCACATGAACCGTATGCCTTGGCGGCTGTTGCACTTAGTCGCGTAGGAGAACAAGAGAAATCCGCAGAATATGCTGCTCTGGCATTGAATGCTGCAAAAGCCAAGTCTACTAAAGCAATTTCTGTTCTGAAAGTTACGCAAATTCTGCTTGAGCTAGTTGAGAAGGAAAAGGCTATCGAAGCTGCTAACGAGGCATCAACAGCAATCGAAGCCCTTCCAGATGGAATGACCAAGTTGATTTGTTTGAGTGAGTTGGCTAAGTATCTAGCGAAACTAGGAGAAACGGATAAGGCAGTATCTGCCGCTAATGGTGTGCTTCGTACCACAAATATGATTGCATCCGGTTATAAAGCAGAGGCCCTAAGCAACATATCTCAAACATTCGCGCTGTTAGATAATCAAGAAACAGCGGTGTCGGTAGCAGAAATGGCACTAGAAGCAGCGAAGACAATTGGGAAGGCGGAGAACAAGACGGGAATTCTAGCACGAGTAGTAACCCCTGCATTAGAACTGACTGATAGTAAAAAGCTACTGCATTGCGCTCTTGAGATCATCGATTCAACCAAAGTTCCTTTGTGGGAGAGATCAGGTTGCATTAAGATGATAGCTGAAGCTATGTGTAAGATAAATGATAGAGAAGGGCTAAGACAAGCACTGGTTGTTGCGGATAGATGTGATAGCGAATGGGAAAGGTTAACTGCTCTTGGTAGTGTAGCTAGTTACATGATAAAACTTGGAGAAGATAGGCAAGCAATTGCGGTAGCCAACCAAGCACTTGCTGAGGCGCGAAGTCTCTTTGGTGACGAATATGACAAATCAGCAGCACTTGGGGCAATCGCAATGGCTCAGGCCCGGGTTGGAACTCCAGAAGGGATAAAGCGTGCACTGTCTGTGGTGGATTCCCTCATACCCGTTTACAGAGCGGCTACATTGGTTGCAGTCGCTCAGTTCTTGTATGCCTCTGGTAAGAAGAGGCAAGCGAGCAAAATAATCAGCCGTGTCTCTACAATAATCGAATCATTCAGGGGATTGACTCCAAGAGATTCGTTCGCTTTAATCAGACTTGCACAGGCATTGAATTATCTAAACAGGAAACAAGAATTAAACAAGCTAGTAACAAAAGTGAAGGCTGCTCATGGCGATGACTATACCCATAATCTCCTCACGCTCGCAATAGCTAGTCAAATGAACGGGAAGTTGCCGGGTCAGGTTCATGAGTTCATAAATGATCAAATTGAGAACATCAAAGATGTTGCTACAAATGTAGAGAGTAATTGGAGACAGGGACCTGTATTAGGCATTCTAGTCAATGGCATGCTAGAGATGGGGTATTTTGAGCAAATCGCCGATTTAAATAGAGATGGTACTATTAATATTGACGAACTCGAAATCAAATGGAAAAAAGCAGCTCAGCATAGCATGAAAGCACAACTGTTAGCGGCGGTAGGAAATAAAAGTGAATCACTCTCCACTCTATTGACAGCTATTGCGGATTCACGCGAATGGAGCCGCAATTCATTGTTTCGCGTACTTGAGTACGGATCTGAAATATTGGCGGATATAGATCAGGGTGTAACTTTATGGGATATTTATGAGGCTATCAGGAACGTAGATAGCTGGTGGCATACTGCGAATGACAGCTATTTTATGAGTCACAGATATCTATCGCTGAGAAATCGTATGATCGAGAATTTCGGCAAAAATGTGATTGGCAAATGTTCTGTTGTCACCCCACTTAGTGTTCAGCTAGCAATCGATCTTTTTGTTAATTTGCAAGCTAATGGACGCAATTCACTATCAATAGAGTCTGGTAGAAACACTCTCGAAATTGTGAGTGTTTCGGAATTAGAACACGCATCGCAGCACTACCGTGGATTATTTCTCCAAATGATTGAAAAACTTGGAAAGAGAATGGGATTGCATATTCCTAGCGTTGAGTTCCGAGTTGATGAAAGCTATAGATATCCAGGATCCTACACTATTAGTGTTAATGAAACGGTGGTAGCTCGTCAGCAATTGTCATACGAAAGACAACTGTATGCTGGTCCCGTCCAAAGATTACATGACCTAAAAGTAGTAGGTTATCGCACTTGCAATCCACGAACAGGAGAAGATGCTTATTGGATTTTAAGGCAAAATTGGGAAAAAGTAGAGGACGCAAAGGGGAGGCTGTGGAATAATCTTGAATATATCATCGGGCATTCAGAAGCCATTATCGGCAAAAACCTGGGGGTGGTTCATTTTAGCTGGATAGATAGGTTTACACTTTTAGAAACAGAAAGAACGTTTATATTCTCTGATTTCGCCGGTTCTCAGAGAGAAAACGGTCTCATATAGATTTTTGTCTATATATCAAAAGTGTAAACCTAATTTTGAACCACCCCAAAACCTGGACAAACTTCTAGGATATCAACAGACTTTAGATATGCTACGAATACAATTGCCTGATCTATTTGATCGTATGAAAGATAATCCTGAAGACTTAAACTCCCTTACAATTGTTCTAAAGTCACTGCTGAAGGAACGAGTGCCAATTGTTGCGTTTGAAGAAATTGCTGATGAATTTATGCGACTTAAGAATTCGAATATTGGACTGATTCCCATTACCGAGGCAATGCGAAGTATTCCCAAGATTTGTCCCCAGCTACCCGGGAACAATGAATCGTACCATTTCTATCAACTTGATTCCAAGTTCGAGGATGTGCTAAATTCAAATTTCAATAGAAGCGATTCCCATGCCGTCCTTGCCATAGAACCACAGCAGTACCAACGTTTTCTTGCTTCAATGCGCAATGCGATGACTGTTCAATGGAATACTGCTCTAATTGTAAATAATGCATTTCTACGACCATTTGTCAAGCGACTCATAGCAAATGAATTCCCCGACATACCTATATTGTCTATGCGCGAGCTACGGCAAGATCTCAGCAGCCGAATAGTTGGGAAGATCGGTTTGTTATAGTCATGGAAGAGTACATAAAGGTAATAGCTTTGTACTCTGTTAATGCTTTGACAAATGTGGAGCGGAGATTCTATCCAACCAGCAGCAATATGGACCATCTATCCGACAAGATATCCGCTCGAGCTTCAGCTATCGTCTCAAAGAGAAAGTGGAATGACTACAGCACATGCAAAATTAGGCCAGATCTTGGTAAATGTTGAGTTAGGATCCTGTTTAGCGCGTTTTGCAAACTCAGATCGAGATGAAGAAAATATCTTTAGAGATCATCTTCTTCGTAATCTAGAAATCTTATTGGATGACTTAAAAATTCCAGCGGAGGTCTTGCTAGTTGTTGGTCTAGGTAGCCATAAGACTGACATTGTTGCCAGCGACTACCAATTAACCGTTAATTGCCAAAAGTGTAGATTGCTTCTGCCAGCAACTGTCCCTAGAGATGTAACTGCCCATGAATTAGCGAGATTAGTCGCCAGACAAATATACCACAACCGTGAGTTACTCATTGACAGGTTTCTATCCGAAGCGATTTGGAAAAGCTGGATGATAGTAATAAATGAGAACAGTCTGTCCAAACAATTTCAGCAAGAATTTCATGATTTTCTGTCGCTGCTGATCCTCAATTACTTTAACATTGAAAGGGTTAAGAGAAGTACCGCATCAATCATAGAAGCTACACTGAACTGCACCAATGCTAACGAGTGGCAAGTATTTGGTAGACCGGCAGAGACAATGCATGATTGTTCACAGGCGAATGAACGATGTGAACATCTCTCGAGACGGTACTTTGAGCACGCAATTTTTGATTTGAATAACATAAGATTGTCCGTTATTCTCAGCGAGCAATCGCCTCTACAAACTTCTGCTGATACTCAATCATTGGAAGAGATGCTGGATAAAATGCGCGACGATCTTTATATTGAACTTGGTGTTCTAATTCCTAGAGTAATAGTTGATACAGATCAAAAACTGCAAAAATATAGATTTCGTATTCAAATAAATGATGTTCGTTTCCCGTCTTTGTTTGGTTTAGAGTCAGGTAGTTTTTTTGTAAATGAGTCCCCTGCCAAGCTTGCGCAATTTAATATCACTGCCAAATCAGCAATTAATCCAACAGATGGCAGTAGAGGTTCAATCATTCAAGATAGAGATAATACATTAGAATGGTGCAAAAGCATGGATATGCCAACTTGGACTCCATTAGAATTTATTGTGCTGAGTATATCGTCTGAAGTTCGACGCAATGCAAGTAAACTATTGACGGCTGAGACTGTAAGTTTCAGCATTGATCTCTTACGAAAAGAGTTTCCTCATTTAGTGGCTTCTGTTGTCGCACGCTTCGATATAATAAGTTTAGTTAGTATATTGAGGGACTTGCTATACGAACAGATCTCGATTCGCAATCTGCAAGGTATTCTCGAAAGTTTGTTGACTATTAATGGCATCACTCGCGTCGATCTAAGCAAATATATGGTGTTTTCACCGAATATTGAACAATTGGTCCCCTTATGTAAGGATAAAACAATCGAGAATGTAGATATCTCTGACTACTCAAAATATGTTCGTATACCTCTAATTGAATCATATATTTCTAATAGCTATTGGGCAGAAAATAAAACCTTGGCCATATATCAGTTAGACTCATTACTAGAGGGCAGAATCAGGCGTTTGGATGCCGATCCACTGCAAGAAAAGGAGCATAATCAGTTAATCCAAATATTGTACGAATTGACATCTGTTCGGCCTGACCCATCGCAGTATCCAGCCGTTATAACTAACATAGATATAAGAAAAAGGTTCAGGCTTCTAATTGAGAAAGAATTGCCACAACTTGCTGTTCTATGCTATCAAGAATTAAAAGCCGGAATGAAACTGCAACTGATTGAAGTGATTTCTATAACTTAACTTTGGTTCATAGCACAAATTAGGAGAAAATTATGTCGCTGATGAATTTTCCAGGTTTTTCGTTAGAAGCTCAGCCCGGTTGGTCTCTTGACACCATTATACTTAGCGGACCTCCTCAACATCAAACGGTCAGTTCTGATTCGTTAATCGGCATAGATCCACAAGAATTCCAACCTAATCTTGTTGCTACATCAGAACGTGTTTCGCCTATTGTTTCGCTGGAAAGCTACGTTGAGTCCCAGATTCAGGGATACGCATCTTCCGGGATATTTCGTCAGCAGGATGGACCAAGTGAAAAAGTGATTCTCAGCGGTGGTTTACATGGTATAGTTTGGGAGCAGGTTGTAAAAGGTCAAGATGGATCGTACGTACGACAAATTCAGCTAGTGACGATTAAGGAAAGCGTTGCCTATACACTAATATTAAGTGGTCTTGATTGTGCAACTTTCAAGCAGAATCGAGAACAGAATCTGGGTATCTTATTGAGCTTCAAATGAACACTTAGCCACTACTTAGAGACCAAATATTTGTGAGAAGTCGCACAACGATGTGCATTTGCTAACGTTTCAGGGCTACAATCGCACACTTTTAATGGTAACAGCATAGAATGGCAAATAATTACATCTGCTAGATGTCGAAGTGCTCGTCACAACATGCAAATATTCTTTGAGAAACTTGGCAGGCGGACTTCTGCCCCGTTGTTCTCCATTGGGTTCCCGATAATGACTATTCAGCTAATCCAATGCCCTATAACTTACGGGCTCATGAATGAAAATAGGTGAAATGGGAGTCAATGAGAGAGCGAAGAAAGGAGTCATTGACGAATTTGAGATTGTGAGTCCATTCAAAGATGGCAACATATTGGGCAAGATAACGTTTATGAACACCCCGAAAGGGACGCAGAAAATTGCGTAGACCAGTCCAAATGCCTTCCATGGTGTTGCAGTGAACTTCCCGAATGCCGTCGCCATCATCATCGCGAGCCCATTCGTACCGGGAGTGACAAACAGTGGCATGAGAGCGACCAGTCTCCGCAATGGGATTGTAGGCGTTGCACTCGTCGGTATAGAGAGTGGTGCCAGGGAGAGAGCAAGCAACAACTAAAGGAACAATGGTTGCTTGTTGTGTGTTGTCACAGACCGTGAACTGGACTTGGCCAGAGGTTCGTCCCACAACGCCCAGAATCGGTGGTCGGTCGTTCTCCATCGTCCCTCGTCCACGGCGCTTGTTGGCTCGAGGTCTGGGCGGGTCATCTGGATCGGGATGGTAATCGCCTTTCTCTCCTGCATTCTGGTACAGTTCATCGGCTTCAGCTACAGAATCGCGAAAAAGGGGGAAGCGGCTGCGGCTTGGAGCAACGCCGTATTCTGGATCCGATGGCGACGCTCCAACAACGTACTATAGTTCAGAGACAGTTCCTCTGATAGATGCAGCGTTGGTGTCCCTTGAATGATGCCTCGCATCACTAAGACTATCGTCACACAATTGTAATGCGTTCCAGACCAGACTGTATTCGTAAAGGCATCGTATACTTTGCCGCATTCTCGGCATCTGTACTTATTCACCGGGGCTCGCTCTCGACTGTGAGGCGCTTGCCCTTCTGGCAATCTATGTCCATCTGGACATTGCATCCCTTCTGGATGCAAGATCTCTAACAATCTCTCATAACAGCCTTCTTCGCTCATCAGTTCTTGGATCGGATATCGCATTTTCATAGCTCTTTTTCTCTTTTCTTTTTTCTCATTGACCTCTTTCCCTATTTTACATACTTTTCACCTACTTTCATATATGAGCCAACTTACGCCTTCAGAAACTTATTTGTCGCGTTAATTGCCGTGATCGATACAATTTGACTTCTTATGTTCGTCGTGTCGTTATACTTATCACTCAAAATTACATTCGCATCTGTAGCACTGTGTTTCATGCTTTTACATCATCACCATGACCTGACTTCTACTCTTTACGACACATATAGGCAAATTAATACTGAAATCGACAGTCTTGTTTCTAATGCTCAAGTTTCGCCGAGCTAAACTTGACTCATTTGTTAAGTTTCTCTTTATGATAATTCTTAGTTGTTTCCTCCCTTTTTTGTTTTTTTTGTAGTGGGCAATAACACTTTGAACACGAGATTGAGCCATTTTCTCGCTTAAATTTGCATTTCAGACTGTTCAAACTGTCGTTGACCAGTACACTTTTGTTTTTTCGTGAGATTGCTTGAGGGCTTTTTTAATCAATTAGAGCGGATGTGGGTTAAGCTAAGACCATATACAGATCTCACATGCGGAATCGAATGTCTGTTCTTGATTGGTCTCCAGCTAAACTGCCAATCACTTGAAACCGCTCTTACCAGTCGAAAGTGGCTGGTATACATGAAATACGCCATAATTGGGCATATCTTTAGCCTGATTATATCGTCAAAAAGTACAGGATAAGCAAAGTTATCGTGTACATCCGCGAGGAGAAAATCTTCGAAAGCATCTTTTCCCCAAGACGCAAGTCGGCCATATCACCACGTTTGCTCATATTGCGTGCTAGTATAAAAGGCTATAATTCCAGCCTGATCAAGTCCGATGGCGCTTGCTTCAAATCCAAATCCACACCAATGTAATCTTCTGTAGTCTTGATTGACGCATGGCCCAAAGACTTCTGAATCTGTTCAATCGGTGCTCCCGCCTTGTATGCCAACTTGGCAAAGGTACGGCGCAAGTCGTGAGGTACAAGCTTTTCAACAGGTGCATACTTTTCAACGATGTCCCAAACGGCTTGCGATGTCATTGGTCCTTCATAAATTCGATTACCCTTACGCATGGGTAAGAACAAATAACCGCTTGTAGTGCGGGCAAATTGATTGACATTCACCAGATAGAGAAAGTACTCTCTCAGCTCTTCTTCGCTGATTTCATCCGGCGAGCGCATGTAGTAAGCCGCTAATTGACGCACCGCACTCACATAGGTGCGCTGGGTGTGCGGGGACTTACCGCTCAGTTGCATGTCTTCTATCATTCTCTGACGTAGTGGGGTCATCATTATACCTCCTGTTTAAATTGATGGATTCAACAACAGGAGGTATCGTCTTATGGGGGTGTTCGGAGGGCAAATTTGTGGATTACCAGTCACGCCTCGCGCTGGCTTTCCTGCGCGAAGCGCTTCGTTCTAGACCTATTAGCATAAGTAATTATAGTACAAAAACAGCCTGTTTTCGACCGTTTTCGTGTTACAGATGCCTGACAGACAAAACGAAAAAGAGCCTGGCTTTGCCAGACTCTCTCTATGTCCTCAGTTACAAGCATACTCAACTATCGGCGTCAAAATCGTTACGAAACATCTCCCTAATTCCACTTTCTTAACCGCTGATGTCTATTGCAAAACTGTAACTTCAAAGTGAATACCATAAAGTGCCCTCACATGTGGGATTAGTATGAGTTGAACAACAAACAACATGGAGTTAGGTCGCACTACTTTGCAGACAGCTCAACGAACGCAATAATGCCATCTCGTTTGAGCTATGGGATTACAATATTCGTTGAACCTGTCGTAAAGCCGGATTTTCCAGTCTCAGTAGATCCAAATCTAACGCAAAAACTAGATATTGACCGGCAAATTTGTATTTATGTCAACTGTTTAGCCAGAATTCTCTCTCAAAACCTGAAATTTGGATCTACTGAGTATGGATTGTGCCACCAACGATGACCAAGTCGTTGGCACTTGAAGAACCGGAAGCCTGAGTCAGTTCTTGCGCAGTTCCATAAGATTCAAGATTTGGTTTTGTATAAGTCTTGCGGATCTTTTGTTGTTTCATCATCCTGCAACTCCTCTCTGGCTCGTCATCTTGGAGAGCTATGCTTCCTGTGAGCCAATGATTTTGAAACTCAACAGGCCGCAAGCGTGTCATTCTCGAGCGAAGCGAAGAATCCAACGATTGCGGTCTATTGAAACTAGTAACCATGTGTTTTAATTCTATTGTCCCTGCTAGCCAGTGTATAGGGCACATATCGTCACGGCTTTTTTCTGTTTATCCAACTCTCTAAACAAAATAAGGTTACAAGACACAAGTGTAATTGTTTTTACTGGATAAAAGAATGACGAAATGCCTACGATTCCTTTACGAGACGAATCTCATCTAGCGGAGAGGCACCAACCATACATTTCCCTCGCGTCAGCTTGGCACAAATTCCCTACGTCGTTCCACTGTGGTCTTCTTGTCTGCTTTCCGTAATCAAGCATTGGCTCGAGCATAGTAACCTATCTAGCAAACCCATTTACCCTTTCCCCCACACCCTTTTTTGAAGCAAACTGAATATATTGTTGATTCTCTATGTGTACGTGATGATATGTCATGATCAAGGCGCATCGTATTCGACTCAACCCTACCTCAAAACAAGCTGATTATTTTTGGCAATGCGCGGGTGTCGCCAGGTTCACTTGGAACTGGGTGCTCAATTACTACGACATCATAATCCACGTTCCTTTGTGTAGATGTCTGATGTAGCGTTTGATATCCTGTGAAGAGATATCGTTGAGTTCAACATCGCCCACGAAGCAAAGGAATGCTGCAAATGTATACCTATATCTTTTTATAGTACTCTTGGCTAACTCTAATTCCTTGTCTAGCCAGTACCCGTCAAAGGCTGATGTGAGTTTCAAAGTTATGCGGTTTTTAGTTGCTCTTGAGAGGAAAATAGAGGAATAAAAAAAGCCCCTACTGACGTTCATCAGTAAGAGCTTTTCAGAGTCAATGCAACGAGAGTTGCATTTTTATAGGTCGGGGCGAGAGGATTTGAACCTCCGACCTCATCGTCCCGAACGATGCGCGCTACCGAGCTGCGCTACGCCCCGATACCAAATTTCGCTTTCCCCACCCTTGGGGAGCTAGACCTCCGTGTTGGGCGGAATAGCCCCCTAAAGGCGTTTGGGTATGGTTGCTAGTATAGCCTAGACGAGGTACAATAGCAAATATGAAAATCACAAAAATTGATACTCATCTTGTCAATGTTCGTAATCGCAATTGGCCTTTTGTTCAAGTCCATACAGATGAGGGGCTCTATGGTGTAGGTGAAGCATATTCTTGTGGGCCGGACAAGGCTACGGTTGAAGTCATCCGCGACTTTGAGGAGTGGTTAATTGGGTACGATCCGCGTGACGTGGAAGGGTTGTGGAATTTGATGTACGCTGGCTCGCGTTTTCCTGGCGGTGCTATCGTCAACTCGGCCATCAGCGGGATTGAACATGCGCTTTGGGATATTGCAGGCAAGGCGGCCGATCTACCAGTCTATCGTCTGATGGGAGGGAAATGTCGTAATAAGATTCGTGTTTATCAATCGCCCAGTGGTTTGACACCCAAAGAGATTGCGGACAATGCCGTGGCTTTGATCGAGCAGTATGGTTACACGGCGCTCAAGATGGGACCATTGCCACCTGATTATCATCTCAAACCGTGGAATGCCGTGTTGCGCGAGACGGAAGCACGCGTGGCTGCCGTTCGAAGGGCCGTGGGTGATGATATTGATATCGGTCTAGATCCCCATGCACGCATTTTTGAGCCAGGACGCGCGCAGGAGCTTTGTGATGTCGTTGCCCCTTATCGTCCTTTTTTTGTAGAAGAGCCTTTGCGACCTGAGAATTATGACGCTTTAGCGTGCCGCTGGCTACTGGTGAAATGCTCTATACGCGCCACGAGTTTCGGGAACTGCTCAAGTTACAGGCGGTTGATATTATTCAGCCAGATGTCTGCTTGACCGGCGGTTTGTGGGAAATGAAAAAGATTGCCGCCATGGCGGATGCGCACTACGTAAGCGTGGCGCCTCACAATCCTTGCGGACCGATTGCCACCGCCGTGAATGTCCATTTTGCTGCCAGCACTCAGAACTTTCTCATTCTTGAATACAAGGCCGACGAGCCACCACGGAGTGATGTTGTGGATGAACCAATAAAACTCGTCAATGGCTATCTTGAAATACCAGAGAAGCCAGGGCTGGGTATCGATCTGAACGTAGAGGCACTCGGACAGTACCCGTTCCGTAGTTGGCATCGTCCGTTTCCATGGCGAGAAGATGGGTCGTTGGCATTTCAATAATGCCTTTAGGCTCTGTAGAGACAATGAATGGGTTCCGAGTCTCTACAACCGCAATTGATATAAATAGCTCGATAGTTGTGAAATGAATATTTTCCAAATTTGACAAAAGAGACAAAAGTCATCTCAATAGATTGCATCAAGAAAAAAGTGCGAAAAAGGAGCCATCAAGATGCAATTGCCGATAGTGAATGTAGCACCACTGGTCAGGGAGCATAGCGAAACCTTTCGTTCAGTATTTGCCAATCGTAAACAGTTTCGCCACTTTGAAAACTATCTGACGGGTCTGATGGTCTTGGACAACAAAAGCATGGCAAATATTGCCCGTTGCATTCTAGATAGTGCAGATAAGACGAATATATCACGGTATTTGAGTGAAGCTCCTTGGCGAGCCGAAAAACTCAATGATGAGCGTATAGGTTACATGAAGTCAGAGACAGCACAATACCAACGTTCAGAGTCAGAATCGGTATTAGCGATTGACGATACACTATGTGAACACGTGGGAAGTCTGTTCGAGTATATCGATACACACTACAATCATAGCAATGGTCAGCATCCACTGGCTCATAACTTAGTCACAAGTCACTATGTCAGTGGCGCTGTTCGTTTTCCGGTCGATGCAAGTATCTACCGACGGTACGAAGAGTTTACCGACTGGGAAGCATTTGTGGAAAACCATTTCCCAGTGACTGAGATTCCCAAGAAAAAAGAAAGAACGAACCGCTTTTCATAAACGAGTGGATAGCCACCTATTAACTGACCCCGCCTTTCGAGGGCTAGACGAAGCGTTTAAGACCAAGATAACCATTGCCAGTGAACTGGTTGAAAAAAGCTGTTGAACGAACCCTTATCTTTGGTTGGGCTCTCTTCGATGGTTGGTATCTCGCTCCAGATCTTCTAGCTGTACTCGATCGTCTGAATAAAGATTGGATCAGCATCTTGAAGTGCAATCGCAATCTGGAGACAAATAGCTTTCGTTTGCGAGATGAAGACGGTCAGCCGATAACTTTCGAGGGGCCACATATTAAAGTCAAAGAGTTGGTCCCCTACATCCCCCAGAATGCCTACAAACCTGTCACCATTGATGGTCGTACTTACTATACCTTTACCATGACTGTGCGTATCCCTTCTATCGGCAAGGTACGCATCGTGATTAGTTTTGATAATCCTGAATTGCAAGGCAATTAGGCCGTTTTAGTGACCAATCGCACTGATTGTAATGCCAAACGCATTCTCTCGATTTACCTGCTTCGTTGGCCTATCGAGACGGTTTATCAGGATGGTAAACAACTGCTTGGCCTTGATGAATATTGCATGCGAACTGCCCACGCCTTTCAAAAACATTGGTCTCTGGTCTTCGTGGCTTATTCTCTCTTGCACCTTGATTGTTTGGGACCATCATTGGCTAAAACTCAATTCTCGCCCAGCAAATCCCTTGGTGAGGCTACTCGGCAGCAAGCTCAGTCACTAATTCAAGATCTCATCTTGACTGCACATCATGCCTTGAATGACGGACAGGAGATTGCAGAGGTCTTCGCTACCCTTTTCGCCAAACAGCAGGCCTGCTCTGCTTAATTTTGACTTTGTCAAATCCGGCACCTGCTCAAAATACAACTATCGAGTAAATAGTAGGTTTCTACCATTATTGTCTCTTGTATTCACCTAAATCGATTGGAGATTGATTCATGACGTATGTCATGACAGAGAAGAAAACAATAACCGCAGTAGATATAAAAAAGCCGCTTAACTTGAACAGACAGGATTTTATGGCGAACAAGTATGCCTACTACACATGGCTGCGCGAAGAAGCTCCGGTTTGTAAAGGGAAAATACATATCATCAATGGCTACTTTCTGTCACGGTACGATGATTGTGTAAACATGCTCAATGATTCACGTTTTGTACGCAATCGCGCAACGGCTACAGGCGGCAGGCGTTCGATTATCCCCATGCCCAAATCAGTTTCGACGTTGATGAATAGCATGATGAGTGAGGATGAACCAGAACATCGCCGCTTGCGTAACTTGGTGCACAAGGCGTTCACCCCACGGAAGCTCGCCAACTTAGAAGGGCACATTGAGACGCTGACGCAAGAGTTGCTAGACAAAGCGGAAAAGCAGGGGCAGGTTGACCTCATGGAGACTTATGCGCGTCCGATTCCAATGACAGTGATTGCGAAAATGCTCGGCACAGATGTAGATGAAGTGCATCAATTTGCAAAATTTGTTCACATCATCACGAATGGGTTTTCCGGTTTCACCATCTTTCGCACAATTTTATGGAATATGCCCAAGATTTCTAAATTTGTGCGCCAGCTGATCGAACGCAAACGCTCTCATCCGGCGGATGATATCCTCACGGGGTTGATTCAAGCTGAAGAAGATGGAGATCGGCTCAGTGAAGACGAGTTGGTCGCAATGGTCTTTTTACTCATCGCGGCGGGTCACTCAACAACCTATAATCTCATTATCAATTCAGTCTATACGCTGTTGATGTATCCGGAGCAACTCACGCGTTTGCGAGCAGAGCCAGCATTAATAGAATCGGCCATTGAGGAAGTCCTCCGCTTTAACGGACCACAGCACATCACAAGTCCCGAGTATGCGTCGGTAGATGTCACTCTACACGGTGTCACGATTCCAAAAGGGTCAACGGTTTTTTCATTATTGGGAGCGGCCAATCACGATCCAGAGGCTTTTGTGAATCCAGAGGATTTTGACATTACGCGCAGCCCCAATCGACACCTCAGTTTTGGCATGGGCATTCACCATTGTTTGGGTGCGTCGCTGGCTCGTATGGAGACTAAGATTGCCCTGAACGCACTCTTGGAACGCAATCCAAATCTGCGCTTGGCTGTTGCACCAGATGAATTAGAACTTGTCGTAAGACCTGGCTGGCACCAGTACAAAAGTATGCCCGTCATATTAGGCTAAGTGCTTATCCGAAAAGTTCTGTGACTGTGTGATCTCACTCGAGAAACTGGTCGGACTCACAACCACTTTTCGGATAGGTTCTAAGGATTCAGATTGCATCCAGCCAAACCAGCACAAAATTCCCGACAGATATCGGTTGTTGTTCCGGCATAGATGACGTAAAATAGATTGCCATCTAGTTCGAGTGTGTAGTGATGAGTACATGGTTTATATTCGACCGATTGGACGGTTGTCCGTCTTTGCAACAGAGGGATCGCAACACAGGCAAAAAGATTCACAGGGTCTAGGAGTTCATTGCGGTCACCGATCGCAACCGCACCTGCGGATAGAGGTGTTTGTTCGTTGCTATAAACCCGAGCACGCACGGCTCCTACATCCTGATAACAGCCAACGATGCCGTCCACAACGCTTATTCCCGAAGCCAGTTCAGGATGGCCAGCCAACAACGCACCGCCCTCTGCCAGTGTCCCCACAAAATCGGTGATAGTCTGTCCTTCGATTGTTCGATAGTGCGGTAAGTGTGGTAGCAAGCGTTCGGCTTGTGGTTGCTCTGGGGTTATTTGGACCGTACCGTCGCGATCCTCTGGGCCATCGTCATTGGTTGAGCTACATGCGGTAAAGAAAACGACTGTGCTGAGGAAAAGAATCAATCGCCAATCAAAATTCCCTGTCATATTATCCTATTCTCATACGAAATAAATACCATTACCCTCCAGTACTTATGGCCTATTGAGATATTGGTCGTTTGCGTGCATAATGTAGTGAAAAATAATTGTATTCGCTCTCAATATTGATTCACATCTTTGGCGGTTTGTTAGCGAGAAAATATTTGTACTCAGATTATCCAAATATAGTGTTATCTTTGCATATAGAGCGTGGCTGAATAGAGGGAACATAAGGCACTTGTAAGGTAGTTGTCACACCGATATAATCAATTTTTGATAATATATAGTAAAGTAGCCGCATCTTATGTATACAACGACTTTCTGGTTCTTCAGGGGGTTGACAGGCTCGAAAATGATTAGCGCCGGTTGAGTGGCATAGCCGTATCAAAACCAAAGCAGGTCGACCCCCTGAGATCCGGTTGAGCCAACTTTCCCGGCGGATAACACGCTGTGCCCCATTTTGTTCCCCGACATCATCACTATCCCAATGATGCAGCAGGGTTATCCCACATTGTCATTCGCTGTCCGATCACAAAAGCGTGGCCACTTCAGAACTTGCTAAAACTCTGATCGTCAAGATGAATTCAATTATCCAAACTCTCGACTGGTTAACGGCACCCCATGTTACTATACAACAGCGCGATCAACGTCGTCAAGCGCGGTTGCTGTCTTCCATCCTGCTTTTTTTTCTGCTCTTTGGAATATTTGCTGAATTTGTACTTGAACCATTCTTTGCAGCCGAATCTAGCTCCACAAATTGGTTGAGCTTCATTTCCATATTTGGTCTAGTATTAATTGGGTATATTCTCAGCCGCAGTCGATTTCGAGAGATTGGTGCATTGTGTGCAGTTCTCTCCTTTAGCGTTGCAGTATTTACACAATTCATTGCCCCAGATAGTTCACCAAATCCAGGCATATTGAGCTTCCTAATCGTGTCTGTGATCTTAAGTACTTTGTTTGGCTCTATGCGTACGACTATCATTGTGGGAATTGTGAATCTGGCCATTTTTATATATTCTTTCCTAGCCCCAAATGGAGTCATTCCAAGCGAGTCCCCAATCTTATTTTTCACAATTGTATGGGGAATTATGTTATTCGCGACCTATTATAATAATGTTCTCGAGCAGGATCGACAACAGGAGTTGGTTGAAAGCAGGGAGCGTTATCGAACCCTCTCCGAAACAGTTTTTGAAGGGATAATCGATGTGAAAAATGGCCTGATCGTAAAAGCGAATTTAGGGTTCTCTACGATTTTTGGCTATCCAGAGACAGAGATTTTGGGCCAACCTCTCTCGAAGTTTGTGACAGACGCGGCAAACTTTATCAATGGGATAGATCAGAACGAAGCTACCCATGTTGTTGAAATGAGTGGATTTACGAAGCAAGGAGTCCAGCTTGAGCTTGAAGGCGTGTTTCGTCAATATAAGTTGATGGATGATGATTTGTGTGCGGTAGCAATCCGTGATGTCACACAACATAAGCAGGCAGAGGAAGCTTTGCGTGAGGCTCAAAGACTGGACAGTTTAGGCGTGTTGACAGGAGGCATTGCGCATGACTTCAACAATATGCTGACCGGCATCTTAGCGCAAACGTCGCTGGCTGCGGCGAAGCTCCCCCAAGGAAGCCAGGCTCATGGTCATATCAATAAGGCGATGAAATCGGCCGCCAATGCAGCCGATCTAACCAAACAGCTCTTAGTCTACGCAGGAAAAGCGCAGAAAGAGATTGCCACGCTTGATCTAAACAAACTCATTCATGAAACGGCGACTCTCGTAGACGCGACATTGCCAGACACAATCGATTTGGAGTTTTCTCTCCTGGAGAAGGTGCTTTGGGTGGAGGGTGATACAGGGCAAATTCAGCAGGTTATTCTCAACCTGATATTGAACGGTGCAGAGGCGATTCAACCACTGCGTGGTCAGGTTCATTTGACCACATCGATTACCACGATCTCGCAAAATCAACGGCAAAACGTGGCCTATGGACAAAAGCCGCTCGAGCCAGGAAGATACGTCTGCTTGTCCGTTTCAGACACAGGTTCCGGCATGGATGATGAAACAAAACAACATATCTTTGACCCCTTCTTCACAACCAAGGAAAATGGACATGGGTTGGGTTTATCGTCAATTTTAGGGATTGTTCGAACACATCATGGGTTGGTCTCAGTTGATAGTGAAGAAGAGGCCGGAACCACCTTTACCCTTCTCTTTCCTGCCGTGACGCAGAGTCGAGAGCACCAGGAGATACCCATGCCTACGATTCGAAAATCTACGAGTCCATCCCCACTTGTTTTGATTGTTGACGACGAAGAGCCCGTACGCGACGCCGTCGTCGAAATTTTGGATATGGCCGGAATACGTACCATCACCGCTGAAGATGGGCATGAAGGGATTCAGAAGTATAAAGAGCATCGGCAGGATATTGGACTGACGATTCTAGATCTAAAAATGCCCGTCATGAATGGGGAAGAAACGTTTACAGCGCTTCAAGAAATTGATCCAGCAGCCAAAGTTATTTTTTCATCGGGATACGGAGAGGAAGAGATTGTCGAACGAATGATGCAGCGGGGAATCGAGCACGTCCTGCAAAAACCGTATGACATGTATACGCTGATTACGACGGTTCGAGATGTTCTTTAGGAAGCTGGATGCCAATCAACTCTTCAAACTTTATGACATGCTTTCGGATGATTGTGAATAGGTTAAAAAGATGTTCTGGTCCGACGAGGGGCATTTCATCCAACAACTTTCTTGCCCTCTGTTCCCGCACCAGAACTTGATAGAGGCAATAGCTAACGGCACCGGATTGAGTTAATATCTGCTGCATCTCTTCCAGGGATTCTGTATCATGGATCGCAGAATCTTGTGCTCTAGAATTGAATAGTTCAACAAAACGCTCCTTCTCATCATACTCAGCTGTCAAACCATAAAGAATCGCCAAATTATTGCGTCCCTGACTCCAGTCAGGCTCTGCGGGAATCTGAAATGCGTCCTCCAAATCATCATAAATCTGAGATATTTCACCAAGATATTGACCAAATTGGGCCAATTGGTTGACGACTTCAACATTGGCACCCCCAAGTTGCGCACCCATCTTGAATGCCGTTACATAATAGGGTGTGCTTTTTGCCTGAACCAGTTTCCAATAGTTCTCTTCACCTGATAAATTTTGTGTGTCCAGATCCTGCCCAGTAGCAGTGTCAATGGCTCCTTGATTGAGCGTCATCCAGGCCAAAAGTTGTCTTTCCTTTGAGACATCACACTGCACAATCAATTGCCCAGCAGCTGCTTGCAAAATCAAAGCCAAATTGGCTGCTCGCCCAACTCCAATCGATTCATGAACTCCAAACGGATCATCATCTAGCAAATCGTCTACTAAAGCGATACTCTTACGCATACAGGCCATGACACCGACAACGGGCAATATCCTATTTGCAGGCCCACCGACTGCCTGACATGCAAGTAAAGGGAATCGCCAATCAAGGGGCACAATTTCTGTCGTGTGCTCAAACAACGTTTCGATGATAGACAAATTCGCTAATCCAGGTAAAGTCAAAATCATGGACCAAACCTGCGGAAAATAAATATTCATTTTACTAGAAGCCGTTGTCACTTGACAGTCCTCCTCAGAGGAGTGAATATTCATTGCGGCCGACGCTCTAATACTACTGTGCAGCAATATATTGTGAAACACAAAGGAAATTCGTTATATT
>JAHBNG010000113.1 GCA_019217005.1 Chloroflexi bacterium TSY
ATCTTCTGCCGCTGATAACGTCTGTACTTCATCGGGAAAGATGAGGTGAGCAACATCGCGTTTGAGACAGGCGTTTTTGATTGCCAAATTCATGAGCTCGGCATGCTTACTCGTGTGTAAGACGGTCTGACTGAACTCGGCCACCGTTGAAAATGCGGCGGCAAGATCCACTTCTTGAAATGCACCAGGTCCCAATACTTGCGTGTCAACCTGACCACTCAATGCCAAAATGGGCGCACGATCGACTTTGGCGTCCCATAACCCAGTGAGCAGATTCGTCGAACCAGGGCCAGCAATCCCTAAGCAAGCTGCAGGACGACCCGTTAGTTTCGCATAGCCAGAGGCAGCAAAAGCCGCCGCGCCCTCGTGCCGTGTCCCAATAAAAGTGAGCCTCCCTTCTTCCTCTTGTCTGCGTAATGCATCGGCCAAACCAAGATTCGAGTGACCCACCATGCCAAACACATGAGTGACCCCCCAATTGACCATTGTCTCGGCCATCACATCTGTGACGGTTCGTACATGCTCCTGTTCCTGCTCCAGTCCGACGTAAATTCCATCCTCGCGAATCTCGACTGGATAGGTTGTAACACCATCGTCATGACCACCTGGTGAATCACCTGTACAGGGATGAAAGTCCCAACCATGCCAGGGACAGCGCAGCCAACCATTTTCGATAGACCCCTCCCCCAATGGCCCACCCTGATGGGGACATGCATTATCCAAAGCACTGAACGTCCCGTCAAAGTGTGTCATCGCTAGACTTCTGTGGCCTGCCTGAACGGTTTTTACGCGACCTTCAGGTAGCTCATTTACATCCATCACGCGAAACCACTGAATATTTTGATCTGTCATCTTTTTTCCTCTGCTAGCAAGGGCATAACTGGATAGTGGCTGTCCGGTAAGTGATAGATAGTCAACGAATTCAAGATTCTCAGGTTACAACCAGAGTCTATATAAATCGCGTCACTTAACCCGCAGCCACGACCGGGCATAATTGTTGTCTCGGAAAATTTAGTGGAGCCATTGTTCATCTAGAATATGGCAAGAGCGTCTCATAACCTACTTGGATCCATGTTTTTTATAAACTGTTAAGATAGTGTAGTAGAATAGACGGGAGGTTTACAAAAAGAAGGAGAGTTGAATGCGTTATCTATGCTTTCTCCAGTGTACGTTGCTCAACAGCATCAGTCCTCGCTATCAAATGCTCACCCCAAAATGAATAGGAAACTATGACTACCCGCGAATTTTTACAACGTGTTTTCATCGTGGTGCTTACATTGATACTGGTTCTGAGCCTTTGGTACCTACGCTCGATTTGGATTTTAGCCTTTACGTCTGTTGTGATCGCCATGGGGATTAGCATGCCTGCTCGTTGGCTGCAGGAGCACAATATACCGCGTGGGATAGCGCTGGCGTGCTCGGTGAGGGGTCTTCTTGTCATTGCCATCGTTCTGGGACGCTGGATTATTCCGACAGTTTTTGATCAGTTTGGCGAAATTTTACGTACATTTCCAGATATTTTAACCGCGGCCGCGGCTTCATATGAATCGTTGCGTCAGCAAAGCGATGCTCTGCATTCGGCGCTACCATCGCTAGATTTCTCTGGATTAACTGGGTTAAGTACCCGATTAGGGATTACGCCAGAAGACATTATTGGGTGGATCTTTTCCATTCTACAATCATCAACCACCCTACTATCGCCTGTCTTCACCGGACTTGGCCTGATTGCCGAGCTCTTAGGCAATCTGGCACTCATCACCTTTATTGCGATTTTTCTGCTGATCGAGCCGACTAGCTACATCAAAGCTTCGCTCTATCTTGTTCCTAAGAGTCGGCAAAAACGAGTTTTAGAAATCTGGGATAGACTTTATGATACGCTTGCAACCTGGATTTCAGCCCAGTTCCTTTCAGTTACGATTACCATTGCGCTTGTTTTCGTAATCTTGGGGCTGATTTTGCGTATGGAATACTCTCTGATTGTTGCTGTCTTTGCAGGGTTTGCCACTTTTATTCCCAACATCGGGGGGTGGTTCATTTTAGGCGGACAATTAGGTTTACATTTTTGCAAAGAGAAAAGATGTTTATATTTTCTACTTTGAGCCATGCTCAGGCAGAAAATGACCTCATATAGATTTTTATCTATGTATCAAAAGTGTAAACCTAATTCTGAACCACCCCAACATCGGTGCATTTTTGCCGCTCATTCCGATTGTAATTTTTGCTTTGGCCACAAGACCGGAATGGCTCTTGATCTACATTATTGCGTATTTGCTCATCCAACTATTGGAAAGCAACGTTATTACACCCTACATTGTGAAATCAGAGCTTGATATTCCATCTGGTGCGTTGCTTGTTTTTCAACTAATTGCCGCAACAATCTTTGGGGCATTGGGGCTGTTGTTAGCGGTTCCGATGTTGGCGATTTGTATCACGCTTGTACGCGAACTCTATTCAAAGGATTTACTACAGCTTCAGGAGAATTCAATTGGGGTTTTAAGTACACCGGGCAATCCCTTGCGGCTGGTGCGTCCGCAAGTTGAATTTGAAAAAAAGAACTTAAAGAACAAAACATCAGCGCAGCGTGAATCGTGAGATGCGCTCACATGCTTCGAGTAGCATATCATCTGGTGCCGTCAAGCTTAGGCGAAGATGTCCCGCTGCACTTTGACCAAACCCTTCTCCGGGCAAGAGAGCCACTTTCTCCGTGTCCAAAAGTTGGTGGGCAAATTCATAAGATGAAAGTCCCGACTCGCGCACGTCTATCATAACGTACATACCACCCTCTGGCCGATGACAATGGATCCCCGAAATTTGCTCTAAAGCTCCGCAGACCAAATCCCTGCGTTTTTTATATCGTTTGCGCATCTCTACCGTTTCATCCAGGCTTTCTGTTAAGGCATTGAGCGCCGCATCTTGAATAAATGGGGGTAATCCAAAGACCACTCCTGCCAACAGGTTGCCAATATAGTCGATTAGCTCGGTTGGAGCAATCACCCAACCCAATCGCCAGCCAGTCATTGCATGAGATTTTGATAGACTCGATATAGCAACGCTACGGTCGGCAAGTGAGGCGATGCTGGTGGGGCTGATGTGTGGTTGTTCGAAGGTAATTGTGCCATAGACCTCGTCAGAGATCACCCAAAAGTTGTGCTTGACACTGAGTTCTGCAAGATCGTCTAAGACATCTCGATGTAGTACAGAACCAGTCGGATTGTGTGGCGTGTTGAGGAGTACCGCCCGGGTCCTATTGCTGATTGCATTAGCCAGATCTGCTGGATCGAGTTGGAAGCCCCGCTCTGGACGGAGGGGCACAGTAATCGTGCTTGCACCAGTAGCCCCAAGCACATACGGATAGGTTGTATAGGTTGGGTCCAGAACGATGACCTCATCGTCCGGTTCTAAGAGGCACATGCAGGTTGCAAATAGTCCGCATTGTGCCCCTGACACAATGATTACATGATCAATATCAACAGGCTGACCGGTTAACTCGCGATGAAAATTAGCTACCGCCTGTCTCAAGGGTGGTTCACCCTTGAGAGGAGTGTAATGAGTTCGTCCACTCTGCAAACTATCGACGGCTGCATTGATAATGGGGGTGGGTGTTTCAAAATCAGGGTCACCGATTGTTAGAAGAATTACATCCTGGCCTTGGTTCATCAACCGTCTGGCTTCTTCATGAACTCTCCATGCTTGCCATCCCTTACTAACAGTTCGTTTTGTTCGCGAAGAGTATTTCATGTCAGTCTTATAGAGACGCTCTTAATCTTCGGACAAGTAGGACAGTTTTGTCGAGAGGCAATTGTCCGAAGTTTAAGTGATGTGGCTATTCCGTACAGCGCCTGCTTAAAGGTGAAATAAATTCAACTGCTGAAAACGGTCAAATTTATCATCATCTTCGGCAGGGCTCAGCATATCTATCTATGGACGAATCACACTAGAATCTGTTGTGCGCAGATGAGGTGGCCAAATTACTTCGGCCTCGTTAGATGATTGCTGTGGAGCAGTATATTGTAGGAAGAGTATTTGTGCATCAGGCCACTGATGCCACAGATATTCAGGATAGACGTCATCCGGCAACCTGTTGGAATTGTAAGGAAACGAAAAACGCCCTGAAGCCAGTTCAACGTCGGCTGACTCCAGGGCGGCAATAAGTGCATCCGCGAAGAGGCGTACAGAATCGTATGCCGCAAATGCATATGACTCAGGCCAATGGCCCGTTTGGTCTAAATACGTTTGCGCAAACCTACGCCCTGTTTCCGTGACAGTTTGATGCCACGGACCAACTTTACTGATGACAGTATATGCCCCGCTTGGAACACGGCGCCAAAATTCCTCCGCCCGCAAGGCCGATTGTCGCGTCACTATCAGAGTATTCTTATGTGGTCCAAAACCTGCCGCCAGAAGTTGATTGTGAATTGCATAACCTGTTTCATTGTTAAAATGTAACCAAATAACATCCGGAATCAATTCCAAGCTAACAATGCGTGCGATGAGTGGTAAGAAATCAGTTGTCGTTAGATCAACATCGAAGATCTCTGTTTCAATTGACTCTGTTCGCAGAGCCTGAGCAACAGATTCAGCACGACTGTAATTCATGATCCGATCAGACTGGATAAATACGATAAATTTATGACCATCTGCATTATAATCGCCAATTTCAGTAAGCCACCTCTTATCAGACTCAACAACCATCGAAAATGCTGGCGCAATCCGGAATACCTGTGGGTGTCCCACTTTGGTAATATCATCGTGAACTGGTTCAGAAAAAATGACCGGATGAGCGAGGCGATGGGCAATTTCTTTAATGGCTAGTGCCACGCGACTGTGATAGACTCCGATGAGCCCCACAACACACTGTTCTGTTATAAGAGCTTCAACTGCCGAAGCTCCGACTTGTGGATCGCCTTGCGTGTCTCGTGTGATTACCTCAATTGGTTTGCCCAATACCCCATTATTCTGATTCAGATCGTCCATTGCAATTTTGATAGCGCTCTCCATTGCCACACCCGCACTGACTGTTTCTGTCTCAGATAATGGTGCAAGAGCACCAAGTACTATTTTGTCGACGTTTGCAAAATTTGTACCATCACATTTTGTCTTACTCACAGTATCGTCCACGGAATCTAACTGCTGTGAAGGTAGTGTTTGATGAGTCAATTCGGACGTCAGTGTGCCGGAAGGAGGACTTTGAGGCGCAATCGTTACATCCATTGGGTGTGGTTCAATTGCCGATGTTGGTTCGACCGTGGGAACCGAGGACGCGATAATACTACTACATCCAACCAACATTGATGCAATTAGAAGGATGAACAGCAGCTGTAGGGGAAAATGTTTGTTATTTTTTGTACAAAACAATCTTGCTATCGGTTGTACTATATAAGTCCGACTAGAGTCATCGAAAATGTTTGTCCGATGAACTTCTATGTCATAATCAACATCACACACTTTATCTATCGAGTAATCCGTTGTATACAACGCCTATTCAGCGAAAAGAATAACTTAACCGAATAGTTTGAAAGCTCAAAAGCATTCATTTATCTTAACATTGTATCATATATTTGAGGTAGACACTGTCTAGAATATATGTAACACATAGATAACGCAACAACGTTCTAAATCAAACAGGACCGAGTATTACCTTAGGTACTCAGTCTCCTCAATAAAGTATTGCTACATCGTTATCTATAGAACAAAACCATAAAAACTAAGTATCTAATCTCTTAAAATGAAAATAATCATTCTGAGATTCTGCGTTCTATAAATTTTATGGCCAGATTCTAAGAACAGCAATGGTTTTGCATCGATGTGAAGAGCAAGGGGGAGAACCATATTCTACCTCATTATAGCATCGTTTCTGCTTTGCGCCAAACGAGCAATGCTCTATGTTGCACTTAGTCTTGTTCGATGGCAAAATAGGCGTCAATTTTCGTTGTCAGTTTGTGAAAACGGCGAAGGCTGGGGCGAAGACCAAGGAAAGAAGGGTGGTATGCCAAATTGTGTGGTTATTCGATTTCTCTCTGACTGAGATCGGCAATTTACACAATTTGTGCTACACCACCGAAAGAAGAAGTGATATCGAAATTCTTCTTCGTGATTGAGACAAGACCTAAACTTTGAACAACCGGAGTGTTTTCTGTTGAGAATTGCTCGAGGGTCACAGCTCACCTTGCTGTACGGCACGAGGAGATGACAGTCACTTTTCGCACAAAGTGAGTTGTAATTGTTGCTTACCTTCCCATTTGAACGTGAAGTGACTGTCACCTGCAGATATAACGTGAACAGTTGCGCTCGAAGTTTAAATGATGTGGCTATTCGCTTTTACTTCGCCTGATAGAGAAGTCACTTAAACTTCGTACTTTCGCAGCATTTTTTACGCTGGCAGAATTGCGGACGCAAGTACGAAGTTTAAATAATGTGACTATGAGTTTTCGATAATCCGTTGGTCGAAAGGAATTTAGCTTGATTGCCTATTGTCCAACTAGTGGTTTCAAAGCACCCGCGGCAACAAGTCCACTGCGCTGTCCCAATACACATGAACCACTGGAGTATGGCGATTTGCCGCCATTTGACCCAGAATCTATTGATTGTACCCAATCGGGTCTGTGGCGGTATGCAGCAATGCTTCCCACTGTTGCAAACGGTCAGACACGTATCAGCCTTGGTGAAGGTTGGACCCCCTTAATTACGGGAAAATGGCAGGATCAATCAGTTTTGTGGAAGTTCGATCATCTCATGCCTAGTGGTAGTTACAAAGATCGAGGCGTTAGTGTTATGATCAACTGGTTGGTTGGACGCAGTGCAACAATTGTTGTGGAGGATTCGAGCGGCAATGCTGGAGCAAGTGTAGCATGCTATGCTGCATGTGCTGGGCTAGATTCTTGGATCTATGTTCCTGAAAATGCATCTGATATTAAAAAAGCCCAGATTGCTACGTATGATGCTGAGTTAGTCGAAGTGCCAGGCCCTCGTGAAGCGGCATCCGACGCGGCAGTCGCTGCCACCCGATTGAATAAAGGGACAAAATATGCCTCTCATGCCTTGCAACCATCTTATTTACTTGGGCAAATGACTTGTGCCTGGGAGCTTTGGGAGCAGATGAATCATCAGGTTCCTGATTGGTTTGTGACACCAATTGGACACGGGGGATTGCTTCTCGGCGCATGGCGTGGCTTTCAACATTTGCAGCGTGCCGGGCTAATCAATAAGTTGCCTCGCTTGGTAGCTGTACAAGTGCGACCTTATACGGCTATTTTTGATGCATCTCATGCCGGCAGCAGCCGGATTACAGAACAACCTCCACGCTATGAACAAATTTGTTCAGATGGCGTATCGGTCAATAGACCTGCGCGTTCGGCAACTGTTTTGGCTGCAATTCGCTATTCGCGCGGAACGGTCATTGCTGTCGATGATGAAGATGTTTTACATACGCGCGATGATTTGGCAAAACAGGGGATCTTTGTTGAACCAACGAGTGCTACAGTTGCCGCTGCACTTCCTCAGTTGAAATCGTCAATTCAATTGGGTGAAACAGTTGTGGCTGTCCTAACAGGACACGGATTGAAACGTACACCTGAAGTTTACTAATATAGATTTCAGATAATGCTTTTCCACACGATACAGTTGCTTGTCAGTATTTCAGCCGGTCAGCCAGAGAGCTGACGAGCTGAAATGCCATCAACGACAAGAACATCTTTTTCTGAAAGGCTACAGACTTATCATGTAAACTTCTGACAATTTATCCCAAGTTTGCGTGGCATCTCTATTAACAATAATCACCTACAAACCAGAAATAACGATTATGGAACCAGAAGATATTCAAGAATTTGAAAAGATAATTGGACAAACATTTCAGGATCGGAAGTTACTCCAACAAGCTTTTGTCCATCGCAGCTATATCAATGAGGCGGAAGGTGAATTAGAGATTTCAGACAATGAACGTCTTGAATTTCTTGGCGATTCCGTTTTAGGTTTTGTCGTAAGCGAGCTACTCTATCAACGCTATCCAGGTTATCAGGAAGGCAACCTGACAAGTGTCCGCTCCGCTCTGGTGCGCCAGGAAACCTTATCTGCACTTGCAACGAAACTTCAAATGGGAGACTTCTTGTGGCTTGGTCGGGGCGAAGAGTCAAGCAATGGACGTACGCGACCTGTCACCCTTTGTGCCACTTTCGAAGCCGTCGTCGGTGCACTCTATCTTGATCGTGGAATGGAGGGCGTGTCAAACTTTTTGCTGCCCTTGATGAACGAGGAATTGAGCCGAATTCAACGCAATAACTTGGCTAAAGACGCGAAAAGTCGTCTACAAGAGTGGGCGCAGAGCAATTTGGGCGCTACACCTCGCTATAAAAAGATAGCCGATGAAGGACCAGATCATGCCAAAATATTTACAATGCGTGTCTCGATCTCAAGCACTGAATATGGCGTTGGCAGAGGACGGAGCAAACAATCAGCAGCACAAAATGCCGCAGCCATGGCGCTCTACCGTCTTGACCTAGATGCCCCAGAATATGAAGCTGATGAAGAGTTAGAAGCATTATGGCCTTTACCCAAACTGGATCTGGATATTCCGCAAATGGAGAGTGACAATGTGTCCCAAAGTGTGTAAATGGAGACCGCTCTGTCAGAGAGCCTGCTTCATTTACACACTTTGTGATACACACCCACAGAGGCGGCGACGAATCTACATCTGAACAAGCTCTTCAACTTCTTTTACCTGGGCATCATCACGCTCACCCCCACTTTGCACAATTTTATCCCCCTCAAGACGCAAGCTAATCATCTTGCTAACGCCATCATCACCCATTGTAATACCGTAAATGGTGTTGGCACCTTCAAGCGTTCGTCTATTATGTGTAACAATAATAAATTGAGTGCTGGAGGTCAGGGTTTCTACAGTCTGACGGAACCGGTCAACATTTGCTTCATCCAACGCTGCATCGACCTCATCCAATACACAAAAAGGTGTTGGACTTACATATAGAATCGAGAAAATAAGCGCACAGGCCGATAGGGCTCGTTCACCACCAGACAAGAGCGCCAGACTTTGAGGTCGTTTTCCTGGGGGGCGTGCAATAATCTCAATCCCTGTATGATTGAGATCTTCAGGTGTTGTCAAGACTAGCTTGGCTGTTCCCCCATTAAACAGCAACTCAAAAAAGCGTGCGAATTGTTCAGAAACGGCTGTGAAGGTCTTACTTAATTCTATTTCCATCAATTCATCAAGCTCTTTAATGATGGTACGCAGATCCCGAGCCGCTTTTTCTAGATCTTCAGACTCGTTTTTCAGAAACTCATATCGTTCAGCTGCCTCGTCATATTCACGTGGCGCTTCGGGATTAACGTTGCTCACCCGGCTTAAGCGAACACGCATCTCTTTGACTTCATCCTCTAGGCCCTCTGGTAATTCTTCTACCATAGGCAACGCTTCTACAACACTTTCCAGAGGTAGTGGAGGCTGGTAAGCAATATCCTGACTCTGCTCGAGCTGTACCAATCCGAAATCTTGTTCAATATCGTAACGCAGTTGAACAAGCGCATCCTCTGTTCGCTGCAGCTTCAGTTGCGCTGTACTCCATGTGCTTTCTTCCTGGCGTAATACTCTTTGGAGTTCACGTTCGGTTTTTTCCGTCGCTGACTGATTTTTCGCCAACTGAGCGAGTTCCGCTTCAGCTGGGTCAATCTTTTCCTGATATTGGACGATCTCTTGACTCAACAAATGCTCTTGTTCGGTTAATTCTGCAATACGTTCTATCAACGCTTCTGCCTCTTCGCCCAAATCAGCAGCACGTTGCTTTTTGGATTGAATCTGGCCGACAATTTCTTCTAAACTGAGTTGCTGATTATTCTGAAGCGTCTGTTGGCTGCGCAGATTCCCCTGTGCCTCCGCGGCCGCCGCTCGTAAATCAGCTAGCTGAGTCAGTAGCTCATCTGCGCCAGATGCATCCACATTTGCTTCGGCCAATGTTAGCATTCGCTCAGCCTCACCCTGTTGCTGAATCTGCTCTTCGAGCCGATCTTGTTGCGCTTGCTCTTGCTCGTTAAGTTGACTTTGCTCAGCTTCAATCTGACTCATGCGTTCTGCGTGCCATCGAATCGTTTGCTCCACCCGATCCAACACGCGTCGCTCTTCTGCCACAACTTCTACTTGTTCCTGTCGTCGATCGATTATATCCGCCAAAATCTGTTGTCGCTGTTCAATGAGCAATCGCCCCTGTTCAATCTTTTCGCTGCACGTCTGGCAGGTTGAAGCCACCTTTTCAGCCATCTCTTTAGCAACAACGATTTGTTCTGGTAGTTCACGAAATTCACGTTCGCGCGACAGAACAGACTCATCGCGTCGGCTGCTGTCCCGTCCACCGGTGACGGCACCCCCAGGGCGCACAATCTCTCCTGCGAGTGTCACAACTGTAGGACGTGGTCCTCTGCGGATACCGTCCAGTGCTTGGCGCGCCGCTGGTAGATCTTGGGCCACCCACACCCGCCCCAATAGCGAGAGCACCACCTCTTCGACTTGTGGATCATATTCGACAAGATCGGCTCCATTTCCCAGAATGCCACTATGATTAGGGGCTTCGATGCGTGGTAAGACATTTAGTCGATCTAAGGGTAAAAACGTGGCGCGTCCTCGACCAGATTGTTTTAAAAAATTGATTGCGCCGTAAGCATTCTCCCACCGTTCCGTCACGACATTCTGGTAGGTTCCACCAAGGGCTGTTTCAATCGCCTTATCCAAGTTGGATGGTATTCGTACAAGTTCCGCAACGGTTCCTAAGATCCCCGTCAACCGTTCGGCATTATGCTGATGGCTGTTCCCCAACTGCAATACAGCACGTACGCCGCTGGCATACCCTGCACCTTCATTGCGGAGTCTTTGTAGCAGATCATAGCGGGTCTGTCGCTGATCAAGTGCTCGATCAGCAGCCTGTCGTTCTGCTTCATACTCTCGAAGTTGCCCAACAAGAGCAGTAAGAGTCTTTTCTGCCTGTTGGATCTCATGTTGCAATGCGTGAAATTTCTGATCAGTGTCGGAAAGCTCTTCCTCGGCTTTCTGAATCCCCTGCTGGGCCTCTTGTGATTCGCTTATGGCCTTTTCATGTCTTAATCGTTCGGTTTCTCGCTCTGCCCGAAGTACGGCACTTCGCTCTACAATCTGCGATAGACGACTTTGGCTATCAGCTTGAAGCTTCTGAACGTGTAGTAATCCCTGGCGGGCCGCCTCTACGTTGCGCTGTAGCGTGACTCGTTCTTGTTGACGTTGATTCAATTGATCCTGGAGCGCTTCGCCAGCGCTTTGGCGTTCAGTATAGAGAGCGCTTGCTTTCGCTACTGTGTTGACGAGCTCTGTCAACCTTTCTTGAATCGTTTGAGCTTGTAGACTCAATGGTGATAGTTCACGCATTAACTCTTCCCGGCGCTCTTGGAGCTGATGCAATCGCTCTTGCCCTACAGCAAGTTGACGGGTAACAGCTTCGGCTCTGTTGTGAAGATGACTTGCTTCTCGATGGAGTTCACCTAGATGCTGACGCAGTTCAGCCTGCTTGGTACGAAGTTGTTCGATTTTTGTACCGAGTGCCGTGAGTGACTGTTGACGCGTCTCTACACTCTGTTTAAGCCTTGCTTCCGCGAGTTGATTTTCCGTGAGTTGATTTAACGTGGTGTGCCATCGGTAGCCGTACCAAGTGCGCAACATGCCACGTAGATCGTTGGCGATTTGTTCACGTTCGCGTGCTCGTTCGGCTTGACGGCGCAGATATTTCAGTCGCGGACTGAGCTCTGCAGTAATGTCGTAAACCCTTGTCAGATTTTGCTGGGTTGCGTCAAGCTGACGTAATGTTCGAGTACGTTTTGCTTGATAGGCTGTAATCCCGGCTGCTTCTTCAAAGAGCGAGCGTCGTTCTTCTGGCGAAAGGCTCAGCACTTTGTCGATCAAGCCCTGACCAATAACAGCATAGGTTCGCTTGCCAAGCCCTGTATGCGAGAGCATTTCGGTGATGTCGCCCAGACGTGCACGTTGACCGTTGAGGAGATACTCGTTGTCGCCATCACGATAGGCCCGTCGCGTGATTTCGATCTCACTAAAATCAATCGGCAGCTCGCCATTACTATTGTCGAGCGTTAAACTGACCTGTGCCATTCCGAGTCGCGCCCGTTTTTCCGATCCCGAAAAGATAACGTCACTCGTCTTTTTGGAGCGTAATAGACTAAAGCTTTGTTCACCCAAACTCCACCGAATTGCATCGACCACGTTGCTTTTCCCGCTACCGTTGGGGCCAACGATGGCCGTGATCCCCGGATCGAAGATAAATTCAGTTTTATGCGCAAAGGTTTTAAACCCTTGAACCACGACGCGTTTAATGAGCATGAGAAATCGACCGCGGCAATAGATCATTGTCAGTCGATCGCAATCGTCAGGTTCTCCGCTTCACTCCAGAATGACACGATTGCAATCGACTGATTTTAAAAGGAAAACGTTGTATGCCACAAACCAGACAACACAAGTTCAAGCAGAAGACTGATCAATAGTAATCCTATCGATGTGGTCAACAGACGGCGATGCTCTGTCAGATAATAGATAAGCGACCAATTGCCTGTCTGCATAGGTTCTGCCAGCAGAATAGCAAACCCTGTATAACTCAGGATTCGAGCGATCGTCCATATCGGCAAACCAGCAACGAGCCCCAGAGGAGTATTGTTGATCGACAAGATGGACCCGGCATAGAAGCCAGCGATGTTGACAGTTCGCTCTAAGATCCAGATTCCGATCAAACCCCCTGTGGCCAGTGTGCCGATCGTGATCCCGATTAGTTCAAAGATAGTTTGCCACGGACGACGCAATGGACTATCCAAATGACTGACACCAGTAAAGAACCATTCGAAAAACGCTGCTTTGCGATTGAATCCGTCGGGAATTGCTCGTTCGACCTGTTCAGGCATGAACATGGAAAGCAAAATCATCACGACAAGCTGACAAACAAGCCAGATTGCGACAATACGCAGTGCTTGACCGGTCAGACGTTGGCGAATCGCAAAGCTTAGAAAGACCGTGAGCACAATGGTCTGAAGAATGGGCAATAACCATGACTGACTTAGCAGAGTTGGCAGGGTAGTCGTGAGCACCGCAAAGAGTCCAACAGTCGCAAGAAAGAGTGGATCGCGTGTAATGCTATAGTCTGGTTGCATTTGAATTTTTGAGTGTGTACCACAAAGTGTATAAATGAACACTGCTCAGTCAGAGAAACGCTGCATTTACACACGTTGGGACACACTCCCGAATTTTCTGATCATTCCTAGATTGTGGGCAACAGTAGGTCGGTCTTTGTGAATGTGTTTTGAGGGATCGTGCGAAGCGTCAATGCGCAAAAAAAAGGTGGCCCCGACTATTGAGACCACCGTTCTCCAAAACTTAGTGCTCGAGAATCTAACCAGTCTCACAACCACATTTCGGATAGATTCTTAAAGCGTGTTTTAAAAGTCATTCTGAGGAGATTTTGGGACGAAGAATCCGACGTTCCAAGTGCAAAAAGAGGATTCTCCGCTCCGTTCCTCCGGCGTCCTTCGGACCACTTCGTGAACAGAATGACTTGCTTTGACACTTTTAAGACACGCTCTTAGACAGATCTGTAAATTTATTGTTCTCGATTCGGATCCAGCATCCACTGGGCCAATCCCCGAATCTCCTCCTCGCTCATCTTTTCAGCAAAATTTGGAGGCATGATATTGGGCAGGTAACTTTCGACAACATAGTCGTTGGGATTCACAATACTTTGATACACATATTCTTCAGCACTTAGCCCTTCAACTCGATCTCCCGCACGTTCATAGAGATTTCGCTGATGAGGACCAACTGGTCCGCGGTTGTCTGCCGTTTGATCTTGATCGAGCATGTGACAGCCGGAACATCCCAGACTCACCCACAAGTCTTGGGGGGCGCGTATCTCGCCTTCCACCACTTCTTGTTCCCCTTCATCTACAACGGGCGCATCCACACCGATGAACGGTTGCCATGGATCAGGATTGTCAGCTGTTCCCTGCAGCAAGGCTTCTTCTTCCCAGTTCATCACATAACGTACGAGCGAAAGAACCTGATCGTCGCGTAGTGGACCACCAAAGCGCGTACCCCAAGTTGGCATCTTCTGTGCCCATTGGTCATCAACCTTGCTGGGACGGCCAGCGTGAATCGTCAGTTCGACATAATCTTCCAAAGATCCAGCCCATCCGATATCATCTTTACGTTGTGTAAAAAAGTATTTGCTGTTTAATGCTGGGGCAACGTTCGGCAACCCTTTGCCGTCTGGAGCGTGGCAATTTGCACAGTTATTCGCAAAGAGAGCAGCTCCCTTCTCGATGCTACGGCCTTCCCAACTGACCGTTTGAGCCGCCATCCGTCGCTCTTCGGTCACCTGAATGATGATGAGCGCCACCAGCGTGATAATGGCAAATACGAGACCCAACCAGATTTTTGTAATCGGCGATTGAACATATAGATACTCATACAGAGGTTTACGCATGGGATCTGCTTACTCCGCGTCTTCTTCTTGTGATAAATAGCTAAAGTCCTTCAAGCCATACTGTTCCCAGTATAGTGAATCTTTATGGAGCCAGAAGGAACGCTCGTAATCTTCTTCTGTCCCTTCAGCACTCAACCAATAGATTTCCCAATGAATCCGTTTGAGGTTTGGTTGGTCTTGAATCACGTGCAACAGACCGTATACTTCATTGAAATCTGGATCTTTTCCTTCCCAACGGTGGACTTCTTCTTCATATGCATGCATGACTTCGGCAAAGTGTTCGTTTTCACCGTGATACCCATCACGGGTGTCATAGGTGCCGAGCGGTAGATTTTCGTATCGAATTTCACGAACCAGTCCAGCACCCTCTTCTGGCATAATATGCTGAATTACTTCAATCGCTGGCGCACCTTCAACTGCGTAATTGGGTGTCCCCATCCAACTCCAGATGACCATCACAATTCCCGCAACAATCCCGCTGATGATCGCAACACGGCGATCTTTCCCGCGGCGCGAAGGATTTGGATCGAGGTAGGGGATGATGCACAGGAGTATGAACAACACTGTTGGTATAATGACACCAGCATAGAGCTTATCCGCTATTTTTAATAATCCTTGTAGCCAATAAAAATACCAGGGCGCCACTGTATGTAACGGGGTGGATTGCGGGTTCGCAATCGATTCGAGCGGTGCCTGGAAAAGATATAATGTGATGACGACCAGAACGGCTGTAGATCCAACCAAGAAACTGGTCTCATCAATCAATACATCGGGTAGGTAGTAGACACGTCGATCCGCGGGCACTCTTTTCCCTGTGTCTTGCCCCACTTCTTCCTCTTGAGCCGGTAGGCTAATGCCATGCAGCACAACTTTGTAGTAATGAACGAAGAAGAAAAGGATTAGTAGCAGCGGCAGGAATAACACATGAAGCAGGTAGAACCGGAGCAGGCCGTTTGCACCAATGTCTGGTGCTCCACGTGCCAGCAAGTTGATCTGTTCGCCAACAATTGCCGGCGGTATGGCTTCGGCCATAGAGGTTCCAATGGTGACAGCCCACAAGGCCAATTGATCCCAAGGAAGTAGATAACCCGAAAAACTGAGAAAAAGGGTGATGATCAGGAGCAGTCCACCTGTAAACCAGGTAAATTGTCGTGGAGGTTTATAGCTACCAGTCAAATATGTGCGCACCATATGCGCCGTGACAATGGCAACCATCGCCTCGGCACCAATTCGATGCAAATCGCGCATAAATTGACCAAACGGTACATTGGTCAAGAGGCGTATCATGTCATCATATGCTCGCTCCGGCGTCGGTGCGTACCAGATCATCAGGTAAATGCCCGTGATTGTCTCAACGATAAAAAGGTATGTCGAGAGTAATCCCAGCCGAAACGTATGGGTGAAGCGCGTCACGCTTTCATGATAGTAGGTTGGCTTGATGTGCAACAGGAATGAATCTGCATGAGGTCGCAGTCGCGGATTGGGCCGTCCGGGTGGCTCACCGCGTAGCATTTTGCGAAACTCATCCGCTGTGATCCCCGCGGTGATCCGCGTAAAAGTATCATCTGCCAGATCAAGGACGGTTTTTATGAATCCGCTTTTTTGCGTTTCTGGTTGTACGGCCATTCTTAACGTCGTCTCCTGAAACTTACGGGCATTGAGAACCCGATTTGGAAGTGCAAGATCGTAGCTTGATTTTCAACTGCATGTTGACCAGACCTGATAGCCAAATAGGTGTATCAACTATCTAGTGAAAAGTGTTTAAGTGACCGTCGCTTTGCAAGTGACAGCCACCTGTGTAAATATGTTATGCTGTGAGTTTTCTAGCAGGGGAGTCGGCTGCTGAGGAACCAGCAATTTTACGGCCCGTATTGACTGATATCACGCCTGGTTCTTCTTCGACAATATCGAATGAGTCAAGAGATCGCGGAGCAGGCCCTTCGATATAGAAGCCCTCTTTGTCGAACTTTGATCCATGACACGGACATTCAAAACGCCAATTTGCCGGTTCCCACTTATAAAGGCAGCCTAAATGGGTACAGACCATGTAGAGAGCCTTGGGACCCTCGTCTGTATTAATGAGCCAAAATTTTCCGTCTGATTCTGCAACGGGCGCAGCATCGTTGGAGGGCAGTTCACTCTCTTGGAGAAAGAACTTTCCACCAAATTCGCCTGCGCGAAAGCGTGGATACATAAAGAGATAGCTTGCAGCAAGCGTTTCTACTGTTAACAACCCCAAAGCAGCCCCCCATGAGTAGGTTAGGAGCTCACGACGGCTCATCTCCGCTTGGGCCTTGATTTCTTCTGCATCGGATTCTGATGCTTCTTCCACTACGTCAGCCTGTACTTCCTCGGCCGTTTCTGTCATGGCTACCGTAGTCTCTGAAATCTCAGCAGATGGAGCTTCGTCTGTTTCAGTTACCGCGTCTGCTTCACCTCCGGCGGAGGCCTCTTCGCTCATCCCCTCTGAATCTGCTGTCTCTTCTTCGTCTATGCTGACCGATGAAGCAGCCTCTGTTGTTGAAGCACTGGTAGGTTCAGTCGATTCTGATTCAGCTTCTGGCTCTGAATCTGCCGTCTGTCTATTCTTGGCTGACTCTTGCATTTTGCGTTTTAATTCTTCGATACGCTTCTGACGATCGTCAGCTGTTGTGTCTGCCATCTTGCTCCAAATCTCCTGTTGGCAAATGTCGGGTTATTGATTCAACCGGATTCCACATCATCATAAAATGCACAAAAGGCTAGCGCCTAGTGAATGGCCAAGCCGCATCGAATCAGAGTAAGGTTATCTAGAAAAATCCTGTTGAATCAGGTTATCAAATTTTAAATGAGATTGTACCATTTATCACAAATACGAACTACTCTTTTTTATTCAACTAAGTAACATGAGCAAATCTTCAATTGACAAACTGCTGAATAGAAAGAATATAGTAGGTCGTATAGCACGCTAATATAGCATAGAGTTGGTGATTGTCAAAATTATCACAAATGAAATTTTACCCAAATTCAAACTTCAATCCACTTATTCATTCATCGTTTTGACACCCTTTGTGATATTTGGTACAATCGCAACCCAAGCCCGATATAGTATCTGAATATTCCACTAAATAAAGTTATTTGAATGCAGCTTTCATTGGAATCGCTACATGTTACAACAGGATTTTTGCGGCATAACTTGAAACAGACCATATAGACTCAATGCGTAGATATGAAGCAGTTCTATATGAGGTAGTGCTGCAATGTTTGAAATTTTGGCATTGGGCGATATTGGTCTGTTTAATGCAATTATTATTCGTCTCTTCCACATCGTTGTTATATGAAACTGTTGAGGCGCATGGTGGGGGAGTTCCTCAGTTAAGCAATGTCGAGGTTGGACCCTATTGGGTGACAATATGGACGCAACCCGATCCCCTGAGGGTAGGTATTGTTCACTTCACAGTGGCTGTTACTGAAGGCGTGATGGAAACCACATCTGGTGAGAGTAGTGGTACAGTTGTTGTAGATGCATCGGTTCAGATCACATCCGAATCGCTCTCTGAATCTAGGAGGAGAATTCACACCTACGCAACACACGAGAAGGCCCTGAATAAGCTCTTTTATGAAGCAGATATCAATCTTCCTTTTGAGAAGTGGTGGCTGGTAACAGTAGCCGTATCAGGTCCGGCTGGCGAGGGGACAGCGAACTTCAACATCGAGGTATTTCCCGCTCGATCTGTGAATTGGTTTCTAGTTCTGAGTACAGCTCTAGTCGTTCTAATGATAATCGGTTTGAATAGAATTTGGAATCAGAGACGCGAAACACGCCACCTATATGCGTCCAATTCAGACGCGACTTAAACTTCGAACAATAGGGGGTGGTTCATTTTAGCTGGATAGATAGGTTTACACTTTTAGAAACAGAAAGAACGTTTATATTCTCTGATTTCGCCGGTTCTCAGAGAGAAAACGGTCTCATATAGATTTTTGTCTATATATCAAAAGTGTAAACCTAATTTTGAACCACCCCAACAATAGGTTCGTTTTTTGTCGAGAGACGATTATCCGACGTTTAAATGTAGATGTAGCGATAAGTTTTGGAGAATGGTAACCAAATAATGGAGGATAATTTGGAGTCTAAGATCAGTCTTAAAGTAAAGCTCCATGGAGCTATTCAGATGGCTAGACAACGCTTAAGAAGCCAGCGTATCATTATTGCCGCTGTCCTACTGTCCTTAGCATGGGTGAGTTTGATGGCTGGCTCGGTTTTGGCGCAAGAGAATGGACCGGCAGAGTATCGTCAGTTTTCTTTTATTAGCAGCCGAGTGGCCATTTGGATTACGGCGCAGGTTCACTTGATGTTTGCAGCGTTTATGCTGGGTGTACCGATGTTTGCTGTCGTTGTTGAATATGTAGGCATGCGTACTGGTGACAAACGTTACGATAATCTGGCCCGCGAGTTCACCAAACTTATCCTGGTCGCCTCATCCACAACGGCGGTTTTTGGAGCCGTCTTTACATTCCTCCTCTTCACACTCTATCCCAATTACATGAGCAAGTTGACCGATGTCTTCTTGCCAACAATGATCATCTATCCTCTTCTCTTTTTTGGTGAGATCTTTTCCCTCTATCTCTATTGGTACTCTTGGGATCGGTTGAGCACACCGGCCGGCAAACCTTTGCACTTGTTCATTGGACTTCTGCTAAATTTGTTTGGCACGGTTTTGATGTTCGTTGCGAATGCCTGGTTGACTTTCTCGATCAGCCCTGAGTCAGGGGGCCAACATCTTTATGATGCCGCTGGTAACTTCACGGGAACGGTGTGGCAAGCGGTCAACAATGCGACTTGGTGGCCGATCAATATTCATCGCGTGATTGCCAACGTAGCATTTGGTGGTGGTGTCGTCGGCATGTATGCAGCCATGCGCTTCCTGAATGCGCGTACCGATGCCGAGCGAGCACATTACGATTGGATGGGATATGTTGGTAGCTTTATTGCCGTCATTGGGCTGATTCCGTTGCCCTTTGCAGGCTACTGGCTGGGCCGCGAAATTTATGGTTTTAATCAGCAGATGGGTGTGACCATGATGGGGGGCTTTCTCTCCTGGTTATGGATCTTGCAAGCCATGCTGATTGCTGTCATTTTCTTGTCGGCCAACTACTATCTTTGGATTGGGATGGGGCGTATTGAAGGTGGCGAACGGTACACGCCTTACATCAAATGGCTGTTGGCTGTTTTGACAATTGGTGTGCTTGTCTGGGCCACCCCCCATAATCCGGTGGTTACAGCCAGCGAACAGGCCCAAATTGGAGGCGCCTTTCATCCACTACTAGGTGTATTGGGCGTGATGTCGGCCAAAAATACAGCTGTCAATATGATGATTTTGACTACATTTCTCAGTTTCATCATCTATCGTCGGGCAGGTAAAGGTGATCCCTTGCCCTTTGCCAGCCATGGTGCCACGCCGCGGGTTGTCCTGAGCATCGTTGTTGTGATTTGCTGGGTGCTGGCCTTTTCACCCGTGGTCTATGTGCTGCGTGAAGGCGTCACCGATACATCTCAGATGATTCGCGTCGGATTGACGGTATTGCACGGTTTGGTGATTGTTGCTGCCGCATTCATTGCATTCTTTAACAGGGGCAACTTAGGTCAATGGTTGATTCTGGCATCTGCCTCCTTCGTCGTGATCTTCTTTGGTGTCTATGGCTATTTTGTTGACGCGATCATTCGCATTGGATTTTCCATCTATCAGGTGCTCGCTGTGCTGACGGCTCTCATCTCGGTGACTGCAATTGACATTTATCTTTACCAGGGAGCGCCCGATGTAGGCGTCATTCGCTGGGGTAAAATGCCAGCCCGGTCTCAATACATTTTAATATTGCTGGCCGTCACCTTTACATGGCTGATGGGACTCATGGGGTACGCACGCAATGCTATCCGCCAGCACTGGCACATCTATCAAGTTGTTCAGGACACATCTGTGGATGCATTTTCGCCGGGATTGGGTTTTGCCGCACGGGTCATCTCCGTCTGTGTACTTTTATTCCTGGCTTTGATCGGTTTTATCTTCTGGCTCGGCAATCTTGGCGAAAAGAAAGAAATTGTGGAACCAGAACCATCTCCTACTCCAACCCCAACTCTGGCTTCTACACCAGAACCAGAACCAATTCCTGCTGCTGATTGAACCATATGAACTCTCTAAAAGTAGCGGCTTTCATTATCATCATTGTGGCTGCGATAGCTGGTTTCGCTTCGATCATTCCCCAGGTCGAATCGGCGGCACCCACCGGAAGTGCTCGAAATTTCCGGTGATTTGTCCGGTTTTGAGCTGGCTGAGCTGGGAGAATCAGTCTTCCAGAGCCCAGAATCTGGATGTCTGGCCTGCCACCAGATCGGTCACGAAGGGCTGCGTGGGCCCGATTTGGCAGGCGCCGGTGCTCGGGCTGCAGAGCGCGTCTCAGGCATGTCAGCTGAAGACTATCTGTATGAATCATTGGTCGATCCCTGTGCTTATATTGTTGAAGGTTTTGATTGTATTATGCCAACGACTATCTTACAGATGCTGGGGCCAGCGAAGGTGACGGCAATGGTTGCATATCTGCAGAGCCAAGGGGGCGAGATCACTATTACATTATCTGAAGAGACGCTTGCGCAGAGCGAGGCCGAAAGTGACGCCGCCGAGAGCGAGACAGCCACAACGGAAGAGACAGGTGAAAGCCTGTTCCTGACGGCAGGTTGTGCTGCCTGCCATCAACTCGACGCAACTGGAGCCACTGGCAACTTGGGACCGAACCTTTCAGAGATCGGTGCTCGGTTGACGGCCGATGAGATCCGCGAGTCGATTTTGGAACCGAATGCAGTGATTGCTGAGGAATGTCCCACCGGTCCCTGTGCCGCTGACCTGATGCCCCAGGTTTTGGGCGATCAGCTAAACGCAGTCCAGCTTGAAACCCTGGTGGACTATTTAAGTAGTTTGGACGGAACAGGCGAGTAGAGTTGATTTTCTAAATATCCATATTCTGATTAAGTGCTTATCCCAAAAGCTTTGTGACGATGGATTCTCACTCGAGAAGCTGATCGGACCCATAACAACTTTTTGGATAGGTTCCAATTGATAGCGTAGGAAAGCTTTATGGCTAGAATCGAACCGATTGTCAAGCACAAGCTAGGCCAATTCGTTTTGGTGCTTGTACTTGCATACCTTCTTTTTCGATATGGTATCCCGATCCTATCAGGGTTGTTGACGAATATCGCCGCTCCGGTGCCCGCGCATTTACTGTGGACGATCTACATGCCGATTGTCGCACTTGTTATGCTGCTGTTTGTCTCGTCGAGTGAAGATGCCTGGCAGGAATTTACGACGCCACTGGTTACATTGGCGGTCGATAATGGGTGTGCTGTACGAGGGTTACGCATCGTGATCATGATCCTGCTTCCTCTTTTGGCAGGATATGCAACGTTCAATCGCTTGCAGTCTGAGATCAGTGCTCCCGCAGAGTTACGCTCGATCCATCCTGCTGATCCAGGCAACATCACCGTTGGTGGTGAAGCGTTTACCCTGCAGGGGTTGCGTAATCCATTGCGTGATGGAGAAGGTCATGTTTCTGAGGCTGATCTGGAGGCCGGAAAGGCACTCTATGTTCGAAATTGTATGTATTGTCACGGTGATGCACTTGATGGAAATGGGATGTATGCAGACGGTTTGAATCCCCGCCCAGCGAACTTTACCGATAGCGGTACAATCGCTCAGTTGTCTGAGTCTTATGTCTTCTGGCGGGTGGCCAAAGGGGGTCCGGGGTTGCCGGTCGAAGGCAAACCGTGGAACTCGGCCATGCCGGCGTGGGAGGATGAGCTATCGCCGGAAGAGATATGGCAGGTTGTTGCATATCTTTATGAAGGTGCTGGCCCAAACATCTTCCCGGCTGAAAGAGCTGTTGAGGCCGGAGGTCATTAACAACTAATCTGATTGACACTAGGAACTGTCGTATAGAAAAAGCTTAACAAATGAGTCAAGTTTTGTGGATGGTGGCTAGTTACATATGTCACCATCCACTATCAACTAGCCACCACGACCAGACCACTCGTGGCAAAATAGACGAACAGAACACATGCATAGGAGATGCTTGATGCGTGTTATTGGATGGAGAATGAGTACCTGGAAATATAATTTGCGGACCGCTATCTTGAGCTTGCTTATGGCCTGTCTCTTATTATGGATAGGAGCGACGCGAATAGTCGAAGCAGGTAAGCTTGAATCGCCGACTGCTCAGGAAAGTTCAGAAGTGCAGGAACTTTATGAAGCACGCTGTGCCACATGTCACGGTACGTTGGGAGATGGTGCGGGACCGGCTGCCGATCGATTTTTCATAAAACCACGCGATTTTACACGGGATGAGTATAAAATCAAGTCGACTGCTGGAGATGAGTTTCCGAGCCGTGACGATTTGATACGCGTGATTTCGAAAGGCATGCCAGGTTCGTCGATGCCGCCTTGGGAGAATGTGCTATCACAATCAGAGATCGGAGAATTGGCCGATTATATCCAGGCGTTTGGCCGTTTCTTTCCTCAGGAAGGGTATGGCACAACGATCGTTGAGGTACCTTCTCGCGTTGAGCCATCGCCGGAAAGTATCGCGCGCGGTAAACAGCTCTATGAAGGTGAGGTTGAGTGTGTTAAATGCCACGGCTTGGCAGGGCGGGGGGACGGACCTTCGGCATTCGAGTTAACCGATAATGCAGGGTTCGTGATTTATCCGGCTGACCTCACGCAGCCATGGACTTATCGCGGGGGGATGACGCCAGAGGATGTCTACTTACGCATGCATACGGGGTTGACAGGAAGTCCGATGCCTGCGTTTGGTGATGCGCTGACCGAGGAAGAAATTTGGGATCTGGTCAACTTTATCTTGTCACTTTCGCCGGAGCAAGCCCCCGAGCCGTCCGTTCTTCTTGTTAGCGATCTTGTGGAAGGATCGTTACCTGATGATCCAAATGACGCGGCCTGGCTTGAAGTGGCTTCTGCCTATTATCCCTTAACCAGCCAATTGATGCGGGCGCCGCGTTTTTATCGACCAGCCGTCAATGCTGTCTGGGTTAAGTCACTCTACAATGGTTCTGAAATTGCATTTCACATTTCTTGGAATGACCGAACGGAGACGCGAACAGGAGATGCAATCGATGCGATGGCAATCCAGTGGCCGCAAGAGCTGTCCGATGGCAATGAGCGGCCCTATTTTGTCTTTGGCGACCCGCAAAGACCCGCGTACCAATGGTATTGGACGGCAGACTCAGATACAGTTGCGGAGCGCAATACCACTGGGCTACAATCAGTTACAGATCAGTCAGGTGAGCAGCAGACTGTCGCAAATGCAGTTTATGAGGATGGTCGTTGGCAGGTTGTCTTCCGCCGTCCTTTACAAACTGGAGATGAGAACGATCTGCGAATTGTCACAGACACCTACATTCCGCTAAACTTTATCGTGTGGGATGGAGGTAGTGGTGAGATCGACGGACAGATGGGCATAAATACCTGGTCTCCGGTCTATTTACAATCGCCGACACCGGCCACGCAATACGCTGCAATTCCGGCCGTGATGCTTGTTGTAATTGTGCTACAGTGGCTCGTTGTGCGGTTGGTGCGGCGCTTTGCTCGCACGAAAGAGAACGGGTAAAATAGACGATGGCTTGGTGGAATACACAACTTATTTTTCAAGGCGATACCTTGATTGCTGAAGGAGTGAATCCGCTTCCGCTCGACGACCTGGAAGTGCTTGTACAAGAACAAGTTCCGCCCTCGGCGACCGAACAATATACAAGGATCATTGTTTCTGGGTACGCTCTTTATAGCGAACTACGTGGGTATTATGCTTTAGGCGTGGCGCACTGGAATTTGGATCGGACAACAGGGCGTGCTTACATGACTGAAGCCAGCCAAAATAACCGCGAGCCGATTTCATCGCTGACGCCATCGCAACGGACAGCCATCCGTGAGTGTCTCACGCGTTTTAGTCCAGAAGCTTGGGAAGCGTCGCTTTTTTCGTTTCGTAAGCAGTTGGATAGTTAGTGCTTATCCGAAAAGTTCTGTGACGATGCGTTCTGCTCGAGTACCAAGTTGGACTCACAACCACTTTTCGGATGGGTTCTCAGTCAGTATGATATGCCAGATTGTCTTGCATGAATGTAGTTGCGGTTACACGACGTAAATATACCGCACTGGCGCATAATCTTAAAATCAAAATATCTTACTAAATCGATAAATTTTTAAAAAGTAGATTCGCTCATCTCCCAAATGTGTGCAAAAGTGTATTTTGTTCAGAGAGAATTCATTGTTAGCGCACATTTGTGGTAGATGAGCCAATAGATTTACGGAGCGTGAAATGTCATTACACAAGATGAGTCGATGGATAATACTCGGTATCGTGGCTATGATGTTGGCTGCATGTGGCGGCTGCGGCGGGGATGAACCAGCTGATGAGACGACGGCTACGCAAGGAAGTGGTGGTAGCACTGAAAGCAGTGATAGTGGCGATGATGGTGGTGATGATGCAGCTGCTGCGGCTGGGAGTAGCACGATCGCTGGTGCAGTCAATTTCACCGGTTCGGCACCTGAACCAGAGATGATTAGCATGGATGCTGAGCCGACATGTATGGAACTACACGAGGAAGGTCCTTTTGCCCAAAATGTGTTGGTCAACGACGATGGAATGTTGGCGAATGTATTTGTCTATGTCAAGTCTGGTTTGGAAGGCAGCTTCCCTGCGCCAAGTGAACCGGTGTTACTTGATCAGGTAGGGTGTCGCTATATACCGCACGTCCTGGGAGTTCAGACTGACCAAACGATCGTTATTCGCAATAGTGACGATGTGTTGCACAATATTCACCCCGTGCCAGAAAACAGTCGTGGCTTTAATGTTGGTCAGCCCAAGAAAGATATGGAAACGGAGAAATCGTTCAGTGCAGCCGAGATCATGATTCCAGTCGGCTGTGATGTGCATGGTTGGATGTCTGCCTATATTGGCGTGGTGGATCATCCGTTCTTTGCTGTGACTGGCGATGATGGCTCTTTTGAGTTGGCCAATTTGCCGGCTGGCGATTATGTAGTCGAGGCATGGCATGAAGAGTTTGGAACACAGGAAATGAACGTATCAGTTGGCGACGGCGAATCAGCAACTGCCGACTTCACATTCGAAGGTGGCTAATCTATGGGTCTTCTCGAAAACATCTCGACATATGGAGGCGATATTGATTCGCTCTATTATATCGTCCTGATCATTACTGCCATCGCCTTCTTTTTGGTTGAGGGCGTTCTGGTCATGTTTCTGGTTCGCTATCGGCATCAAGAAGGACGCGTTGCCACGTACTCTCATGGCAATCGTCAGGTTGAGATACTGTGGACGGTGGTTCCGGGGATCATGTTGTTTGGGCTTGCGATCTATCAGTATGATGCCTGGACGAATATCAAGATCGATCTTCCGCCCGTCGAAGAATCGGTAGTCCTTCGGCTTGAAGCTGAACAGTTTGAATGGTATGCCTTCTACCCAGGTCCTGATGGTGAATTGAACACGGACGACGACCTTGAAGCGCCCGTGAATACCGTCCATGTCCCAGTCAATAAACCCGTGATCGTTTATTTGACTGCGCGTGATATCCTTCACAGTTTTTTTGTACCGGTGCTGCGGGTAAAACAAGACGCTGTCCCAGGTACAACAATTCCAGTCTGGTTTGAAGCCACCAAGACGGGGGAATATGAGATCGTGTGTGCCGAGGTGTGCGGATTGGGTCATTACCGCATGCGCGGTTTTCTTACAATAGAAAGTGAAGATGAATTTGCGGCGTGGCAGGCAGAGATTGCCGCTCGCTAAAGCTGCACTGAGTACTTTAATATCGTACGTGGACAGCTCCATACGTGTTTACTTAAGGGGAGATAGATAGGTAGGTCGGTGTCTGAGACCGATCGACCGAATACCGACCTACTGAATACCAGTACCTGCTTAAGTTAGCACCCATGATTACTGGACTATTATACACTTTTGAACACATGAAAGGTAGCAGATGTTATGACTACGCATGCTGCGACGTCATCTCATGATGTTGGTCACGAACATGAACATGAACCAGGATTCTGGGGAAAATATGTTTTTTCGCTTGACCACAAAGTGATCGGAATTCAGTTCCTATTTACAGCCATGTTCTTCTTTACTCTCGGCGGCTTGTTAGCTCTGGTTGTTCGGACACAGTTGGCTTGGCCTTGGGAAGAGATCCCGATCGTTGGTACGTTGATCTACCCCGACAGCGGGGGGATTATGCTCCCAGAGAATTATTTGTCACTGATGACAATGCATGGGACGATTATGATCTTCTTTTTTATTATCCCTGTACTGTCGGGAGCATTTGGAAACTTCTTGATTCCGCTCATGATTGGCACACGCGACATGGCGTTCCCGACGCTCAATATGCTCTCTTATTGGGTAATGGTTCCGGCATTTCTCGTGCTGTTGGCGTCTTTCTTTGTCGAGACCGGCGCCGCCGCGGCGGGCTGGACCTCTTATCCGCCATTGAGTGCGATGCCCGATATGGTACCTGGCTCTGAAACCGGCCAAACTCTGTGGATCGTGAGCCTTCTGTTGGTGGGAACCTCCTCTATTATGGGGGCAATTAATTATGTCACCACGATTGTCATGTTGCGGGCCAAAGGCATGAGCATGTTTCGTCTGCCGATGACTATTTGGGCGCTCTTCATTACTGCCGTACTGGTGATTCTCGCGACTCCAGTATTGACTTCTGCCCTGATTATGCTCTTGCTTGACCGGGCCATTGGAACGCACTTCTTTCTTCCAGAGGGAGGTGGACACCCAGTCATGTGGCAGCATATATTCTGGTTTTATTCCCATCCAGCGGTCTATATCATGATCTTGCCAGCGATGGGTATGGCATCGGACATTATCTCTTGTTTTTCGCGCAAGCCCATCTTCGGCTATCGGCCTATGGTCTATTCGATCATGGCTATCGCTGGGCTTGGTTTTATCGTCTGGGGTCATCACATGTTTGTCAGCGGAATGAACCCAACGTTGGGTATCGCCTTCATGACATCTACCATGATGATTGCTTTGCCTTCAGCGATCAAGACTTTCAACTGGCTTGGAACAATTTGGCAGGGCGATTTACACCTCACTGCACCCATGCTCAACGCTCTGGCTTTTGTCTCTACTTTCGTGATCGGTGGGTTGACCGGCATCTACTCTGCTGCTACTCCTGTGGATGTGTTTATTCACGATACATATTGGATTGTGGGTCATATTCATTATGTGCTCTTTGGAGGGAGCTTGTTTGGCGTCTTTGCTGCTGTTCAATTCTGGTTCCCCAAGATGTTTGGTAAGTTGATGAGTGATCGGGTCGGTAAGTGGCACTTTGTGTTGACCTTCATCTCTTTCAACCTCGTTTTCTTTCCGATGTTCATTTTGGGCGCATATGGTATGCCTCGGCGGCTGGCCGATCCATATATTTATGAATTGTTCGCACCCCTCCAAACTCTCAATCAATTTATGACGATCAGCGCCTACGTGCTCGGCGCATCGCAACTTTTGTTGGCGGGAAACTTTGTATATGGTCTCATCTGGGGCGAAAAAGCATCTGAGAATCCTTGGCGAGCCACTACGTTGGAGTGGTCAGCGCCATCGCCGCCGCCACACGGCAATTTCTTGAGTTCGCCAGTTGTCTATCGCGGTGCATTCGAATATTCATCGCCTCTGGTAGAGGAAGATTACTTACCGCAATGGGTGAATGGTGTTGGGCCATCGGCTGTGCCTGCTGCCGCCGATTGAGAATGGTTCGCTAAGGGCCTAACGAATTGTCAATTGCTGAATTGTCGAATTGCTGAATTTTAATGAGTGTTCTTGGAACCTTGTTCGTTGCATTGACAATTGAGGCGTTTGCAGCGCAGCACGAAGGGTCTAACCAATCAACGGAAAACTATACAATTTCTTATTGGATCAATCCAAAAAAAATGAGTATCCAAATGTAAAGATAGAATCTTGCAACACAACGATTTTCTCTACTCGTATCGCGTAACACGTAATACGAATAAAGCGTTGGATATTTATTCTCTTGGAATTGACCTGCCAATCCGGTCACACAACGGAGATCCGATCTATGTCAGGTACCTTGATTCCAACGGCAGAAGAAAATGAGATGCCGTTTCCTGGTTTAGAAATTCAAAAATTTGCAATGTGGGTGTTTTTAGCTTCGGAAGTCATGTTCTTCGCGGGGTTAATCGGTGCCTACGTTGTTATGCGTTTTAACAGCACGGACTGGCCGATTGTGGCGGAGGAACTAAACGTTCCGCTCGTTGCGGCCAACACCTTCATCCTGATTGTCAGTAGCGTGACAATGGTGTTATCCTTAGACAATTACGAGAACGGAAATTTCGATCGCGGTCGCCAATTTCTGGGCGCAACTGCGGCCCTTGGTGTCGTTTTCCTGGCCGTTCAGGGGATTGAATGGGCCGAGTTGATCGGGCATCATACTCTACCCTCGACCAGTCTGTTTGGAGCAACATTTTATACGCTAACGGGGTTTCACGGTGCTCATGTAACAGGTGGCGTGATTTGGCTTCTGATAGCCAATTTCTCGGCCTTGCGCGGAAATTATCAGGATAATCCTCTTGGGCTTGAACTATTGGGCCTCTATTGGCATTTTGTCGATCTTGTGTGGATTATCTTATTTACAATCGTTTATTTAGTTTAGTCGACAAGTGTCCCGAAGTAGTAAATCGAGACTGCTCAGTTAGAGAGCCTACTCCATTTACACCCTTTGTGGCACACACCCGTTTACTCAAGGAAAGACAAAGATGGCGTCTGGAAAACACGAAAAACGCCCATACCTATGGGTTTTCTTATGGCTGGCTGTACTCACAATTATCGAAGTTTTGGTGACCTACTTGGGATTATCCCAAATGGCCCTGATTACGGTTTTAGGCCTTTTGGCCATCAGCAAAGCGTTGTTGGTCGCGTTGTACTACATGCATCTGCGCTATGATAATCCTATTTTGGCTCTCATAGGTGGATTTCCATTTATTTTGTCGGTGATTATGATCATCATTCTATTAACCGATCGTACACTCGTGGGTGGGTTGCTCGGTGGATAAACGTTGGGCATACATAAGTGTCAACTTCCTAGCCGGGTGCATCTCAGATTGAGGGCAGAAACGCGAGAATGCAATGCACGGATGAAAAAAGCGTATGCTCCATCCAACCAACTGCTCAAGCGGGCGTTGCCTTCGGCACGTGTATTGTTGGATGGCTTCGTACCCCCTACGATTCGGAGACATCGTGTCCTCCCCCAGAGGGTGGCAACGATACGACGTGCAACACACTCTCCGCTTTAATTGATATCTATGGTTTGTATAGAGTTTTGGCCGTATGTTACAGAGACAGAACCTTAGCATTTCCCAAACGCGCGCCGGTTGGGCCATTGGCGTATTGTCGCTATTTATTATATTACTCGTAGCGATATTGCTATTGAGTCCACGTGGAGTATTTGCGAGCGAGATTGATGTTTCGGTGTTGCCGCTGGTGAATGCCTGTCTTAACAGTGCGAGTGGACTGTTATTAGTGGCGGGTTATTTTTTTATCCGTCGCCGCCAAATCAAGCATCACCTGTTTTGCATGTCGTCGGCTTTCGGACTTTCAGTGTTATTTTTAATTTTGTACGTTACCTATCACGCGATCGCTGGATCGACCCACTTCATGGGGCAAGGTTGGATCAGACCAATCTACTTCACCATCTTAATTTCTCACATTATCCTTGCCGCCTTTGTGGTTCCCCTGGCGTTGACAACGCTCTATCGTGTCTGGCAGGGTACTTTCAATCAGCATAAGCGAATTGCTCGTTTAACGTTGCCCGTTTGGTTATATGTGTCAGTGAGCGGGGTCGCGATTTACTTGATGTTGTATCATATAGCCAACTAACTTTGGCTCGTTAAACCTTATTTGAGGAGATCTTTATGACAACTGTAGTCGCTACTGAGCCGACTGTTGCGCCCGCTCCAACGCGGGAATGGGAGTCGGGTCCATTATATTCCAAAGCGGTTATTCCGACCGATAATTCAGAGCTTTGCCACGCGGGCATTGACTGGGCCGTTGAATTTGCACGCGAATGGAACACGCTTCTGGTTGGGTCACACGTGTACGCCGCACGTCTCCACGATGACCGTTTCCGGCAACTTGAGGTTGGTTTACCAGCTCGTTTTCAAACTGAAAAAGAGATAGCCCGTCAGCGCAATATCCATGACAAGCTGATTGAAACTGGATTAATCTTGATTTCTGACTCTTTTTTGGATGTGATCGATAAGCGTGGCGAAGAGAATGATGTCCAAATTGAGCGCAAGCTGCTGGAAGGGATTCACTTTGAGCAAATCGCCAAGGATGTCAACTCCAACGACTATGATTTAGTGGTGATGGGCGCACACGGTATCGGGCAGACCGAGCGTAGCCTAATCGGCCAGGTGACGGCGCGTGTGGCGCGCTTGATTACAACCGATATGCTAGTGATGAAGCAGACAGGACGAAGCTTACGTGACGGTAAGATTCTGATGTGTGTTGACCACTCTGCCTATTGCTTTATGGCTCTGCGTAAAGCCTTGCGGATGGCCAAGACGTTTGGTGCTTCGATTCACTGCGTCTCGGCTTTTGACCCGTTCTACCACTATGCTGCTTTTGACAATATCCGTCACGTCCTTTCCTACCAGGCGGGTAAGGTATTTAAATTCGAAGAGCAAGAAGAGCTACACAACAATATCATTGACCGCGGTCTGAAGAAAGTCTGTGAGGCGAGCCTGATGCGGGCCGAAAAAGTGGCGCGCGACGAAGGCGTAGAGATTACGACTGAGGTGCTGGTCGGCAAGCCATTTGCCAAAATCGTTGAAGTGTGTGAGCGAGATGACTTTGACCTGACCGTCATGGCACGTTGGGGCGCCCATCATGTCGAAGGGGCGGACATGGGGTCAAATACGGATAATCTGTTGCGCCTGATCCCCTCCAATCTGCTGATCATTGGAGCCGCCGATGCCAAACCGTATGACATCCCCACACTTGAGGAATTTGAGGAAGAGCCGCTGGATTGGGATGACGATGCATTGAAACTGATCCTGCGTGCCCCGCCCTTTGCCCAGGCCATGGCCAAAGTCTCTGTAGAAGAGTATGCACGCAATGAAGGCTATGAACGCGTCACGCTGGATCTGCTTTATGGCGCGCTCGGTGACCTGCTGCCACCTTCGGCGAAACATCTGATGGGCATCGAAACCGAAGATCGCAAGTTGGCTGAGGCCCGCACCCGTGCCCGCTCACCGATTGAAGAATATGTTCCCCATGGGCGCAGCTTTCCGTGGACTGATGAGGCGATTGAACGCGTCGAAAGTCGCGTGCCACCCTTTGTGCGACCGATGGCGATGTTGGCCATGGAGCGTTATGCCCGCGAGAAGCAGCTTGACGAGGTGACTGTGGACGTTACAATTGAGGTGGCCAAGCGGTTGGGTTATGCCGGCGACGAGGGTCCCCAGCCAGCCATGCCGTGGACCGATGAGGCCATCGAACGACTGGCCCGGGTGCCCAAATTCGAGCGCGAGATGGTGCGCGAGATGGTTGAATCGATCGCTAGAGACAAGGGACACTCTGCCATCAACTATGAAGTGGCTGACGAAATGTTGAAGAAGATACGCGAGATGTGGGAGGCGCAGAGCGAAGGAGCGTTTGGCTATTTCAAGGGAATGGCTGGTACAGGGAACGGCTCTCAGGAGAAATCCGCTGGTGCTGAATAGGTGGAATAGTGTTTTGATGAGAATCTGCAGGCACGTCAGTCACTTGAGCTGCGATGGCTATTCTAACCAAACACGAAATTAAGGAGGCATTAAAACTCCTCGGGGAGTTGGCGGAACAACAAGGGGACCATATTGAACTCTTGCTAATTGGGGGCGCAATTATGGTTCTCGCCTATGATGAGCGGCAGTCGACGCAAGATGTGGATGTGCTCATTCTTTTTCCTCGAGAAGTTCACAGAATTCGTGAACTGATCAAACAAGTTGCTAGCAAACGCAACCTGCCAGAAGATTGGCTCAATGATGGTGCAATGGGATATTTGGTAGGTCTGAGTCAGGGACCAGTCATTTATTCTGCACCGGGGATTATTGTGAGAAGCCCGGCCGTAGCCCAACTTCTCACAATGAAATTATCCGCGTGGCGTGATGATGTCGATATAGCAGACGCCCGCCGACTCTTACAGGAGTTACCGGGAGGGCAGGATCAAGTGTGGGAGTCTGTCGAACCCTATCTGGTTCCTGGTGATGAATTGAAGGCGCAGTATGCCTTTTTGGATTTATGGGAGACTGTCCGTGGTACAGATTGAGCAACTGGCTAAAGCGGTGTTGAATGGCGAAGGGTTACTTGCGCGAAGTTTGACTCAGGATTTTTTCCGCGAGAACCCTCGATTGGTGGATATTGTCAAACCTGCAGTAGAAGATATGCGGATCCTGGCCGTGTCCGCTTCGCTTATTGAACTGTTTGCTCTGCGTATGAAGCAAGATGCACCTGCATGGACAAGGGATATTGGTCCACTAGTCGAACCAATTTACCTGGTTGGTGCAGTGGCTAGTATGAAACGTCTGCGTACGTTGTGCGAAACAGAATCACCTGAGCCTTTGCGCAAACGAGGATTCTACGCACCGCCCAATTACCCTGAATTTGCCTGATTGTAGGAGCAGTTTGTGAACGATCCAAAGTGGCTTCAATGAGATTTCAGGCGATTTTCAATCAGCGCTGTCCTCGTTGCCTTCACGGGAAGATATTTGCAGATTTGTGGAGTATGAATGAACTGTGTCCTGAGTGCGGTCTGGAATTTGAGCGAGAGGCTGGCTATTTTTTGGGGGCGATGTACTTTAGCTACGGCCTGTCGATCATCAGTGGAGCGCCTGTTTGTATCTTGTTGTTCTTCTTAGGGATACCCAGCTTGTGGATCTTCTTAGCTGTGAGCTTACAATTGGGATTGAGCATCCCGTGGATTTATCGCTATTCGCGTGTACTCTGGCTTCACGTCGATCAAATTCTTGACCCCCGGTAACCGAAAGGGCAAAGTACCATTCTTTGATGATGGCTCATTCGCGAAAAGAGTGAAGCAAGCTCGTTTTCTCTCTGACATATCATACTAGTCTTCACTTCTTCATAGTATAGGAAAGTATAAAATCAGCCAATAGGTGGAACCAGATTCTGGCTGAAAGCTGACGACTGATTAGCTGAAAGCTTTTTTATAGATGAGCCTTGATAATTTAAGGAAACTTTATTGATGCCAGCACTTACGCCGCGTACGCTCAATCATTTTGCTTTCTACACATTCAAAGATCCATATTGGCAACTCTCCGCCGCAGACCAAAAGCAGTTTCACCACCAATGGCTAGCCGGCTTGCGTGAGGCTGCACAGCAAGTACATGTGTATCAAGTATATCCAGCTGAATCTGGATGTGACATTTTGGTATGGAGTGCAATGCATATCGAGGACACATGCAATACGTCCGAACATTTCAGAGGTCATGCACGTGCCACGAATCCTTACCGCAGCCTCGTGCAGCCGAAGGATATTTTATGGGGATACACGCGCCCCTCCGAATACACCAAAACACGCTCGGCACATGAATTGGACCCCTTTACGGATGTACGAAAACCGTATCTGGTCGTTTACCCATTTGTCAAAACGGATGATTGGTACCTGATGAGCGCCGAGGCACGACAAGGAATGATGAACGAGCATATCCGCGTGGGCAAGCAATATCCTGACATATCGCAGGTGTTGCTCTACTCGTTTGGCATCCAAGATCAGGAATTCGTTGTGGTCTACGAGATGGAAGACTTGACGCTCTTTTCCAAGTTGGTTCACGAACTACGCAACACAGAGGCACGGCGGTTCACTGAACGCGACACACCATTGCACACAGCGTTTCATTATCCGGCGGAGGAAACGCTGGCCATGTTCCGTTGATTATCGTAGGATGCTGTTAACGATTGGAAAATCTATCCACATTTAGTTCTAAAAACTTTCTGGAGTTCACTTGTAAGGGAAACCGGTGACGAATCAGATCATTGAGCGCGAGAAGCCTGATGTGTTGGGCCAGGTTCAAGCCCAGCGTGAACGAGTATCTACGCGTTTGGACCAGATCAAGCACGTTGTTGCCATCATGAGTGGCAAAGGGGGCGTGGGCAAGAGTGCGCTGACTGCCAACCTGGCCGCTGCTTTGGGAGCAGAAAACTATCGGGTCGGCGTGCTGGACGCGGATATTCATGGCGCTTCGGCTGCAGCAATGCTGGGTGCCCGCGGACAGCAAGTGATGACTGATACGGATGGCGCACGTCCAGCCGTCGGAGTTGCTGACGTGCGTGTCATGTCCATGGATCTCTTTGTGGACGGTGATTCTCCTGTCGTGTGGCAGCACCCTGGTGGGTTGGCCGCGGATACATTTGTCTGGCGGGGAACGCTGGAAGCGAATGTATTGCGCGAGTTTCTGGCGGATACTGCCTGGGGTGCATTGGATTATTTGTTGATCGACATGCCGCCGGGTGCAGATCGCTTTGAAACGTTGATGCGTCTGGCCCCAAACATTTCAGGTGCGCTGATTGTCACGATACCATCGCAAGTCTCACATCTGGTGGTCCACCGGTCAATCGCTGCGGCGCGTGACGGGAAGGCACGTTTGTTGGGGCTGGTAGAAAACATGGCTGGATTCGTCGATGGTGAGCAGATTCGCGACTTGTTTCCCCTAAACGATGGAGAGACATTTGCAGCAGAAATGGATATACCTTACCTAGGACGCATCCCGTTCGATCCCCGACTGACAGCTACAACTGACGCTGGTCGTCCCTTTGTTTTGGAGCATCGGGAAACTTTGACTGGGCAAGCTATATTGGCGTTAGCGAGAACGATTGAAGAGAAATTGGAGTTGACATGAAATTTGTTTGCAACGATTGCCAGGATGTCATGGAGTTTGTGGACAACACCCCGTCGGACGATGGTGGTTCACTCAATATTAGCTATGCGTGCCCAACCTGTAACCGAGGCATTTCTATGGTAACCAATCCGGGCGAGACGCAAATGGTGAACAGCTTGGGCGTGACAATTGGACATGAAGCGCTTGGCAACTCGTCACCTGCTCCGATGTCCATGATTCAAAATGCCCTGGCAGGTTCTGCACCGGTTGCTGCCGCTTCGGCCGCGCCGGAACCTGTCTGGACCGAGGCAGCTCAAAAGCGTCTTGCTGCTGCTCCAGGCTTTGTACAGGGGATGGTCCGTCGGTTATATACAGATTATGCCCAGCAAAAAGGGTACACTGAGATCACACCTGCTATTATGAGTGAAGCGAGGGAAGCGCTTGGAATGATGGGAATGTGACGTATGGTCGTTGAGAATCCACATAAGCAGGCGGCGCTTACCTACGTTTCTTTAGGAATTTTGGTCATTGTCATCACGTTCATTGCTGGACTCGTCCCCGCAGGTCGTGATAACCCGCTGCTCGAATTGGGCATTGGGGCCACGTTTCTTGTCATTTTTGCTGTGATCGTTTATCGTGGTTGGTGGCCAGTGACGGCGCTGCTTTTGATATCAAATAGCTGGCGCGTGTTTACCTACTTTAACGACGGCCTTGGTCGGCATGTCGAGCTTCGGCCCTATAGCGTTACACCGATCGAGCCCCAACCAGTTGCGTTCATTAACGCGCTGCTCATGGTCATCATCGTTGTCATGTTGGCTCGCTCTGCATATGTTGGATTCACCACGTGGCATGGACGTCGCTTATTCAATATGGAACAGACATCCTGATGGTTACACTAACTGACTACGCTTCTGCAGAAAAGATCCCTGACCAGGCTCTCGAACCAGAGCTGAGGCAGAATCTTTCTGAACAGATATACAAACCTTCGCTCGTCTCTTGGAACCTGACAAAAAAGTGCAACCTTCGCTGTCCACACTGTTACATGGAAGGAGGCAAAGCAGCAGAGAATGAGCTGACAACTGCAGAGTGTTTGGCCTTGATTGACGACATGAAAGACCTGGGCACAGAAATGTTGATTTTGACGGGAGGTGAGCCGCTCCTGCGCAGAGACATCTATGATATTGCCCGGTATGCATCGAGCCGAGGAATTTGGGTTGTCATGGGGACCAATGGCGTGCTCATTACAGAACCAGTTGTCCAGAAAATGTTGGAATGTGGTGTGAAGGGTGTGGCCATCAGCATCGACTCGCTGGATCCCAAGAAACACAATAGCTTTCGTGGTGGACCAAACGCCTGGGAATACTCGGTTCGGGCTTTGGAAATCTGCCGAGCACAAGGATTACAAGTGCTCGTTCAGACGACTGTGATGGACATCAACTATGACGAGATCCCCGACCTGATGAAGTTTACGAAGGAGTTGGGGGCCTGGTCGTTCAACCTCTATTTTCTGGTTCAGACGGGTCGCGGTCAGAAGATGAATGATCTGTCGCCCGAACAAACAGAATCAATGCTCTCCTATCTAGTTGATGTACAGGATCAGTACCGTCCAATGTTGGTGCGTTCCAAATGTGCCCCCCAATTTAAGCAAATTGCGTATGAGAAAGGATTGGGCGGACTGGAAAGTGGTGGCTGCATGGCGGGTACACAATATTGTCGCATTATGCCCCAAGGGGATGTGACACCATGCCCTTACATGACACTTGTGGCAGGGAACGTGCGTGAACAGAGTTTTCGTGAGATTTGGGAGACCGCACCCGAACTGCTAAAACTGAGAGACGTTGAGCAGTTGAAGGGTCGCTGTGGAAGTTGTGAATTCAGTAAGCTCTGTGGCGGCTGTCGTTGTCGGGCTTATGCCGCTTACGATGATTACCTGCAAGAGGATCCGGCGTGTAGATATCAGCCAACCGGTCGTGTGTTAGAGACCGTGGAGATCATCTGGAATGACGAAGCGCAGGCACGACTTGAACGGATTCCGATCTCGTTTATTCGCTCAAAAGTGAAACAGGGGTTGGAAGCTTATGCCCAGCGCAAGTCAATCTCCGTGATTACGCCTGATATCATGAAAGAGGCTATGACCGGCGAGGGACGTCCTCAGATGTTCAAAAATGTTCCTTCATTTTTCAGAGCAGAGAGTACACAAGAGAATGGAGATTGAGTCGATAGTTATTTACGTGTAATTCTGGCCATAGTCACGGATTCGTCCAAAAAGTGACTGTCACTTCACGTAGATGCGCGCAGAACTCGACTGGTACCCGGCTCGCTTGTGCGAAAAGTGACAGTCACTTGGCCGAAACGATGACCAAGGTCGTAATTCTCAAATGGCTTACAAGATTATTGATACTTGCACAGCTTGTGATTTGTGTGTGCCCGAATGTCCAATTGACGCGATTTCAGTCGGTGATCCGATCTATGTGATCGACGATTCGTGTTGCGATTTTGAAGATTGTCTGGCTGTTTGTCCAGTGGATGCGATTGTGCCTGTAACCGAGGAGGACGCAGATAACGACAGTGGGTCCCAAAGTGTGTAAATGGAGACCGCTCAGTTAGAGAACCTACTCCATTTGCATACTTTGCGGTACATACCCCGGATCATAGAGTCTAATGAAGGGGACTAAAGGATGGAGACAGATCAAGTACTCATTAAATTGGCTAGATTGTGCAAAGCGAGTGAAAAGGGATATATCGTTGCTGCCGAAGGTATTCGCAACCGTGGTCTGAAATTATTATTTAAAACCTTTGCCCAACAACGCTCTGAATACGTTTCTGAACTTCAGGCGGAAATTCAGCGAGCCGGAAGGAATTCGCATATCAGCGATAGTTTCCGTGGTTTTCTGCATCGAGGATGGATTTCTGTAAAAGTGGCCATGATTATCGGACACCAGAATCGGGAAAATGCTGTTCTGGCCGAATGTGGCCGCGGTGAAAGAGTGATTTTGCAGGCATATCAAGAGGCAGTCAACAGCGAGTTGCCGCCCACAAGCCGAGCAATTGTTGAGCGTCAGTATGAGCAAATTCAGGACGTGGCCAGACAGATCATTCGCCTACGCGGCGGGTCGGGCTATCGTTTGGTGATTCGTCTGTTTAATCAAGCTGAAGATGCCGCGCGGGCCGTACAGGCTTTACAGGCGGCCGGATTTGTTCAAAACACAATTGAGACGGTGCCGTTTAATCAGGTAATTCGTACTTATCGAGGCGAAGATAAACAGAGTACGATTCTGCAAAGTGCCATTGCCCTGGCACTTGGTGGCATTTTTGCTCTTGGCCTGCTTGGTCTGCTGACGGGTATAAGCATGATCGTCTTTCCTGAAACGGGGTCGATCTCCGAGGCGAGCAATGCTCTTACAGTCATAGGCACGACAGTGATCGGCGCTCTTATCGGGGCGGCCATCGGTGCTTTAATGGGCGCTTTAATGGGCGCAAGCATCTCGCAGGAGGATTCCTTTCTATATGAAGACGGCATGATGCATGGTGACACCATGATTATGATATCCGTCGAAGATGCGCGTGCCGCCGAAGCAGCGGATATTATGTATCAGGTAAATGCATCAGCCAGAGCATTTGATCATTCACTAAGCAATGAAAATCATATCATCACAGGATCGAATCGAGTGAAGGCTTGACGCAAGATACAGTTCTCGGTCTGATTTTACGCTCTTGGTCGTGGCAACCACTGATTTTGTTGGGATTAGGCATGGCTGCAGTTAGCTATGCTTATGCTTTTTATCATTTCCATCGTCACGGCCAGTTGCGGCGATTGATGGAACGCGGATTGATCAGACGTAGTCATCCGTACTGTTTTGCGTCTGGACTATTGATACTCTGTCTGGCCTTGCTTTCTCCCATTGATGTCTTGGCTGATTTGCTGTTTTCGATGCACATGATTCAGCACGTTCTACTGATGATGGTTGCACCGCCGCTCATCCTGTTTGGGTTACCAATGCCATTCGCACGTTGGCTGCTCTTGGAGTTCAAGCTCAGAGATGCTCTGAGATTTTTGACCTATCCAATCGTTGCTTATGCTCTCTACAATGTGAATCTCATACTGTGGCATCTACCAGTATTGTACGAAGCAGCATTACAAAATCAGTTCATTCACGATGTTGAACATGCCCTGTTTTTCTACACTGCCCTATTCTATTGGTGGCGCGTGATCGACCCCACACAGGGCTGGTACCCGCTTTGGCATTGGACACCTGCTAAATGGTTTTATCTAATTGTTGCCGCACCTCCCAGCTACGTGCTTGGCTCTATCCTGTGGGCAAGTCGCAATGTTCTATATCCACATTATGCTCAGGTACCGCGTCTTTGGGAACTTTCAGCTTTAGCAGATCAGCGCTATGGGGGGATACTGATGTGGACCCAAGGCTGGATGTTTCTTATGGCCAGCATGATCGTATTTTTCATCTGGTATAACCCCGAGATGGAGCCAGAATGATGCGCTGGTTGGGCAGCAGATTTGATCGAAAGTGGAGTCAATTTGAAAACGGTAGCAAGTTCATCACAGACCTTCGCGAATAAATATCTGCGCTCGGGTCACACGTGGGTACTGATTATATTTGCGATAGGCGGATTGGCCATTAGTTTGACGATAGCCAGCGAGTCAGGTGTGTTTGGACTATTCGACGACGGTTTACCTGAAGCAGTTGTTCAGCACTATGTCGCCAGCATCTACGCTCAGGATTATGAGAGCGCCTACGATTTTATCTCTGTCGCAGACAAGATTCACAAATCGCGCGAAGATTATTTACGGGAGAACGATTCCTTTGTTGGTTTTACACTCGAAGTCGCTCGTCAACTAGCCTCTTATATTGAGTATCCTGACATTCAGGTAGAAAGACAGGGTGGGCGAGCCACAGTTATCGCAAAACTTATCGTTCCCGACGGCAATGCCGATCTAGTAAGAGAGATTCTATTTGCGGAGTCTTCGGATTCGAATGAGCTGTCAAAGCTTGAACGTGCGGCATTGATCGAGAAATTAAAACACCTACATGAGAATGGCCAACTCCCAACATTTGAGACAGTGCAAACCTTTGAACTGACCAAAGAACGAGGCACATGGTGGATCATGGAGAATTGGGCTGAGGCGGTGCGCGTCCATTTTAGTGCCGAGTTAAAGGATGGATTAGAGTGGGAGTTTGAGCCCGTTCAGCAGATTGTGCGAACAAAACCAGGGGAAACGCTACAAACTACTTATCGGGCCAAAAACCTATCGAGTCAGCCCATTACAGCCAAGGCACGACATATTGATCGACCTGAAGAACATTTAGATTCTCTTGATATTCTTCAATGTTTCTGTTTTATCCAGCAGACTTTACAGCCGGGGGAAGAAGTGGAATTGCCGTTGGCGTTTCGCATCGATTGGGATGTGCCATCCGAAGCAAAAGATTTTTATGTACACTATGAATTCTATCCCGTTGACTCCTTTCCGGAAGAATGAAACGCTATTTATTCATCGTCACGGTCCTCTTGCTCACGATCCTGACCGCAGCTGGATGCCGTGATAGGACCCAACGCTTGGGGACTCTAGAGATACACGTGTGGGATCATCGTGAAGCCATTGATGATTTTCGTACACTCGGCCTGACCATCTCCGTCATTGCGATTCATGCCGCAGAAGAGTCTCGAACAGAAGGGTGGGTCGAGTTGCCAACTTCGGTACAGGAACTGGAGCTGACTCAGTTGGTCGACGGGGCAAAAGAAACAATTATGCAGAGCGATATCGATACCGGCGTTTACGATGCTGTTCGTCTCAACCTAGATCAGATAACCGGAATTTTGACGAATGGCGAGCAAGCGACGGTGAAGGATGCTTTTCAGCCAGTCGCGTTGGATTTTCAGATCCGGCACAATGAGACAACGGTGCTTGGAGTAGATTTAGTTGTGTTTGATATGAGCGATCATCCTGGGCGGGGGTATGAATTACATATTCGGGAAGCATCTGTCATTCAAGGTAAATGAGGATGAATCATGAAGGCCTCGACGGTTATTGAGACAGAAGCAGAGACACTTGTCGAGAAGATTGTGATTCCTGCGGGACCATTTTGTATGGGCGAAAAATCAGAGTTGGTTGAAGTGCCTGCATTTCAGATGAGTAAATATCCCGTGACAAATGCCGACTATTACCACTTTGTGGTGGCTACGGGCCATCGTTGTCCAGATCATTGGATGCCGGATGGCACTTATCCGCCGGAACTGGCACAACATCCAGTTGTATTCGTTAGCTGGGAGAGTGCAGTCGCCTATACCGAGTGGTTGGGTGCTCGATTGCCGTCGGAGGCCGAGTGGGAAAAAGCTGCACGCGGCACTGATGGGCGTACTTATCCATGGGGAAACGAGTTTGTTGCTGCCAATTGCAATACGAGCGAATCGGGCACCGACGGCACACGACCTGTTGATGCACATCTAGGTGGTGTCTCTCCGTATGGTGTGATGGACATGGCTGGCAACAATTGGGAGTGGACCACGACGTACTATCAAGATGATGAAGAGTGGCGTGTCCTCAAGGGTGGGGCTTGGGATTACAAGGGCATTAAAGATACACGTTGTTTTTATCGGGTCTATTTTCGACCGGATTTCCGCAATAGCGCGGTTGGCCTGCGCTGCTGCTGGGATTCATTATAATTACGGCAATTACCATTGCTCCTCTTCACTGTGCTCGACTGAAATGAACCCTGTTGAGACAAGATCTTGACGAGAGTGATATTCGGTTTCAGTCGAGGAGCGGGAATTGCTGGTATAGTCGGATTCATAAGTTAAAAGGGTATTGGTAGAATGACGCAACCGAGCGGACGATTAATGATCTCCTTTCTATTTTGCCTTGTAGGTGGATTTCTCATTGCTTGGGGGATCATGACATATTTTGGTGTTGAATATCGGAGTTTCGGAGGGCTCACACTGGGGTTCATTGGGATTTTGGCCGGATTTGGGCTGGTTGTTGCGTTGGATGTTCCCCTCAATTTAGGTACCTTTGACTGGCCACAAGTGCCTGCCGTTGCGGAACAAGCAGTCGACCGCGACGCTCAGCAGAGCAATTCTCTAAAAGTCACGGCCTTTATTCTTGGCATTGTGATCGTGATCGCTGGCTTTGCCTCATTGATTCCACAAGTTGAATCCCCCGCACCTGAAGTCCTAGAGATATCGGGTGCTTTAACTGGACTGGAATTGGCGGCCTTGGGCGAATCGGTTTACGAAAGCGCAGAATCTGGTTGTACGGCTTGTCACTCAATTGGAGAAATAGGATTGCGTGCTCCTGATCTGGCCGGTATCGGTGGTCAGGCCGCCTCAAAAGTGCCGGATCAGTCAGCCGAGGAGTACTTGTATGAGTCACTGGAGGATCCATGCGCCCATATCGTCGAAGGATATGAGTGTATTATGCCTCCAACCCTCGCACAATCACTCGGTCCGACTAAAGTGACAGCCGTTGTGGCCTTCTTGCAGAGCTTGGGAGGGGAAATCACCGTCAGCTTATCTGGTGATCTGGCTGAGGCTGAGGACTCTCAGGCATCCGATGGTGCTGTCAGTTTGCCTCCGATCGAGGGTGCGACGTTTGAGGAGATTAGCGCCAACGCTGGCTGCAACAATTGCCACCAACTTGACGCTATCGGTGCAGTCGGCGCGGTTGGACCAAACCTGTCGGACATCGGTGCCAGGCTCAGCCCGGACGAAATTCGTGAGTCAATCTTGATGCCAGATGCCATAATTGCCGAAGAATGTCCGGCCGCTCCGTGTGCGCCAGGTGTCATGCCCAAGACGCTAGGTGAGCAGCTTTCTGCAAATCAGCTCCAAACGATCGTGACATTTCTGAGCGGTCTTGACGAACCATTTGCAGAAGAAGATAGCGCCGCCGACTCCGAAAATGAGACTGAGGATGTGATACCTGAAGAAGAGAGTGACGCTTCCGAGACGATATCTGGCGGTGAAGAGGAAGAAGGCAATACATCCGAGACGAATACGGAGAGCGAAGGCGAAGAGTCGGAGGAAGATTAGCCGACATCTGAAGTTGAAACCGGAGAATCCGAGGAAGAAAACGAACCAACTGAAGCTGCCGCCAACGGCGGAGAGAATCAGACCGATGATACACAGAGCGCTGATTCAGACGAGGCAAGTGAATAAAATGACAACACATACACCCATATTGGAGCAATCGCCCAGAACAGCGATCAGCGATTACATCATGTTGACGAAGCCGCGCATCATTTCGCTGCTGCTTCTGACCACGTTGATACCAATGTTTTTGGCTGACTCCACTTTACCCAGCCCCTTGCTCGTCTTCTGGACCATGCTTGGGGGATTTCTGGCTGCGGGCGGAGCAAATGCTCTCAACCAATATTTCGACCGCGATATTGATCATGTGATGGTACGAACACGCAAACGTCCTTTGCCAAGTAATCGCATGGAGCCGATCCAGGTTCTCTTATTTGGCATCGCGCTAAGCGTTCTTAGCTTTTTGCAGCTTTGGTTGACAGTGAACTTGCTCACGGCACTCCTTGCTTTATCGGGCATTTTCTTTTATGTTTTTGTTTATACATGCTATTTGAAGCGTAGGAGTACGCAAAATATTGTGATCGGCGGTGCAGCTGGCGCGATTCCCCCACTGGTGGGTTGGGCAGCTGTCGCAAATGAAATCTCATTGCTGCCCGTCTTTATGTTCACGATTGTCTTTTATTGGACGCCGCCTCACTTCTGGGCACTGGCATTGATGCGTCAAAAAGAGTATGCCGCTGCTGGTGTCCCAATGCTACCGGTTGTTGCCGGGGCCAAAGAGACGCACCGCCAAATTGTGCTATATAGCATTCTGTTATTCCTGATCAGCATCGCACCGGTCTTCCTCTATCTCCTTGGTCCACTCTATCTAGTGCTGGCGCTGATCCTAAATGGAATCTTCCTGTGGCAGGCAGTGGCCATTTGGCGTTTGCCGTCTAACAGTCATACCTGGCGTTTGTACAAATATAGTTTGCTTTATTTGGCCCTACTTTTTGTGGCAATGGGCGTTGATCGAATCTTTCAGTTTAGTTAGGCAAAAGCTGTGGAGAAGGCAAAGGCTATGAGGGTGTTTTAAAAGTCTGACGAAAGGGTGAGCAAACGCCGGTTGAGTCGCAAAGCGGTATCGAAACCAGCGTTTGCGGGTCGCCCCGTTTGGTTTCGATACGCCTTCGGCTACTCAACCGGCACTGATCTCACCTTTTAAAACACGCTCTAAGGAAGAGGGGTATTCGACAGGCCCTTTTCTTAGCCTCAACCTCCTCCTTCGCCTCATCCACTCAATTCTGCCAGTCGTTCACTCAACTGTATCTGTTTTATTTCCAATTCACTCTGCTTTGTGCGTTCGCGCTCGACAACATTCTCTGGTGCGTTGTTCACAAAGCCTGGGTTGCTCAACTTCCCCGTGACGCGGGTGAGCTGTTGAGCAACATTGTCGATTTCTTTCTGTAAACGAGTGCGTTCGGCATCCAGATCAACGAGTCCAGCCAAAGGCAAATAGATCGAAACACCGCCCGTCGTAAGAGTGACAGCTTTACTGGGTGCTTCTAAATGCCTGGCAATTTCCACCGATTCGCTATCCAGCCGTGCCAAGCTCGCCAATAGGGGCAGGTTGTCCAGCAGTTCGGTCGTATGTTCACCTGCACTGATCAACGCTGCAATTCGACGCGACGGCGGAACATCATATTCACTTCGCGCGTTGCGAATAGCGTGAACCATTGCTTGTAGTCGCTCAAAGGCAGAATCTGCAGTGCTATCTGGTTTGCCTGTTCCCATGGGCCAACGACTGACGATGAGAGCACGCGGCGACCCATCGGGTGCTGTCCCACCCAAGCCCGGCAGATTTTGCCAGATCGTTTCTGTAACAAAAGGCATGAAGGGATGCAGCAGACGCAAACTGCGTTCCAACACGTACGCCAATACCTGTCGCGTGGCCTGTGCCTCATCATCTGTTCCATTGTAGAGCCGTACCTTCGATGCTTCAATGTACCAGTCGCAATATTCATTCCACAAAAATTCATACAATCTGCGACCGGCTTCACCCAATTGCCATCCCTGAATTAATCTATCTACTTCACCCTCTACGGCAGCCAATCGACTCAATGCCCACCGATCTGCGAGGCCGATCTCTTTATGCGCTGGTAGTATGTAATGGATGTCAGGACCGTCTTCACGAACTTCTAAATCGTGCCCTTCAAGATTCATAATCACAAAGCGAGCTGCATTCCAGATTTTGTTGGCAAAGTTGCGGTTGGCCTGGACACGCGTCTCACTCATCTTCAGATCGTTTCCTGGCGTGCTGCCCGTTAACAGCGTGAATCGCAGTGCATCATTGCCATATTCATGAATTAGGTCGAGCGGGTCGAGCGCATTGTCGAGGCTCTTACTCATTTTGCGCCCAAGCTCATCTCGCACCAAACCATGCAAATAAACGGTCTTAAATGGGGCTTCGCCCGTAAATTTCAAGCCCATCATGATCATGCGCGCAACCCAAAAGAAGATAATGTCATATCCCGTTTCCAGAACGGTGGTTGGATACCAAGTTGCCAGATCATCCGTTTCCTTTGGCCAACCCAACGTACTGAAGGGCCAAAGCCCGCTGCTGAACCAAGTATCAAGAACATCTGGATCCTGTTCTAGCTCCACTTCTTTCCCGTAGTGAGCCAACGCTTGCGTATGAGCATCGGCATCGGTTTTTGCCGCAAAGGGTTGCCCATCTGGTCCATACCAGATCGGTATTCGATGCCCCCACCAGAGTTGACGACTGATGCACCAATCCCGAATGTTCTCCATCCAGTTGAAGTAGATCTTTTCGAAACGTTTGGGCACGATTTCGATATCGCCATTGCGGACAGCTTCAATCGACGGCTTGGCCAGCGGTTCAGTTTTGACCCACCATTGTTCGCTCAACAAGGGCTCAACCACTGTGTGGCAACGCTCACAGTGACCGACTTGGTGATCATGTTCCTGAACGCTGACAACGAGACCTTCACTCTCCATGTCTTTCCAAAGCTTCTTACGAACATCAAAGCGATCGAGTCCTGCATAGGGACCTGCCTCATCGTTAAGTGACCCATCTTTATGAAGGATATTGAGAAATTCCAGACCATGACGCTGGCCGATTTCATAGTCATTTGGATCATGACCCGGCGTGACTTTCAGTGCACCTGTCCCAAACGATGGATCGACATGCTCATCAGCAATCACCGGGATTGCGCGGTTGAGAATAGGCACCAGGGCCGTCTTACCAATCAGATGGTTATATCGTTCATCATCTGGGTGGACGGCCACTGCTGTATCACCCAGGATGGTTTCGGGGCGCGTTGTGCTCACTTCTACATGCCCGCCAGCCTGCAGCGGATAGCGGAAGGTATAGAGCTTGCCATGAATCTCTTCATATTCAACTTCTAGATCGCTGATTGCACTGGCGCAACGTGGACACCAATTGACCAATCGCATTCCTTTGTAGATCAAGCCTTCATTATAGAGTTGAATGAAGGCTTCTAAGACCGCCTCGCTTAGGCCATCATCAAGCGTAAAGCGTTCCTGTTGCCAATCGGTCGAAATGCCCATCCGGCGCTGCTGACCACTGATGCGACCATGATATTCAACCTTCCAGTCCCAGACTTCTTGCACAAAACGCTCCCGTCCCATCTTGTGCCGATCGAGCCCTTGTTCGGCCAGTTTGCGCTCTACCACATTTTGAGTCGCAATACCAGCATGGTCAGTCCCAGGTACGTAAAGAGCGCGACGACCAATCATGCGATTGTAGCGGATGAGCATATCCTCAATGCTACTCATGATGGCGTGACCCAGATGAAGAGCCCCCGTTACATTGGGAGGCGGCATCGAGATAACGTAAGGTTCTGCGTCGGCAGCAGTCAATCCGCTTGCAACCTGCTGTTCCGGACGAAAGAAATTGTTTTCCTCCCACCATTGGTACAACTCCTCCTCAACACTGAGGTGATCATAGGCTTTGGGCATTTGCGTTTCAGTTGTTTGGGATTTGTTTTGATTTGACATAATTGCTCAACCATTTTGTATTTTCGAGATTAGAGATAATGAGGACAGAGGACTGAGGAATGAGTCAATTGAATTCCATCTCTGCTACTTATAGCCCTCGATCTCTAACCCAATAAAAAAAGCCGCTCGTCTCAAGGACGAAGCGACTCCGCGGTACCACCTTGTTTAACCGACTTTTATAAACACATGACAAACATGTATCAGTCGATTCTCTCTTGCGCAGTAACGGGCGCTCCCGAACAATGCTATGAGACAATTATCAATTATCCCGTTCACATCGCTAACCTTCCCGACGACCTTCCCCACCTGAATCACGAACAGAGCTTTCAGCCGATGACCCTGTCTCTCTAACGCGTTACGTGGCAGGTACTCCTCCGGTGCAATGTTGTTCGATTATTTGAACGTAAGTTTACATTGATTGGAATCGATTGTCAAGCTTTATTTGATATGATGCCGGTGGATGGATGTTAGATTCGGAATGACTGTCGATCAACCCGCATACTTTCTTGACACGACTAAACCGAATATACAGACCACGGTGCATGTCAATATGATTATCAAAACAGGCAGAAATCTGTTAATACATTTTGTATGAACAGATCGCTGAAAAGCATTCAATGGGTTAAAAACATAGAGCAACGACAGATCCAGAGAGCCATTTATGGATTGACCATTCATGATAAGTTCCGTGGGGCTCTCTGTGCGAAATTCGCCATATGGCAACGTGATATTCGTCTGATCGGTTTCGACTGTTACCTCTACCTGAACGATTTCTCCGGTAGAAATTGATACTGATTCGAGAAACGGAAAGTAGACAAAGCCATTTTCGACCTGACGTGCCGTCGACTCACGGCTACAGGAGAGGGAAGGCATATCCGATATGGATTGATGCAAAAGACAGGTGCGCAAAGTACCAACACCATTTGCCTCAACAAGGCGCAACCGTACACCTGAGATGGTCTCCATTGCGGGTTTTACTTCTTGTGCAATAGAGCCCCCTGCTGTTAAGGTATAATTTTGCCATGTTAACCAATTATTTTGGCTAACAAACGTACGTGCTAAGAGCAGATTGAGCGCGAGTCCGCCAAACATAACAATACAAGGCACAAGTATAAGCTTTCTGAGATCTACTGGTTTCAAAGATGATATCGTTCTGCCTACAATCATTCTTGCTGATCCATGCCACATTGCCATTAAGAGTCCGGCTACCCACAAGCTGTTGACCGCTGGCCATATCTGATGAACCAAATGTGCAATTGTTGGGTGAGCAATATCGAGCGTTGTCAACAGATTAGGCATATTGAAGAATGGTGACAGATGAAGGGAGAGCGCAACGCCTAGCTCACGATGTTGTCCGAAAAGCGTCAAGGCAAACGCCATTTGCATCGTGAGCCAGGGGAGCCAGGATCTTCTCTCTTGATCGACGACAGCACATAGAAATGGTGTGATCCAGATTAACCAATAGAACGGAGTTGGCGTCCACAAGAAAAGAAGCGCTAGGACAACAAGCGTGATGCACCAAACGATTTTATCATCTTTAAGGTCTCGCACCGTATGATCGATCGATATCAACGCCCCAAGCAAAATGAAATATGAGACCGCAAAGGGCGAAACGCTCTTGCCAAATAAAGGGATCGTTCGCAACAGTCCTATCCCTTCTGGATTGAATAAAACGCCATGTATAAATGTATGTGTTGTCAGGAAGGGAAGCACACTGAGGACAAAGGGCGAACAACCAATACAGAAGAGGAGCAATCTCATCCTCCAACTTGTTGTCATGACCAAAAGCAAGGGAGGAAGAAGAAGCAATGGATAAACTTTAAACGTTGCACCAATACCTAGGAACAAAGCACATTGTACCATCCACCGCCTACCTGATCTGGTTGAAGTTGGGTGTGGTATCGTTATTGTCTGAATGGCCTTCTGAGCAGCAAAAACAGCTGCAACAGTAAATGTTGTCGCATAGATATCATTTTGCCCCATCATGAATGGCGTATAAATTGCCGCCGGTGCCCAAACCCACAAAAGAGACGCTGTACGTCCAAGAGAACGCAACAACATAAGGGTTATTGCTAGATCAAAGGGCAAATAAAGAAGCTTAAACAGAAAGATTGAGCGAGCTGGACGAGGAACCTTCCAGATTGACGCCCAACCAGAGAGATCAATTGCTCCGGCTCGATCCAGCAGCTCCATCCAGATTGATGTTAATGCATAGAAACCATATGGATAGGGTGCCCACACTCCTGGACGTTGCATGACAACTTCGCCGAATCGTTCATGCAAATAGGCATAGAGATTCAGATGACCTTCATTGATAAAATGGGTCATCCAAGGCATGAACATGACATCATGCTGTCCGGTAAGAGGCATCAAAAAAATACGAAGAAGATAGCCTCCAAATAACGCCCCAAAAAATGGTGATATCCTTGTTATCGTCCCCACAATCAGGTTGGTCGCATCTCACCAAGTAGCGATGCATCTTGCGAAACATATTCTGCCAAGGGGCTTCCAATACGCCCGTAGGCATTCCAAACCTTGAATCCCAAAAGCGCTAGAAGATCAGGTGAGGCTTCCTCTACAACTTCCTTCGAGGTCCCGAGCGCGAAATTCTCCTGAGTACGAAACTGTGGTCCACAGAAAGTCGTCAATAGCCCAAGACGTTCTCCGTCGCTTGTATTTGCACCTGTCCCATGCC
>JAHBNG010000117.1 GCA_019217005.1 Chloroflexi bacterium TSY
TTAACCCTCAAACCAGACAGCCGAGACGTGGTTTCCGCATTTCGCAGCGCTTCCGCGATAATATTGCGGGCTATCTCTTCATCGGTCCGTGGCTGATACATTTCTTGGTGCTCATTCTCTTTGCCATGATCTACTCATTCAATATCAGCCTCATGAAGACGGATTTGCTCCGCACACATTCGAGCCTGTTGGATTCCAAAATTATATACGCATGTGGAATGACCCGCTCTTCTGGAAATCGTTCCGCGTCACGGCATACTATACATTTGCCCTAGTTCCAGCGAACGTGATTGTGGCCCTTGGCATTGCTCTCCTCATGAATCAAAAAATCGTTTTTCAGGGCGGGTGGCGTCTTCTCTACTATTTGCCATCTGTTGTTCAAGGAGCCGCCGTGGCAATTCTCTGGGGCTATGTCTTAAACCCGCGCTACGGATTACTCAATCAGGGATTAGCCGCCATCGGTCTCGATGGACCACGCTGGCTCTATTCTGAACAATGGGCGGTTCCTGGATTTATTCTGATGGGTCTTTGGGGAGCTGGCGGCGCAATGTTGCTCTATCTGGCTGGTTTGCAAGGCATTCTCACTGCTCTATACGAAGCAGCCGAAATCGATGGCGCCAACTCATGGCATCGATTCAGACACGTGACCATTCCGATGCTTACACCGACCATCTACTTTAACGTCTTGATCAGCATTATCGGCTCATTCCAAGTCTTCACTCAATCCTACATCCTCACACAGGGCGGACCAAATAACGCAACGCTGACCCAAGTGCTTTACCTTTATCGGAAAGGGTTCCAAGATTTTCAGTTTGGATATACATCTGCACTGGCGTGGGCTCTCTTCTTTGTGACGCTGATTTTTACGGCACTGGTTGTCCGTTCATCTGGTACATGGGTGCACTATGAGGGAGAGCTGAAACGATGACCACCGAAAGCAAAGTCTATACGCCCACCCAAAGCAGAGCCGATTGGCAACTCTTCAGTTACAAACTCTACTCGATTCTGGGCAAAATTATCTTATACATTGTCTTGATCATCGGTGCGATCATCTTTGCCGCGCCACTGGCGTGGATGATTTCCACATCGTTCAAGCCAGAGCATCAAATTTACAATATTCCGATTGAATGGATTCCACAAGAATTTCGCTGGCAAAACTATGTAGATGGGTGGACAACACTCCCCTTTACCCAGTTTTATATCAACACCGTCTACATGACAATCTTGAACATCATTGGTCTAGTAATCTCGAGTTCGTTGGTTGCCTTCGGTTTTGCACGCATCCGCTTCTGGGGACGAGACATCTGGTTTATCATTCTGCTTGCCACGATGATGCTTCCCCCCCAAGTCACATTTATTCCGATCTATCTCTTCTGGTCGCGGCTCGGTTTGGTCAACACGTTTTGGCCCCTTATTATCCCCCAGTGGCTGACCAATGGCTACAATGTGTTTCTGCTCAGACAGTTCTATATGACCATCAACACCGAGTTGGATGATGCCGCACGTATCGATGGTGCAGGTTGGTTCACCATCTATTCTCGCATTCTCATGCCGCAGATCAAGCCAGCATTGGGTGTGATTGCGATTCAAGCCTTTGCCTGGAATTGGAATAACTTTTTTGATCCTCTTATCTACTCGATAGTTGTATTTTGAGCAGGTGCCGGATTTGACAAAGTCAAAATTAAGCAGAGCAGGCCTGCTGTTTGGCGAAAAGGGTAGCGAAGACCTCTGCAATCTCCTGTCCGTCATTCAAGGCATGATGTGCAGTCAAGATGAGATCTTGAATTAGTGACTGAGCTTGCTGCTAGCCTCACCAAGGGATTTGCTGGGCGAGAATTGAGTTTTAGCCAATGATGGTCCCAAACAATCAAGGTGCAAGAGAGAATAAGCCACGAAGACCAGAGACCAATGTTTTTGAAAGGCGTGGGCAGTTCGCATGCAATATTCATCAAGGCCAAGCAGTTGTTTACCATCCTGATAAACCGTCTCGATAGGCCAACGAAGCAGGTAAATCGAGAGAATGCGTTTGGCATTACAATCAGTGCGATTGGTCACTAAAACGGCCTAATTGCCTTGCAATTCAGGATTATCAAAACTAATCACGATGCGTACCTTGCCGATAGAAGGGATACGCACAGTCATGGTAAAGGTATAGTAAGTACGACCATCAATGGTGACAGGTTTGTAGGCATTCTGGGGGGATGTAGGGGACCAACTCTTTGACTTTAATATGTGGCCCCTCGAAAGTTATCGGCTGACCGTCTTCATCTCGCAAACGAAAGCTATTTGTCTCCAGATTGCGATTGCACTTCAAGATGCTGATCCAATCTTTATTCAGACGATCGAGTACAGCTAGAAGATCTGGAGCGAGATACCAACCATCGAAGAGAGCCCAACCAAAGATAAGGGTTCGTTCAACAGCTTTTTCAACCAGTTCACTGGCAATGGTTATCTTGGTCTTAAACGCTTCGTCTAGCCCTCGAAAGGCGGGGTCAGTTAATAGGTGGCTATCCACTCGTTTATGAAAAGCGGTTCGTTCTTTCTTTTTTCTTGGGAATCTCAGTCACTGGGAAATGGTTTTCCACAAATGCTTCCCAGTCGGTAAACTCTTCGTACCGTCGGTAGATACTTGCATCGACCGGAAAACGAACAGCGCCACTGACATAGTGACTTGTGACTAAGTTATGAGCCAGTGGATGCTGACCATTGCTATGATTGTAGTGTGTATCGATATACTCGAACAGACTTCCCACGTGTTCACATAGTGTATCGTCAATCGCTAATACCGATTCTGACTCTGAACGTTGGTATTGTGCTGTCTCTGACTTCATGTAACCTATACGCTCATCATTGAGTTTTTTCGGCTCGCCAAGGAGCTTCACTCAAATACCGTGATATATTCGTCTTATCTGCACTATCTAGAATGCAGCGGGCAATATTTGCCATGCTTTTGTTGTCCAAGACCATCAGACCCGTCAGATAGTTTTCAAAGTGGCGAAACTGTTTACGATTGGCAAATACTGAACGAAAGGTTTCGCTATGCTCCCTGACCAGTGGCGCTACATTCACTATCGGCAATTGCATCTTGATGGCTCCTTTTTCGCACTTTTTTCTTGATGCAATCTATTGAGATGACTTTTGTCTCTTTTGTCAAATTTGGAAAATATTCATTTCACAACTATCGAGTTATCTATCTAAACGAACCCAGAAAATTTGTCATTGCCATCGGGTTGCGCCTCTTTGAAACACAGCAATCCCAACACATGAATGAAGTGATGGCCATGACCTTAGTGGCATTGATCCCCGTTTTGATCGTCTTCTACATTGCGCAGGCTCGCTTTATCCAGGGCATCGTTATTTCCGGCGTAAAAGGGTAATCACAAAATCGCAAACTCCAAAAAACGAATCGCTGCGCCTTCAACATGCGCATCGGGGTAGAAATGTCGATCAACATCACCGAGGGCAACGAGACCGACCTCAATGCTACCCTTCAGTGGAAATCGGGTCTTTCCCAGCGTAAACCACGTTTGATTGTCGGCACTACAAAAGGCTTGGACGCTCTCTTTTTTACGGGTCAACTGTAGATAAAACTCAGTTCCAGGCAAGCGCCCCCGGCCAACGAGCAAATCCTGGCCGTCGATCAATCCTCCAAAACCAAGCGAGAATTCGCCAACTTGGCCGTAGTTCAGCAGCAAATAATTCTGAGCATCCAGCCAAAGAAGCAATCCTCCAATGGCTGGCATTTCAGGAGAGGCAGAGACGCAGCGCGTCTGCACAACCAAATCACCCTCAGCTTGGCACATAAACCGGGGCGCGCTTTGATTCACATACCAAAGGTAACGTTCATTTGCAGCATAAATGGTCAGGCCTTTTTCTAGATCATAGGCGCAATCTCCAAAGTGATCGTGCCACGTCCACAGACCGTTGGCAATCTGGGTTGCGGTTTCGCCGGGAGTTGCCTGGTCAAATGTCATGCTTGGCTCAGATATCGTAGACATCTCAGCAACGGGTTCCAAATACCAGTTGCTGAGATGTTGTTCTACTGCAAGATTGGATTGAATACGCGCACAGATTTTATGAAACGTCGTGCGTTTTGGCGTCAATTCCTCAAGCGTATGCAAGAATTCTGGCAACCAGTAGATATGGAACGTCATATGAAGCAGAAAGAGCTCAAGAGCTTGATGCAACGTTTGAGTTGCTTCTTCAGACCGCCCCTGAATCTGATAAAGACGTGCTAGACCATAGGTGCTTCGAGCTTCTACAACACCGAGTTCTATCTCTTGCACAAAGTCAATGGATTTCTGATAAGTTTCTCGGGCTTTTTGCCACTCTTTGCAACAGACGTAGGTTATCGCAAGAGTTTGATACATCCACGGAAGATAATGAATCGATCCGAGTGACTCGGCCATCTCATCAACGCGGAGGAGATACAATTTAGCCTGTTCCAAGTCGCCAAGCGAGAAAGCAATAGTGCCCAATCGATAGTGAGAGAGACCGGTCTGTTTGAGATCACCGATTTTCGCAAAAAGGTCGGCTGCTTTTTGTAACTCTACAATGGCGCTCTGCAAATCTCCAGTTTCCCAGTAGATATCGCTACCAACAAATTGATGGATATTGGCAAGCGCTCGCAGGTCGTGATGCTGCCTGGCTTTGCGCTCTAAGATCTTTGCCCACGCAAGCGCCTTTTCAATATCCTGTTCGTACTGGACGTAGGCAACCACAATATGAACATAGGCCGATCCAAGCTCTTCCGAATAGGGAAGGTGTTCAATAAATTGTGTGTTGCGCAACAAGTGATAACGCGCTTTCTCAGATTCATTGCATGCACGATAGCCCCATCCGATGGTGGAGTTCATCATCGCACCCTCAACAGATTCGATTTCTTCACCCAGCAGTGTCAATCCCTCTTCGCCAATCTGCACGCGCGCGCTATATTTGCCTCGCCAATCAAGTGCTTCTCCCAGGGCCTGATAGAGCGGTATCAAACGCTCTTTGGTATATGATTGCGATTTTCCCAGTGCAATCGCTTGTCGCAGGTAATCTTCTGCGGCAGCTAACTCGCCAATACCAAGCGTCACTTGCCCCAGTCCAGCCAGTGCATCAAACCGCCAGTCGGCAAGAGAATATTGCTCAGCCTGTCTATCTTGCGCGAGTTGAGTAATCTGTTGCAGCGCTGTTTGAAATGCAGCAATTGCCTCATCATTGAGATACGCCCGTCGACTCTTATTCCCCGCTGCCAGTTGATAGATGATAGCTTTGTCTACCTGCTGCGAACGATTGTAATGATAAGCAAGCTGCTCGTAGATTTCCTCTAATTGATCCGCATAGATCGCTTCGAAGGCGCAGGCGACCTGAAGATGCAATCGATCCCGAGCCGATTGAGGTAGCGAATTGTAGATTGCCTCTTGGACCAAAATGTGCTTAAAAGAATATTCTTCCTCTGGAATCGAACGCTCCAGGTAGATGAACTCTTCTGTTTCAAGTTGATTCAGTCCTTGCTCAAGGAATTCAGCATCTGGCATGACCTTGGCGAGCACTCGACGGTAAAAGATCCGCCCGATTACCGCTGCAAGCCGCAAAAGATTTCCGGTTTCCGGGGGCAACCGATCAACGCGTCCTAGGACAATCATCTGTACTGTATCGGGCAAGACCAGGCGCTCAATTTCGCCAGCGACGAGCCATTTCTGATCTTCGTAGTAAACAACCTTAGACTCGATCAGCGCATGAATTAATTCTTCGACAAAGAGCGGATTCCCCTGGCCTTTGGCTTGCACTAGATCGACCAGGCGATCGGACGGATCCCCTTCTGGAAGCAATGATCCGATCATGGCGCGACTCTGTGCTGCAGTTAAACCCCGTAGGTGGAGAGGCGTATGGCGATCAGCACATTTGCGCAGAGCCAATGTTTCCAGACGCGTTGTCCGAGATGCTGAGTTTTGTGCGTCAGTTTCGGGGCGATAGGCGCAGACCAACAGAATTGGTGTACAATCCAGCACCTCCATCAGGAGCGAAACGAGATCGAGTGAGAGCGCATCGGCCCAATGGAGATCCTCGAAGATCAGCACCATTGGTTGGTTATGAGCAAGCGCCACAAACAGATCGCGCAGAGCCAAAAGCGTCTGGTGGCGGATCTGTTCTGGGCCTGCGTTCTGCAAGCGGTGATCCCAGTCAGTGCCAAATTGAACGGCGAGCAGGTTTCCTAAAAGTGGCCCAATGTCCTCGCATTGCATGACTGTTAGTGCATTAGTGGACACCAATTGGGTGAGAAGATGTTGAAGAGGGTGCACTAGATCGGATATTGAAGAAAGGGAGAGTACCTTAGCCTGATAAAGACTCAAATATGCCTGTAGCATATCGATAACGGGCCAGTAGCTTGCAGACATACCCAACGGCAAACAGCGGCCCTCCAGACAGAGAACATCAGAAGCGAAAGATTGCTGACTTTGCTCCTCCGACCTGTGATTCTGTTGTAGAAACTGGCGCAACTCGAAAATCAAACGAGATTTTCCAATTCCAGCTTCGCCCACGATGGTGATGAGATGCCCTTCTTGCTGCTGAAGCATGGGTAGCACTTGAGCAATCTGGGCAAGCTCCATCTCACGTCCAATGAGTTGCGAAGGTTGACGACGCCCTCTGTCGTCACGCTCTCCAAAGAACCGTTTGAGCTGACGACGCAGACGCTCAAGCCGATAGCGATCTGCATCTTGTGGGGGAAATTCAGATGACACACTCTGTGGCGTTAAGACAAAAGTATCCTGCAAAAAACGCTCTGTTCGTTTGCCAATCAAGGTCTCACCAGGACCGGCCATCATCTGTAATCGGATTGCCTGATTGACGACTGGACCGACTGCAATATCCCGTGCGGCGCGGATATCTACACGTTGGAGATAGATATGCCCCGTGTTAATGCCAATCGTCGCTTGCCAGCCAAATTGGCTGGCCGCAGTCTGTATTTCCAGGGCGCTTCGTGCCGCTCTCTGCGGGTCATCTTCATACATCTGAGTTGCGCCAAAGAGAGCGATGAGACCATCATTGCCCAATCTCTCCACATGTGCTCCAAATTGCTGGACGATTTCGGTGAGTTCAGACAAGAGTTGCTGGAGGGTTTGTGTGGCGGCTTCTGGTGCAGTGATCCAGCTCTTTTCAAATGATTCACCGAGTCCCACGCAAAGGATGGTCACAATTCGCATCGCATTTAACCTTGACGACGACAAGCTGTTCTCAACGCGATCTATCGTCCTTGCCGCATCCTTCGAATTGGAAACAGGTTGGGTTGGGATCTGCCACCCTCTATCCTCGCTCGGTGAATCTTGAGCAGCATCTTTGGGATTTGACGTGACCAATGCAAGATTCTGAACAGGCAACGGAATCTCTTGTCTAGCAAGAATCTGCTGATAGAGTCGCTCAGTTTCATCATCTGGTGGCATGTCTAACTCCTCAGCCAGAATCTGAACACATTGTTGATACTGGCGTAACGCAACCGCTCGCCTTCAAAGAATTGCCACTCGTCAAACTCTGGTGTATCGCGTAGTGTAAATCCACTAAGAAAATCGGCACGATAAAGCGTCACTGCCTCAGAAAGCAGCGGCAAGCAGGCTGCACAAACCTCATCCTGTGAATGGCCATGCTGATGGCAGGCATTGAGTCTCTTCTGAAACACCTCGCTATCGAGCCACAGATCAGCAGCCTCTCGAATCCGGATCGTGTCACTTGTTGTGTCCAGCCATCCTTCCCCCAATGCCTTGTTGAGTACGGACAGATGACGTCGCAATTCGGCCCGGGCCGCAGCCTGCGAATGTTCAGGCCACAGCAGCGTGGCCAGCTTATCTCGGCTCGCCAAGCCGTTTTCCGTGAGACGGGTCACGGCCAAATAGACGAGTAAGGCCGTTGCCTTGCGCCGTCCTAATTCAATGGGTCTACCGTCCAACATCAAATGAGGCGGACCCAGTACAGAGAGGTGGAATTGAGACATGGTAGATATTGTACTGTGGAGTGGCTAAATGGACAATTCATATCGATAGCTCCTCTCAGAGAACATGACATCATGGAATGGTCACCCGACGGTACGAAGCTTGCCATCGGGGCACGGGATAACATGGTGCGCGTCTGGGATGCAACGGCTGGAGCGATCCTCCACACCCTCTCTGGCCACACAGACAGTATCATCAGCGTGGCCTGGTCTCTAGACAATAGACTAGCCTCCAGGTCAAACGACCACACAGTGCGTATATGGGATGCCGCAGTAGGCGAACTTCTCCACGTACTCTCTGGATATACGAAGGAAGTCACCAGCGTGGCCTGGTCTTCGGATGGGACCAAACTGGCCTCTGGAATCGGGAATCTAGGTGATCATGCCGATCAGAATAGCGTCGTGCACATTTGGGATGCCGCAGAGGGTGCGTTTCTCCATGCTCTCACTGGACATGAGAATAGCGTTTCGAGTGTGGCCTGGTCGCCAGACGGTACTAAGTTTGTATCTGGATCGTGGGACAACACAGTGCGCATCTGGGATGCAGAGGCCGCTACATCTCTGCGGGTTCTTCCCACAACCTACGATGATGGTGTGATAAGTGTGGCCTGGTCACCGAAAGGTACTAAATTTGCTGCTGGGGCATCCGATAACGTGTACATCTGGGATGCGACTGCCAGCACGCTTCCCCAGTTGCTTTTCGGGCCTACGCGTCGAATCTTGAGGATAGCCTGGTCGCCAGATGGGACCAAACTGGCCTCTGGATCAGTGGATCATGGCATACATATCTGGAATGTGGAGACTGGCGCGCTCCTCCACACGCTCTCCGGACATGGGCGCTCTGTATTGAGTGTAGCCTGGTCGCCAGACGGGACCAAATTGGCTTCCGGCTCTTCGCCTGGGGATACATCTGCGCATATTTGAGATGCCATAACTGGTACATTGCTTAACCCGCTTCCTGGGTTCGACGGTAGTGTGAGCACCGTGGCTTGGTCGCCAGATGGGACCAAACTTGCCATTGGGTCATACGACGGCACCGTACACATCTGGGATGTGGAGACACTCAAGCCCCTCGGTAGGTTGTTCGGACACACAACTTCGGCTGTCGATGTGGCCTGGTCACCTGATAGCAAGCGCATTGTTTCCGCCTCATGGGATGGAACAATTCGAGTTTGGGATGCAGAGTAAAGGAAAACTTCTTCGCCTAGAATTTTGTATCGTCCACCCGACTTCCAAAAGCGCCCGGTCTTCAACTTCGCGCATACAACCCAAGAGCAAATCAGCCCTCAACATATTACTCGTCTTGCTCGAGGGCATAGCACCTTCGATCTGGAGGATAAAGTGCGTCGCAAATTTTGCGACGCACTTTGCGATGGATTTGCGACGTCGTGAGTATACCCTGTCGGCAGCGACAATCAATCACGAGGTCAGGCAAGCGAACCTTTTTGGCATTCACGTATCGATATAGTGTGAGCACAAATATTTCCGGGAGAATCATTACAATGTTTCCATATAATCATCAACAAATCGCACGAATTCGCCAATCGGAATTTCTACAGGAGGCAAGAACGGATCGACAGTTGGAGCAACAAATTCGAGCTTTTTTCAAGAGGATTGGACAAGGGCCAGTTGTTGCAATGAACCGAACGTCAAAGAATTTCCAAGTGACTCTGGTAAAGGGATTGCAGAAGCATGATCCCATATCGACTGATTGACAATAATTGCATCGATGCCTCATCTGTAAGGTACCCTCATCGAATGAACGAATGTACAAGTAATTTGACTTCCATTCCTCGGGTGTTAACATGATTGGACCATACCGTTCAGTCAATCCAACTTCTCGAGAATCGAATACTATGAACAATAACCAACTTCCAAGAAGCACACCAGAAGCGCAAGGCATGTCATCCTTTGCGATTTCTACATTTGTCAAGGCAGTTGAACAGCAAAACATTGAGCTGCACAGCATGATGCTTGTGCGTCACGGTCATGTCGTTGCAGAAGGTTGGTGGTCTCCATACAGCCCAGAGCGAATTCATCTGCTCTACTCGCTCAGCAAGAGCTTCACGTCGACAGCCATCGGCTTGGCTATCGACGAGGGATTGCTCTCGGTGGATGATCTGGTCCTCTCGTTCTTCCCAGAGAAGGCGCCAGACAATGTGAGTGCACAAATTGCAGCGATGCGTGTGCATCATTTGCTCTCGATGTCGACTGGACATCGAGAAGACACGCTGGATCGAGTATTCGAAAGAGGTAAGAAGGACTGGATTGCTGGGTTCCTTGCCATCCCGCCAGACCAAGAACCAGGCTCGGTCTTTGCCTACAATAACGGCGCAACATTCATGTTATCCGCCATTCTGCAACGTCTGACAGGCATGAATCTCGTTGAGTATTTGCGCCCCCGTCTATTTGAACCACTTGGCATCTCCGCTCTATTTTGGCAAGAGAATGCGCAAGGCATCAATTTCGGATTTTCGGGTCTACATATCACAACCGAAGCAATCGCACGATTTGGTCAGCTCTATCTACAAAAAGGTCAATGGAATGGACAGCAGCTAATACCAGCGCACTGGATCGAGGCCGTAACGGCAAACCATATCGCGACCACTCCACCCCCTGATTCACCACCCGAAGACGAAACGCCGGATTGGTGGCAGGGATATGGTTATCAGTTTTGGCAATGTCGTCACAATGCCTATCGTGGCGACGGTGCATTTGGACAGTTTTGTCTGATCATGCCAGAACAGGATGCCGTGCTGGCGACAACTGCTGGCGTTGAGAATATGCAAGCAATTCTCGATCTGGTCTGGGGACATCTATTGCCTGCAATGGGTCGTGAATCTCTACCTGAGGAGAAGGGTACTCAGGAAACCCTATCTCGCCAGCTTAAAAGTTTATCGATTCAACCGATCCAAGGAGAACCCACCTCGCACATTGTTGAATCGATTTCGGGTCAGACCTACGATTTTTCTTACACGCTCGGAGATGACGATTTCCACCATGTGACGCTCCACTTTTATCACGATCACATGTTGCTTGCGGCGGAAGATGATGATGGCGAACACCAAATTGAGTTTGGCTACATTGAGTGGAGAGATGGCACAACTACATTCTGCGCCCCCCGAGAAGTTCCAACCTTGAGTCGTGGTGCGTGGACCGAACCCAATCAATTGACATTGGAGATGCGTCACATCCAGACACCTCATAGTCTCACGATGGAATTTCAGTTTGACAAAGAGACGTTACGGGTGACTGGACGCTGGAACGTGATGTTTAATTGGACAGAGTTGAGGGAAATGCAGGGAAAGCAACGAAAGGTATCCGCTTGAGGAAATGATGGAAACATATCAGAAAATTGTCTACGTCTGGAATGAACCCAAGCCCAAAATCGATGTGCCAAATCGTCTCACGTTCCACTCTCTCGCCGAGGCGTCGATGGATATCTTGATCGATGCCGTTGGTCAAGCGATGGCGAACTCATTGGATCGCAGCGATCAAAAGGCAGTAGCGGAGTACGGTGCCCGTGCCGTTGCGGAACGGTTCGTTGGTGAAGCCGATGAATATTTCGATTATGAACCGTTATGGTGGCAACTTGCATACGATCAGGACAACGAGCTAGCCGGTTTTGTGCAACCAGTTCTCTTTCCCGATTGTCAAAAAGATGGTCTTGAGGAAGCGACAATCTACTACATCGGCGTTTTGCCCAATAAACGGGGCAAAGGCTATGCCTACGATCTGTTATGTCAATGCACCCGTATTTTGCAAGGGGTTGGTGTGTGGCGTATCTACTGTGATACCGATATCTATAATGTTCCCATGATTGAAACGTTCAAACGTGTTGGGTATCAACAAGAGGGGGAACCAAACATCGTTGATCTTTGAGGTATTATTTCAGCAGATCACGTTACCTTTCGCCTCAACTGCGCAATTCTCAGCCCCTGCGCTGAATCGTCAATCAGCGTCCCCAACCGTCTTTGCCGCGTCTTTTCCTGCTTGGCGCTGATCACCCAATGGATCGCGGTATTGCGATAGGTCGGTGGCTGCGATTGGAAAAATTCCCAGGCGGCTGCGTTGGCGCGAAATTGTGCCTCTTGGTCAGTGGTCAACTGAGCAGCTTGGCGTTGTTCATAGGAGTAAGACCCCTCTTTATCCTTGCGGCGTTCCTCGTAAACTTTGATCCCCGCTGGACGCATCAATCCCTGCTTTATCAGCTGATCCACCTTCTGGAGGTTGACTTTGCTCCACTGGCTGGTTGGTCTACGCGGCGTGAAGCGAATCATGTAGCTCTCGTCGTCCACACTCTTGCGCAATCCATCGATCCAGCCAAAGCAAAGCGCCTGATCGACCGATTCCGACCAGGTGATGCTCGGTTTGCCCGTCGCCTTCTTGTAGTAGCCAACCCACAGCTCCTGCTGTGCGGCGTGATTTTCCTCCAACCAATTGCGAAAATCATCGGGGGTAGCAAAGAATGTTGGTGTCGTTGTCATTGATTTGTCTCTCGCATGTGGTCAACTGACTGCTTGACAAGTTTTTTCAGCACACCCTGATCAACATCAGCTAATTTATTGATATAGAGGCAAGATTTGCCTGTTTTGTGCTTGCCAAGATTCCCCAGCAATTCGTCGTAGTTTTCAAAGCCCGGCATGATGTAGAGCGTCAGATTCTGCTTGCGCGGCGAAAAGCCGACCAACATCCAGTCGCCCTCTCGTCCGCTGGCATATTTGAAGTGATAGGAGCCAAAACCAATAATGCTGGTCCCCCACATTTGAGGCTCTTCACCCGTCACTTCTTTCATCAGCTCCAGACTCAGTAGATCCAAATTTGGCGTTTTTGGCTATTTTCAGTCGAGATTGCAGGGATTTTGGAGTCATTTATTCAGATTTCGGTTACAGAAAACAACCTATTTCATATCTGAAAATCGCCCAAATCTAACGCAAAAACTAGATATCGACCGGCAAATTTGTATTTATGTCAACTGTTTAGCCAGAATTCTCTCTCAAAACCTGAAATTTGGATCTACTGAGTATGGCAAAACTGTTTGTCCGCTTCTTTTCATTTTCAATACCGTTGAGAAACTCTTCCACACTGGCGTCGGTACGTTTTGTCTTAAGTTCGGCCACTTGTTCTCTCCTTTTCTGTAATAGGGCAAGTGCGAACCTTAAAAAAGTGGCTCTATTCGGCAACCGCCATCGGTTAATGGACATTAAGAAAATAGATCGGTAAACGTAGGCGCTGTTTTTAACTGCGCAATCTTGGGCGGTACGACCGACTTCGTGCGGCTACAAGCACGCACCTACGGTATACCGATTTTAATTAACATCCATAAACCGACATCTAGCAACCAAAGTACGCTGATGGACATTAAGAAAATGGCTCATGAATGAAAATAGGTGAAATGGGAGTCAATGAGAGAGCGAAGAAAGGAGTCATTGACGAATTTGAGATTGTGAGTCCATTCAAAGATGGCAACATATTGGGCAAGATAACGTTTATGAACACCCCGAAAGGGACGCAGAAAATTGCGTAGACCAGTCCAAATGCCTTCCATGGTGTTGCAGTGAACTTCCCGAATGCCGTCGCCATCATCATCGCGAGCCCATTCGTACCGGGAGTGACAAACAGTGGCATGAGAGCGACCAGTCTCCGCAATGGGATTGTAGGCGTTGCACTCGTCGGTATAGAGAGTGGTGCCAGGGAGAGAGCAAGCAACAACTAAAGGAACAATGGTTGCTTGTTGTGTGTTGTCACAGACCGTGAACTGGACTTGGCCAGAGGTTCGTCCCACAACGCCCAGAATCGGTGGTCGGTCGTTCTCCATCGTCCCTCGTCCACGGCGCTTGTTGGCTCGAGGTCTGGGCGGGTCATCTGGATCGGGATGGTAATCGCCTTTCTCTCCTGCATTCTGGTACAGTTCATCGGCTTCAGCTACAGAATCGCGAAAAAGGGGGAAGCGGCTGCGGCTTGGAGCAACGCCGTATTCTGGATCCGATGGCGACGCTCCAACAACGTACTATAGTTCAGAGACAGTTCCTCTGATAGATGCAGCGTTGGTGTCCCTTGAATGATGCCTCGCATCACTAAGACTATCGTCACACAATTGTAATGCGTTCCAGACCAGACTGTATTCGTAAAGGCATCGTATACTTTGCCGCATTCTCGGCATCTGTACTTATTCCCGGGCTCGCTCTCGACTGTGAGGCGCTTGCCCTTCTGGCAATCTATGTCCATCTGGACATTGCATCCCTTCTGGATGCAAGATCTCTAACAATCTCTCATAACAGCCTTCTTCGCTCATCAGTTCTTGGATCGGATATCGCATTTTCATGGCTCTTTTTCTCTTTTCTTTTTTCTCATTGACCTCTTTCCCTATTTTACATACTTTTCACCTACTTTCATATATGAGCCAAGAAAATAATCGGGTAAACGAGTGCAGTCAGCACGCCCCGTGCGGAGTGGCATTCCGTCAAGACCCGCACGAGGCGTGCTCGCTGGACGTTTACCGAATCTAAATTTTAACACTCATAAGCGCACTCCAGTTCAACCCACTTGAGCGGGTTTACGCTTAGTAGACCGGCGTTTCAACGCTGGGCCGCAAAGTTCGCGACTGCCCTAATTTTCTGTAAAACACGGCTCAACAACTCATGCTCCTATTCGGAACCATCAATGGTACACCCACGATCCACCTTAAATTTATCGACGACAAGATCATGCGTACCAGCCCAATCGTACATCTTTCCATTGGATGCTGCAATATCAGACAATGACCCAACACATATCCTTCATCATCGGGACCGATAGTGTCGCATCTATATGGTCTTTATCCAACACATCGAACACTTCCCGACCATTGGCCAGTTTCGCATGTGGGGCAAACACACATAAAATTAGGGCTCTACCCGAGAGGGTGTACTTGACAGCGTGATTCGTCATACGTGGCGCGTACTGGATCGCTTGACGTGGCACGTATCACGTACCATGAATTCATCGCTTGTACACTTTGTCGCGAAGACCCAAAATTAGCTAGAACGGCCAAAGGTTGTCCTGTGATCTAGAACACACTTTTGTCGTAGCGAGCAGCACCAGGTTGACGACTCGTACAAAGTACACTATGATCAACATGTTTAATGTCTTATTTTTGTCAAAGATAAATCGATCTCAAACCTGTGCAATGGAAACTTCCCGATTTCTTGCACATATCCAGGAGGTGGCTATCAACAAAAATCTCATTCCTTAAGCTTTACAAAACACATGATTCCCACACGTTGTTAGAAATAGTAGTACATCAAATTCTCCCTTTGGTTCAGAATCAGGAGGTAATGATGAATTATTCTGAATCGTCCCAACATCGTTGCAATCATCCCTCTCTTTCTAAATTCATACTAACCATTCTATTCTTAACGCTGTTTCTGTTTATATACAGTCTGTTCGCGTCCAGCGCATACGTGTTCGCAGACGAGAAGATGCCATCCGCACGAGCATTGGATATGGGCGACGCGGCCGACAGCACCAACCATCATGGCCTGGACAACACGGCCTATCCCGGTATACTGGGCAACTTTCCAACGGTCTGGGAAGATAGCCCAGCCAGTGGTCCCGCCCACGAGCAGAGCAATCTCTTTTGGCTAGGTGATGACATATCATTCGAAGTGGATGCGGACAAATTGCCTAAAAATGCTCAACTGCTCGTTGCACCAGTTCAAAGCCAGAACGACACGGCCGATGAACCTACCTCTGTGGGGCTTACGAGTTTTACGGCGACCCATATATCTGATGAGATTGTGGTGCGCTGGGTAACTTCGTCCGAGTTTGATACGTCTGGTTTTCATCTTTATCGCGGCACAAATGGCAACTTTGCAAATGCTGTGCGCATGACTGAGCAGATGATTGTGAGCCAGGGAACGGCAGGTGGCACCTATGAGACACGATTTTCCTATAATCCAGCCACCGATCCTGGTTTGGAAACTCTCACCGTCTGGTTGGCAGAGATAGAGCGAAACGGTACGACAAATATTTTTGGTCCCATAGCGGTGACGACCCACGGCGTGACGAACATTCTCAACAATGGAACGGCAGATGTAGCAAATCGCGATCGGGGCGATGATGGCTGGCTCAATCGTGATGCCAGGTTTGCCAACTGTGAGGCAACCGAATTGGTCGTACGCGTCCGCTGGAATGGCACACCCGTTCGAGACTTTGACCTCCTCTACCTTAACGCTTGGTATGATGGGAACGGTGACGGCGATTGGGATGACGTGGGACTCTGTCACGATGACACCCAACGTTCTTTCGAGTGGATCATCCAGAACGCAACCTACAACAATCCCAGTTTTGTCTCCGGTGACTTCGTCGACATTCCACTGGGCACCCTTCTTGTTCATAAAAAGGAAGGCAATGGTCCTGCCTGGCTACGTCTGACCTTGAGTGATCGAGCCGTCAAAGAATGGGGTGAAGGTATGCCCGATGGTCGCGGTCCTCCTTATCCCGATCGATATAAATTTGGTGAAACAGAAGACTATCTGGTCGGTGTCCCGCAAGGTGAGCCAAAGATCACTATCGAGAAAAAAGCGAGTCATGCCGAAGTGAATCCCGGTCAGGAAATCGAGTACACCATCCAGATCCAGAACAATGGAGATGCACCTGCCGTTGGCGTCAGCGTCCTTGATCGGATTCCAACTGGCACGACCTATGTGCCTGAGAGTCTCACTTCTTCCAAACCATCTGCGGACCATGATCCCACCAACAATCGGGTGAAATGGTCGGGCGACCTGTCAGCAAACGGCAGCGTGACCATCACCTTTAAGGTGCGAGTGGATGATAACGCTAAGTGTGGTTCAATGATCTACAATCGTGCCTTCTTCATGAACGCCAGCGGTGCCGAACTGCAGGGTGACGAGGTTCGTGTCTTGGTTGTTTGCCCAGATCCTCCAAAGATCCAGGTCGACAAGAAGGTAAGCAAATCAACCATCGCTCCTGGTGGCCTTCTTGACTACGAGATCACCATTGTCAACGGCAGCAATGTTGCGGCAGCGGGTGTTACTTTGGTCGACCCGATTCCGGCTGGTACGAGCTATGTGGCGAATTCTGCCACCTCTGACGTGCCAAGCGTGAGCTACAACATTGGGGCCAACCGTGTCGAATGGAGCGGCACCGTGCCCGCAAACGGGAGCGTGACGATCAAATTTAGCGTGCGCGTGGATCAAAAAATCGACTGCAAAGGCGAAATCGTGAATACGGCCATCGTGCGAGCGCCTTTCCTACGACAGTGGCTTGAAGCACAGGCACGTTCAAAGGTTGAATGCCCTGCAGAACCCGCTCTAAATATTGTCAAGCGTGCCAGTCAATCAATCGTGGCTCCCGGCAGTACAATTGATTACGCGATCACCATCTTCAATGGTGGCAACGTCCCGGCAGTGGGTGCGACCATGATCGACCCGATCCCCCCAGGCACTATCTATCTGCTTGGCTCGGTCAATTCAACGAATCCCACGGCCATTTACAACAACCCCAACAATCGCATCGAATGGACCGGAACGGTTCCCGCCAACGGTAGCGTGACGGTTAAGTTCTCCGTGACAGTGAAGGACGAAGCGGAGTGCGATTCGATCATTGTTAATAAAGCGATTATCCGTTGGAACAATCAGACCGCAGAGAGCAGCACCCGCACCAAAGTAGATTGCCCGAAAGAGCCCGATCTAGCAATTCGCAAGAGTGCTTCGCCTGAGATCGTGAGCCCGGGTGATGAGATCGAGTACACCATTGGTGTGACCAACAGCGGTTCGGCGCCCGCAATCGGGGTAACAATAGTCGACCCAATTCCTGCAGGTACGAGTTATGAGTCGGGGAGCCTGAACTTCTCAGCACCGAACGCTGTATATGACAACCTGCAGAATTGGATTAAGTGGGTGGGGGACATACCAGCAGGTGGTAGCATCGCCATCAAATTCAAGGTTCAGGTCTCGGATGATGTGGAGTGCAAGGCGAGCATCTTCAACCGCGCCGCCATTATACGCCCCCGAGATCTCTCCGTGATTGAGCAGGCCACGGCAAAGGTACATGTCGAATGCGAGCAGCAGGATGTCTATCGAGACTTTGGCGATGCACCCGATAGCACGTTCAATCATTACGGAATCGACAACACCGCCTATCCTGGAGTCGGCACGCTCGGTCGCTTCCCGCCAGTCTGGGAAGGCACCCCGCCCGGCGAGCCAAGTGGACCAGCGCATCATTTGCTCTACTGGCTTTGGTTGGGTGAGCATGAGACGCGCGAATTGGATGCTGATCTACTGCCTGACAGCGACGGCATCACCAATATTCTCGACAATGGTACGAACGATGTTGCAGACGACGATCGAGCAGATGATGGCTGGCTCAATCCCACCGTCGCTTTTGAAAATTGTCAGACCACCCGACTGAAGGTGCACGTATCGAAGTCGGCAGTTGCGGCAAATATCGAAAAGGCCTATCTCAACGTTTGGCTCGACGGGACCTACGATGGCGACTGGGAAGACAGTGGCATCTGTGACAATCAGGATCAGCGCTCATATGAATGGATTGTCCAGAATCACGTTGTCAACGCCGGGGCCATTCCAGTCAATGGCTCAATGGACATCGACGTGCCAACCGAGTTGATCCATAATATCTCGACAGCGGACACACCCCAAGGAACAGGCTGGATTCGCTTCACGCTGAGCGAACGTCCTGCCGTCAAACCAGCCACTGGTGCCCTACCCGATGGACGCGGCCCTGACTATCCTGCTTTCTTCCGGCTGGGCGAAACCGAAGATTATCTCCCCAAACGGGATATTCCTGGTCAACCAAGGCTGGAAATCCGCAAGAAAGCTGACGTCAGCCGCGTGCAGCCTGGTGGCATGATCGAATATGCTATCCAGATTCACAATGGGGGGTCTGGCCCAGCCAATGGGTTCTCTGTCGTTGACCCCATTCCGGCAGGAACAACCTACGTAGCTGGCTCTGCAACGGCCAGCGATCCAGCTGTAGATGACAGCGATCCAACCCAGATTAAATGGGTGGGGAGCATCCCGGCCGGCACCACGGTGACCATTAAGTTCAAAGTATCAAAGTAGAGGTCTCGCAAGACATTCCGTGTGATGTTGAAATCAAAAATGTTGCCTACATTATCCTACCCACAGGTCAGCGCATTCCAACCGAGGGCGTGCTCGTGCAGGTCGAATGCTCGCAAGATGAGTACATGGACCTGGGCGATGCCCCACACAGCCGCTCCAACCACTACGGTATGGACAATACGGCTTACCCCGGTGTATTGGGACGCTTCCCCACCGTTTGGGAGACAACCCCTGCCACGAAGCCGAGCGGCCCCAAGCACATGCGCGCCAACCTCGTCTGGCTGGGCAATCGGGTGACAGCAGAAGATGATGCCGATATCACGCCGGACATGGATCCGCGCACGAATATCCTGGACGGTGGCACGGCTGATGTCGCCGACAATGATCGGGCCGACGACGGATGGCTCAACCCTGATGCCGCCCTGAGTGACTGCCGCGAAACCACATTGGTCATACGCGTCTCCCGCGCTTCCTTCCCCATCGATATCAAAAAGCTCTTTTTCAACGTCTGGTTCGATGGCAATCGTGATGGTGATTGGCAAGATTTCGGCGCATGTCAAAATGCGGCTGGTTTGATAGCCCGTTCGCATGAGTGGATCGTGCAAGATTGGACGATCCCCGTCGCCACGATTCCGGCAGGTGGCTTTATCGACCTCAAGGTGCCCACGGTGTTGGTCTACAACAAGAAGCCAGATGCTCGGGCGTGGATGCGCTTTACGCTGAGCGAACAACCGGCTGTGCGTCCGACCACTGGTCTACCCGATGGACGTGGCCCGCAGCACCCGGATGGCGCATTCAGAGTCGGTGAAACAGAGGATTACATACGCCCTGGTAGACCGCAAGGTGAACCGGGCAAGATCAGTATCGACAAGACAGCAGAGGGGGCCAGTTCACCGGCCAACTTGGGCGATCTGATCGAATATAGTGTCTATCTGGCCCACAGCGGTGGTACGGCACCTGCAACAACGGTGATGACCGATGTGCTTCCTGCTGAAGTTGTGTTGGTCAGTCCACCAGTGGTGACCGAGCTAGCGCCCAGCGCTGCGCCTCTTGTGGCTACCTTCGATCCGTCAATTGGTCCCAACGGTGCTGTGAAATGGAGCGGAGCCCTTGCACCAGGTGCGTCGATTCGCATCGACTTTAAGGTCCGCGTACGCTACTGTCTAGATGACACCATCATCCACAATGTTGCCAGGGCTCTCCAAACTGACGGCAGCATCGTCTCCGCAGAGAAGGATGTCGAGGTCAAATGTGAGAATCCTGAGCCTAACATTGAATTGGAGAAGAAGATTCTCGTTGTGGGCGAGAATGGTGAGACCGAAGTCACTGACGCAGCAATCCTCAATCGGAGCGACATACTTGGCTACGTATTGCGTCTCTCCAGCAGTGACGGGATCCTGCGTACGGTCAAAGTTGAGGACAATCTGCCCACCGGCATCAAGGCAACGGGTGCCAGCGCCAGCAGTGGTCTAGTCAATGTCTCAAATGGTGGTCACACTGTCGGGTGGAAAGGAAGTCTTGGCCCTGCAACCAGCCCTGTGCTTATTCGCATTCGCGTGCGTCTGGATCACAATGCCAAGTGTGATGAGCGTATGATCAACGAAGCAATGTGGGTCGATCAGGTGGGTCATCAAGGCAAGAGCAACCCGGTTGCGCTCTACTTGCGCTGCAGCGACCTGGGCGATGCACCAGATAGCACCAACAATGCTGGAGCACGCATGTCGGCCTATGGTGGCGTTACAGCCAATTTCCCGACAGTCTTCTCCGTCACCGCATCAGAACGTGGACCGAAGCATCTACGCACACGACCGTTCCATCTAGGCAATGGCGCAACCACAGAACTCGAAGCAGACATCGGCTTTGACCAAGATGGTGTCAACAACCTCCGTCCACCAGCAGATGTTGCTAATCTAGATCGGCGCGACGATGGTCTTATCGTCAAACCCGCCTTCAATCATTGTCAGCTCAATCGAATGCAAATTCGAATCAGCATCAGTCCCGATGCAGTGGCTGCCTTTGGCGATGAGAAGGGTTACTTGAACGGCTGGGTTGATTCGAACCTGGATGGCGATTGGGCGGATGAACTCGATTGTCCGCGAGTACCAAACACCGAGTTCACGAGTGCGTTGGAGCATATCGTCATCGACTATCCGGTGGATGTCGCGGCCCTGGGCGCAGGTGTACATGATTTAGTTGTGCCGACCACGGGTCCAGTTCATTACCCCGCCGATATTGACCAACGTGCGTGGCTCCGCATAACGCTGAGTGAACGCCCAAGCAACAAGCCACTAACGTCGAGCGGCCCAGGTCATCCAGCCAACTATGGAGACGGGCGCGGACATGATGATCCCTTCCGCTTGGGTGAGACTGAGGATACATTGATTCCTGCTCCTGGCCCCCAAGAACCGGCGGATATCACGGTACGCAAGCGTGGCACCATTCGGCCTCAGTGGGATCCAGCAGCGAATTTACGTCGATACATTGTGACCTGGGTCGTCAACTATGAGAACAAAGGCACGATCCCGGCCACCGACGCCACGCTCAAGGATGAGTTCTCGGCTGAACAGACGTTCCTAAGAGAGACGTCAAGACCGTCCAAACCATCCACAGTTAATGGAAACATGATCGAATACACCTTGGATGATGTTGGACCTGCTGGCACCGTCGTCATCCGCACAACGGTTCCATACAATACCTCACCGGGGACGGTCTTGACCAATAAGGCCACAGTTGCAGCCAACAACGACAGTGATACGAGCAACAACGAAGACACTGCGTCGGTTACGGTGCCGCTGCTGCCGCCAATCATCACCTATCCATTACCTGGTACGACCTGTGATGGCGATCTGACGGTTACTGGCAAGGCGCAATCAGGAGTGACTATCAATGTCTACATTGACGGTGCATTGGTCGGCACTACCACGGCGGATGCGGCCGGTCATTGGTCACTTGCGACAACGGTTGCAGATGGTAGCCACAGCATTTATGCCATTGCAAAGGTGGGTGGCAATAGCAGCGCACCATCGCCGACGGTTCACTTCGATGTGGATAGTACTCTTTTCTGGAACCCGATGAGCCTCCGCTTCAGACGGCCAAATGGCACCATCATGCGACCAAATGGACGGCTGGACGAGAATGGCTGGCAGCTCTTCCTGCGCCCAGGTGTAGAGTACACGATCATGTTGGAGATCTGCTGCGATGATCCGAATGCGCAGGTGAGCTTGGAACTGGGCAACCAGCAGATCACACTCACCGATCCAGATGGAGACGGCACGTACGAAGCCACTTTCACGGCACCGGATCGTGGACGCATTCAAGGACGCATCCGCATCTGCGTAGTTTGCGAGCTGATCCGCCGCTGCAGCGATGGCGAAGTCCTCATCGACCCCGAAGGCACGGTTTTCGATGCGCTGACGGGCGAGAAGCTGGCAGGCGCTACCGTGGCTTGTCATCAGGAGACGGACGTGACGAACAGTGGCAAATCGATCTTCGAGCTATGGCCTGCTGGCGACTTCGGTCAGGAGAATCCACAGACAACTGGTGCAGATGGCTACTACAGCTTCTTCACACCGGCTGGAACCTATCGGGTTTCAGTGACGAAGGAAGGGTATCAGCCCCATCGCAGCCCCGATCTTGTGGTGACCGATAGCCCCGTTCACTATGATGTCCAACTGGTACCCGTAGTGAACAAAGAGGCGGACTATGTAGTTCTGGTGACGGATAGCGGCTTTGAGCCGAGCGTACTCGAAGTAGAGAAGGGTAGCGTCATCGAATGGATCAATGTAGGTGAGAATAGCCACAGCACCACGAGTACGGATGCTCAAGTATCGGCAGCAGGTGTCGCAACGAGTTGGGACAGCGGCTTGCTCGAAACGGGTGAATCCTTCAAGCAGACCGTGACGACTGAAGGCACCATCACCTACATGGATAGCGAGAATCCTGATCAGTCGGGTGTGGTGATTATCGGTGAAGGGCCGACGATTCCTACGCAGCCGACGCAAAAATCGGTCTTCTTGCCGCTTGTGATTCGTTAAGAAATGAGTCATACATAAGTTGTGCACCTGGAGATTGGGAGAGTAGAGATTGAGAGATCCGGCTCGTGTAGTCTCTCATCTCCGAATCTCTAATGAATAAATGAGGTTGCATAACGCAAAAAGGAGCATTGGTCATCGTTTCGTCCAGATGGCAAAGTTTATTCGTTGGTCATGCTGAACAAACATGCTGTTTGTTCTACAATTGGACACAACGATGACCAGGGCCCAAACAAAAAGGGGAGGGGGCAAACAGTTCGTTGCTTGCCCCCTCCCCTTTTTTCATATTAGTCACTCGCCGATTACCAAAAAGACAGGGTAGACGATTACTCCCGTTTCGCTATCGTGATAGGTCGCCTCGAATGTCTGGCGATTCTCATCGCTGATGGCCTCCACAAAGAAGACGAGCCAGATATCTGTCTGCTTCAACTGACGACCATAGCGAGCGGCTTGTGTTAACGCCTCGCCATACTTCTTCCGATTGACGAAGCTCTTCACCTCTACGCCATAAAGCCGATTGGCGTAGGTAATCAACAGATCGATCTTGCCGTTCCCAGTGGGAAATTCCGGCACAACTCGGCCATCAAAATCGGTCAGAAACTGCGAGAGGTAGGTGTAGAGGTTGAAGTGAAAGATCGCCTCAAGAATTCGGTTGTCGCTCTCTCGCCGCGGAACGTCATTGAGCAGCCGCGCACGATGCTGCTGCAAATAGGCCTCATAGCGCCGCATTAGATGTGGGATTGAGAGGGTCGTATCGGTAATTGTGTCGGACAGGTCGTCAAAAGGATCATAGAGACGCCCTGGATGGCCAAAGAATTGGCGCGAAAAGTAGTTGAAGAGTCGTTTCTGGACGAACGGGGATGCGAAACGCACGTGATAATGGATCTGGTCGTCGGTGGTCTGGTCAATCACGCCATTCAGGTAGAGAAAGTTCAGATGTGGATCATCATAGGAGAATGGCATCCGTTGATCGGTCTGAAAGAGTTGGTAAACCGTGTCGATATATGGTTTCTCTTTGGCTTTGCTGATGATGTTGAGTATGTTGTTGTTGGGCAGAATGTTGAGCCCCGCGGAGAAGGCGATCTCAAAATCATGGGCGGTGATGGTTGCCTCATGGCGATTATAGGTCTCCGTCAACAGTTCGCCAAACCAGCTCACAAGTCCCGGTTGTCCACGCGTCTCATAGAAGAGCCGAGCTACCACTGTCTGCTCCACTTGCTGTCCACTCTCTTTCTCATACCATTGAAACATCGACGAAACCTCATCCTTGGTTAGGTTGGGCACGTGGACACTTCGCTGCACGTTGAAAGGCCAGCCAGTTACGTTCTCGATTCCTAGTACGCTACGCACGCCGATGAGAGCCAAGCCGTGCAGTATAAAGGTTTTTTCTTGGCTGGGAGTGCTCAGTTCATTTTTTCGGTCTGTATAGATACTGCGAAATTCATTCGCAAAAGCATTGATGAAATCTGGCTGTAGAGCATCAAACTCATCTAAAATTAGAATGAGCGGCTTATCAAAATATTGAGGGGTAAAGAGTGTTCCAAGCTCCTTCCAATCACGAATATAGGGCAAATCATCTCGACGGAACCAATTGCGCAAATTGGTAACAAGAACTTCCAGCACTCCTTCGGACGTTTCCACGCTTTTGGCCGATTGCATTGTCAGGATAGCAATTTCAAAATCATCGTGCGCCCTAAGCCGCAACATTGCCTGTTGAAGCAACCAGGTCTTGCCCGTCTGCCGTGGCGCCCAAATGGTGATATAGTGACCGTCGCGCTCTGGATTTTCGCCAAGCAGCTGTCGACACGTTTGGTCAATTAATTTGGTTCGTGGTACATAGTAATGTAGGTCTGTATCAACTGGCCCGTAAGATGAAAATGTACGCATGGCATTTGGTTCCCTTAACCATTAAACTGAGCTCTGTATGAAAACATGGTTTTGCTTTATCTTTACTTTCTGGTAAAAGAAAAGAGATGAGGTGAGAAATGTGACAAAAAGCGGTTAGCAGTTCATCCAAAAGGTAGAGAACCCAAAAAGGAGGAAGGAATGCTAACCGCGCCAGAAATAACTATAGCAGTACTGATGAATGTATTGCAAGTAACGCCGATGGGAACAAACGTAAATGTAATGCGTCTGATGTGGGCAATGCTGAATGGGTCGTTTCTGAAAAGTCGAGGAGCAATCCATAGCGCATTGAAAGAAAGCGGGTTTGAAGATGAGGAGCTCCGGCGAAGCTGGTGGAGCTTTCGATATGGATCATGGGATATCACAAGTCTGCTGGGGTCGTGGCAAGAAGAAGTGGAAAGGGAATGGGAGGCAAAAAAGTTAGAAGGGTACCGAGTGAAAAGCATAGATATCACAGGGTTCTGGCGACCGAAGCTGCAAGGGAAAGTGAACCGACTCTATAACTCAACGGCTCGTCGGGCATTGCCCGCTCATCTTTGGAGTGATGATAAGCTCGGGGGAGATAGGCGGGAAGCGAGTGCCACTGCTCAAGGCAATCATGAGATGCACGGTTGGAACAAAGGAAAGTGAGTTTCGGAAAAAGCTGCTGAAAGAGACGAAGAAATCACTGGAGTCAGACGAAGTGGCGGTGGTCGATGCCGGGTTTACAATCAGAGAAATGCTAGAAAGCGGCATCGACCGATTTGTCCTGCGGGAAGCCATTAACTGCACAGTGCGCCGCAATGAGTTCCCCAAACGCAAAGGAAAAGGCAGACCACCTGAATATGGTGATATTGTGCGACCGCTCTCTCGCAGCTATAAGGGAAAGCGACTCGAGGCTACAACTCCGGACTCGTCTGGTCGCTTTCTCTATAGTGGTCGCCTGATTTGCTATCAAGCATGGCACAATCTCGTCCCCAGAACAACCAAGGTGGATACAGCCAACCGTACCTACTCGATTTACGTCATTCAGGATCCGGCCTACAACACACCTTTGGTTTTGGCGACCGTTATGACTTTGCAGCCTGAAACCATTTATCTTGTCTACCTGGAACGCTGGCCTGTTGAACATCCCCCCTTGGCTTCCAAGCAGATGATTGGCTTACATCGTCAATTTGTTCATGCCGATGAGGCTTGTTTCCGCTTACCTGAACTGGGGCTGCTGGCTGGCAATCTTCTTTCCCATTTAGCCGCTTCTCTTCCTCCCATACCGACTGGCTACTGGGATCGAGAGCCTCAAGCCACTCCCGGCAGGCTGCGCCGTGTTCTCTCGAGTGCTCTTTTTCCAACTCCTGACCAACTCGACCCTGACTTTCGGAAAAAGGCCTCGGTTTCACACCATTTACCTAAAGGCGTTCTCGCTCATCGCCGCCTCAATGCCGCTGCTTAAACTAGCCGAGCACTATTTTTACATTTTATCCCGTTTTTTCAGGGTGGATTCTTTTTTCCGCCCCTTTCGGTTTGCCCTTTGTCACTCAAGCCTTTACCAGAAAGTAAAGTTTATTAGGAAGAACTATAGGAAAAGCCTATTTTCATCGCAACCGCAGTATAGATTCTAGATGACACAGGTGTTATCATTGGATTTTCTCCAAACCCTTTAAAACACGCTCTGGCGTAAGCGGAAATTCATCAAACCAGACGCTCGTGGCATCGTGGACGGCAGCGGCGACCGCGGCGGCGTAGGGCAAATAGGGCATCTCGGCCATGCCGCGTACGCCGTATGGTCCATCTGGATGTGGATCCTCAACGATGACAGAGTCGACCTGCAGAGGAATGTCATAGACACCTGGAATCAGATAGGTGCTAAAATTGGGCGTTCGTACGTATCCATTCTCGACATGTAAATCTTCCAAGATGGTATAGCCGTGGGCCTGAATGATACAACCTTCGATCTGCCCGATCACCTGATCTGGATTGATTGCTTTGCCGACATCATTGGCACAGACAACTCGATCGATGGTGATAAAGCCAGTCTCAGTGTTGACCGTTACGTCGATGGCTTGAGCAACATAGCCATATGCGAAATTGGGTGTTCCGAAACCAGTTTCTGGGTCCAGTGGTGAGGTTTTTGGAGCCAACCAGGTTGCGTCTGCAATGGCCGGGCGCTCCTCGTCATGCCATTTATGTAGCGCCATCTCTGCGGCTTTCTTGACAGCATTTCCACCCAGCATCGTAAGCCGTGAAGCGCTGGCGCTGCCGGAACTCTGGGTAAATGCCGTGTCTGAGACTTCGGCCTTGATTCGCTCAAACGACACACCCAGACTCTCTGCCGCAATCTGCATCATGGCTGTATGGTGACCTTGCCCCACATCAGCACCAGCAAAGCGCACTATCACCTTCTCAATCTCGTTGGCCCCCCGCAATTCCACCTCTGCCCAACTGTTCTCTTGATAGCCAAAGCTAAAACCAATGTTTTTGTAGCCGACAGCGAAGCCGTGTCCGGAAGAGGCTGAGGAGGAGGCTGAGGTAGATGGGGTGCTTGGAACCTTGTCGGCGACAAGATTGTTAGGCTGAGGCTGAGGAAGACTGGCGTTTGGCGATGTCTCTGTCCTCTCTATCTTCATGTTATCCCTAACCGTCGGGTGACCTTCTTCTTTCGCCTTAGCCTCAACCTTCGCCTTCTGAATCACTTCGGTTAAGCTAACGCCCCCTGGAATCGTTGTCCCAACTGCTGTCATGGACTCTGATGTGAGAATGTTTTTGAGACGCATTTCGACTGGATCGAGTCCCAGTTTGTCGGCTAGTTTGTTCATCTGCATTTCAGCAGCGAAGTGACCTTGTGGTCCACCAAAGCCGCGAAATGCGCTGGAGACAAGGTTATTGGTGTAAACAGCGTAGGCATCTAATTTCACGTGTGGTATCTCGTAGGATCCAGGTGCACAGAGCACGGCATTGCCCAATACCTTGTTGCTCGTATACATGTAGGCACCACCGTCGCTGATGATCTCGATTTCAGCCGCGACCAAAGTACCGTCTGATTTGGCTCCCCACTTTGATTTGATGGTCATCGGGTGTCGTTTACAGTGACCGATGATCGACTCTTCACGACTCCAAATTATTTTCACAGGTCGCCGAATGCCTCGCTCGTTCAACTTCATGACGGCCAAAGCGAGCACAATCTGAACGCTCATATCTTCACGCCCACCAAAGGCCCCACCAATTGCATCATAGATGACGCGGATCTGTTCGGGAGGTAGGTTAAGGGCATGGGCGATCTGTTGTTGATCTTCCCATGTCCATTGGCCCGCACAGCGAACGGTGATGCGCTCCTCCTCATCGATGAAGGCCGTGCCTGCTTCTGGTTGTAGATAGGCATGTTCTTGATGGGGCGTTTGATAGAGGCCTTCCACAATCGCATCACACTCATTCCAAGCTTGATCAACATTGCCACGCCGAATCTTTTGCTGGGCGGCAATGTTATTGGGTGCGTGGTGATGGAGCTGAATAGCGTCATCTTGCAACGCCTCTGTTGCACTGCCCAAGATGGGTAAATCCTCATACTTTACTTGAATGAATTCTCGCGCTGCCGCAGCAATTTTCTCCGATTCGGCGACCACTAATGCAATGTTATCCCCGACAAAACGCACACGATCACTACCTTCTTTGGCAGAACTGGGACCACACAGGACAGGTTGATCGGGGATCTGTAACCCATATTCATTGACCGGTACATCTTTGGCCGTTAGCACGAGATGAACCCCTGGTAGTGCCTCTGCATGGCTCGTGTCGATACTTAGGATGCGCGCATGGGGACGCCGCGCAAAGAGCACTTTCATCCAGAGCTCATCTTTCTGGATGCGGTCGCCAGGATAGATTGCTGTGCCAATCACTTTGTCAAATGCATCAACACGGTTGATTGATTGGCCGATTGTTGAATTCGTTTTCATCACAGGTCTCTACGAATATCTAAACTGCGGTTGTGATGAGAACATGTTTTTCTACAGCTTTGTCGGGAGTGTGTACCACAAAGTGTGAAAATGCAGCGGTTCTCTGACTGAGCAGTGTTCATCTACACACTTTGTGGTACACACTCGCTTTATCTGAGACCTTATTTTTGCGCAACGGGAAGGGAATTCTATTCGTTGACGCAATAAGAGCCTGATTCTATTCGATCAAATTCGTCAAAATGCCGAAAAAAGGATAGCCTCAAAGAAATTCATTAGAGATACCCGATCCAAGGAGGCATTCATGGCAATAGAATTCGGACTAACGAACGAGATCAGCAATACTCAGTATGCACCATTAGCTGCGTTGCTGGCACACTACCATCAAGAGAAAGTGCTAACTGCGTTGAAGAAGATCGAAATACCGGTCAAAACGTATGAATATACACCAGCAAGTAAGTTGGAACAGGTGCTGGTTAGCATATTATGTGGTTGCGCAACGCTGACTGAGTTCAATACAAAGGTCAGACCAGAAAGACTCTTGCGAAAATTTATGGGATGGAGCAGCTTAGTGAGCAATCAAATATGTCTCGTACATTAGACGCCCTAACTCTAATGAATATCGGTCAATTAGAGAGTGGTCAGCGAAATCTGCAAGCCTCTAAGCCAAATACACAACCACGATTGGCGAGGGTTCTTGTGGTTAGACTTTGACCTATCCGGATTACCATGTGGCAAAAAGGCACAGAAAAGTCAAAAAGGCTATTTTAGCGGCAAAAAAACGCAACGGGACGCCAATTGGTCCGTGTAAGTTCGGTTAAATACCATGAAACGGTTTGGTCAGACCTCTATCCAGGGAGTCAGCATACAGCTCCATCGTTTCAGCCAGCCGTGCTTGCCACGGAAAGTTCATTAGAGTTAGACGAGAAAAAACGCGAGCGAGTCGTCTGGCGCACCGATGGCGGTGCAGGTAGTGAAGAAAATATTCGGTGGCTGCTCAACCGCAACTATCAATTTATGATGAAGGGCAACTCCAACCGTCGTGCCCATCTGTGGGTGCAACAGGTGACTCGATGGGATCCTTGCGGTGACGTCTTTCTGGCTGAAATTCCATCACCTATCAAGTTTAATCGCCCTGTACGCATTTTTCTCAAAAAAAGGGGGTGGTTCATTTTAGCTGGATAGATAGGTTTACACTTTTAGAAACAGAAAGAACGTTTATATTCTCTGATTTCGCCGGTTCTCAGAGAGAAAACGGTCTCATATAGATTTTTGTCTATATATCAAAAGTGTAAACCTAATTTTGAACCACCCCAAAAAAAGAGTGAAAAACGAGCAAATTTGTGTCAGTTACTACATTTCGACCATCAAATTGCCATCCAAGCGTCACTTCATTTCATATTATGACAATCGAGGTGCGGCTGAAATCGAACAATTCCGTAATGATAAAATGGGGTTACACTTAGCTTCGTCGCAAGACCCTATTTCTAGCTCAAAAATCTCTTATCCTTTTGGCTGATTTGGCGCATAATTTGATAGGCCATTTCCATCAGCAAGCTCTCGTGGATACTAGATTTGAACCTTTCCGGCAGAAACGAATTGTTCGAGATCTATTACAAATACCTGGTTTTCTCTCTTTTCAGAACGGCTCACTTTCACGGATTGACCTGCTAAGTTCACATCCTTATTCTCGTGACCTTCTGATTTGCTTGAAATCCTATCTAGAGGCCGATTAGAAACCCCCTCTAGTTGCATGAACGAATAGAATCACGCTCTCGTTGCGCAAAAATAAGGTGACAGAGTAAAACAATGTTCTCACGCGGTGCTTAGTATAAAAGCGCTACAAAAATTATATCATATCGGTACAAAGGTACCATTGACGCTCGAAGATATTCCTGTAAACTGTTCTGCAGATATGCGGTTTATCGAGTTCTAGTAAATGCCAATGGCGAACCCCAAAGAACGAAAATTCAGCAAGTTGCGCATAGATTCCTTCAGCTTTTCTCAGGACAAACCTTTGTTTCACTCGAGAATGATATGCGCAACTTACTGAATTCATTTAATTCTCATTGCTACTTTACTTTCTGGTAAAGGCTTGAGTGACAAAGGGCAAACCGAAAGGGGCGGAAAAAAGAATCCACCCTGAAAAAACGGGATAAAATGTAAAAATAGTGCTCGGCTAGTTTAAGCAGCGGCATTGAGGCGGCGATGAGCGAGAACGCCTTTAGGGAAATGGTGTGAAACCGAGGCCTTTTTCCGAAAGTCAGGGTCGAGTTGGTCAGGAGTTGGAAAAAGAGCACTCGAGAGAACACGGCGCAGCCTGCCGGGAGTGGCTTGAGGCTCTCGATCCCAGTAGCCAGTCGGTATGGGAGGAAGAGAAGCGGCTAAATGGGAAAGAAGATTGCCAGCCAGCAGCCCCAGTTCAGGTAAGCGGAAACAAGCCTCATCGGCATGAACAAATTGACGATGTAAGCCAATCATCTGCTTGGAAGCCAAGGGGGGGATGTTCAACAGGCCAGCGTTCCAGGTAGACAAGATAAATGGTTTCAGGCTGCAAAGTCATAACGGTCGCCAAAACCAAAGGTGTGTTGTAGGCCGGATCCTGAATGACGTAAATCGAGTAGGTACGGTTGGCTGTATCCACCTTGGTTGTTCTGGGGACGAGATTGTGCCATGCTTGATAGCAAATCAGGCGACCACTATAGAGAAAGCGACCAGACGAGTCCGGAGTTGTAGCCTCGAGTCGCTTTCCTTATAGCTGCGAGAGAGCGGACGCACAATATCACCATATTCAGGTGGTCTGCCTTTTTCTTTGCGTTTGGGGAACTCATTGCGGCGCACTGTGCAGTTAATGGCTTCCCGCAGGACAAATCGGTCGATGCCGCTTTCTAGCATTTCTCTGATTGTAAACCCGGCATCGACCACCGCCACTTCGTCTGACTCCAGTGATTTCTTCGTCTCTGTCAGCAGCTTTTTCCGAAACTCACTTTCCTTTGTTCCAACCGTGCATCTCATGATTGCCTTGAGCAGTGGCACTCGCTTCCCGCCTATCTCCCCCCGAGCTTATCATCACTCCAAAGATGAGCGCGGGCAATGCCCGACGAGCCGTTGAGTTATAGAGTCGGTTCACTTTCCCTTGCAGCTTCGGTCGCCAGAACCCTGTGATATCTATGCTTTTCACTCGGTACCCTTCTAACTTTTTTGCCTCCCATTCCCCTTTCCACTTCTTCTTGCCACGACCCCAGCAGACTTGTGATATCCCATGATCCATATCGAAAGCTCCACCAGCTTCGCCGGAGCTCCTCATCTTCAAACCCGCTTTCTTTCAATGCGCTATGGATTGCTCCTCGACTTTTCAGAAACGACCCATTCAGCATTGCCCACATCAGACGCATTACATTTATGTTTGTTCCCATCGGCGTTACTTGCAATACATTCATCAGTACTGCTATAGTTATTTCTGGCGCGGTTAGCATTCCTTCCTCCTTTTTGGGTTCTCTACCTTTAGGATGAACTGCTAACCGCTTTTTGTCACATTTCTCACCTCATCTCTTTTCTTTTACCAGAAAGTAAAGTTGCTAAGAGATTTGTTAATCCGTTCCTTATTGGCCGTCAGCGATAAAACTGCTGTGCTTCTTTCGAGAAGATGGACTAAGGGTATCCTATGAAACAAGCAAATCACCGTTCGTATTGTCAACGAAATCTTGACGATTTTTCACACAACGCAGTCGCCAAACATTTCATTTTTGCGCGACATCGTCGTTATCATCCGGCACGGGTTGAACATCGAAGATTCAATCGTTGTAAATCCCGTATGAACGGCACGTCAACGACTATTGGACGTAAACATCACGATGAATAGGCGTTTTGATGGCGTCATTCAATATGGTTACAATTGCCAGCCACATGGCAATGTGAAGATAGATTCCTTGGACAAAAAGGTTGTCGAAAAAGCTGTGGATGAGTAGATGGACAGTTGTCCCCAATATGCCCAAAACCAGGGCACTTTGTCCGCTTGCGCGGTTATGAGACAGAGTGCCAGAGATGAAGACTGTCTCGGCCGCTAAGAGTTTTAGATAACATCGACATAGGTAAATGCTGATCCCGATCCAAAAAATTAAGAAGATACCAAATCCAACGAGACCGGTCTCCGCCAATACATTCAGATAGATGTTGTGTGCATGACCTAACGGCTCTTCCCACTGTAACAAAATTGGATTGGACTGAATGATTGCTGGATAGATCGCTGCATAGTTTCCAGGACCGATTCCAAACCAGGGAGACGATTCCCACATTTGCAATGCGGCCTGCCAATGTGCAAGGCGCTCAAGGGTGGCAAAATTTTCACTTGTGATTGGCTGAGTCAACATAGCAGAAAACCCACCCTGGTTAAGATTGAAAATAGATGTCACGGCTTCTATCCGTTGTTGAATTGAAGCGGGCAATATAGAAGCATTGAGATTAAGGAGATAGATCACGAGTACAGATGGAATGCTCAAAATATAGCTAAAAAGACGGAATCGGCGACTCCAAAATAGAAGAACAATCCCGCTTCCACCCAGCGCACCAAGCCACCCTCCCCGGCTCCAGCTTGCAAGTAAACCTGAACCGATGAGTAGGCTCACTGCAAGTAAAGCGGTGCCCCAAAGCAGTCGTGTTTGTAGAGCACTTCGTTGCTTCGACTGACAGAACCATCCCCAAGTCCATAACGCCAAGCTGACGGCAACCGGAAGAGTTAGGCCTAGATAACCAGCGAATGGATTGGGTTGATGGAAGCTACCGTGGGCCCGCATAAAGCGATCAAAGATGATAAACCAAGTTGGACCAATCTGATAGATGAATTGAACAATGCCTAGCAGCGCTTGGAGTGCTCCTCCCATCAGCAGCGCACTAACAAGCCACCATATTTGCTCCCGTCCTATCATATCCCGCACAATGAATAGAACCACTAAGAATTCTGTCCACTTGACCACTTCTTTCACGGCTTCACCAATATCAAATGCAACCGGTAGCGTCACAAGTAGTACGGCGAGATAGGCAATGGTCAAGCTTGCTAGAGCAGAATTACGTAATTGCAGTGTACGGCGAAATGCACCATTGAGCAACCAAATCCCGACCGCCAGTATCAAAAGAATATCGATTCCACGGAATTGACCAAAGTCGATATCGCTTGCGAATGGTAGAATTGTCGCAACCGCGGGCCAAATCAGCCACGGTTGCCAAACCAAGAGTAAAAAAGCGACAAAGGTTGTAATCGACAAAGCTGCTGTCTCTAAAGGGAGGATTGCAACAACCCATGCAATACTTATCAAAACAGTCCACTCAATGCCTAGTTTCCAACCAAACCAGGGGAAAAATTGAGTTTGTCGTAACATATTTTTGATCCATCTATGAGCAAATATTCTTCATATTATTTGCTATATTGTAAGATTATTGTTACATAATATGCTTACATTTATGTATCATTTTGTGTCATCATATACACATTCAGAATCTCAACGCTGGCTATACAACAAACAGCTTTTGATTCACTTCAAAATTGCTGTGGTATACCACAAATTGTGTAAAAGCTACCTGGCCCTTCAGAAAAACGCAAATTGACGCACAATGTGGGACACCATAGAAATTGCTTCGCCACTGCTTCGACGGCAACGAGTTATGAGTACTACCAAGTACACTTGTGGAAATCATAAATGTGTTCCGATTCTCTAAACGGCAAGAGATACATAATTCATGGTTTCTACAGTGTCAAATGGTACAGCATGAATCGGTTTACCCCTTGGAGAGAAGAATGATGACATCCAACCAACAATATAGTGATCATGAGAAACGTAACATTCTACAGCTTTTCGCATTAAATGGAGCAAAGGCCAGTCAAATTGAACGCAAGTTGAGACTCGTTCCCGGCACATTGGCTCAATGGCAAAAGGATCTAGAGAATAAAAGCTCGATAATCCCTGGTGACTCTCGTCCTGAACCAACGGCCACAAATATGGATTGTCAAATTCCATGAATATGGTTCGTACATATTGGTCTAATACATTTTTGTCTGACGTCACAAACAAAAGTAGCCTAAGCACTTCTGCTTAGGCTACTTTTGTTTTGTATAATAAAGAATCTATCGGAGTCCGTTTCGAATTTAGAGTTTATCCGAAAAGTTCTGTGACAATCTATTCTCACTCGAGAAGCTGGTCGGACTCACAACCGCTTTTCGGATAGGTTCTTAAGGCGGAGAGGGAGGGATTTGAACCCTCGAGGGCGTAAACCCTACGCGTTTTCGAGACGCGCGCACTCGGCCGGACTATGCGACCTCTCCATAGAAAGCAGTACTATCGTGGTAATGTACGAAAGCAGATACTATCCTATCACAACTGGGATAGATTGACAATTTAGGCATCCAAGAACAGACTAATGGACATTAATACTCGGATCAACTTGAGAACCGGAGTTTTTGTCAACCCATCTTCCGGGAAGGGGTCAGAAACAGTCTGGCTAACGAGCCCATCTGTGACCTCTTCCCGGAAGATTAACCGCTCCGGTTTCCAAGTTGATCTTGGTATAGCTTTTCGGTCGACAGCCGAAAGAGTGAGTTGGTTCGCCTAATAGACAAGACAAATAGAAATCGTACTCTGCGGAGAAGGCGTTCTCTATTACACGCAGTAGACATAATCCTGCACTTCTCAGTCAAAACAGACTCGAGCGTGCCAAATGGTCCGAGATTCTCTACTGCGTCTTTTTTCGCCATTTGAACGCTCTACCTCTGAGAAATCCTACTGCGTGTAATCTCTAACGCCGCCCGTTTGCATTAGAGACTGCTGCGCCATGCATGGCGACTCCACGTTTGTACAGCTTTTATTTGGTTTGTCTATAAGTTAAGATATCGATGTCCTTTACTTTCTGGTAAAAGAAAAGAGATGAGGTGAGAAATGTGACAAAAAGCGGTTAGCAGTTCATCCTAAAGGTAGAGAACCCAAAAAGGAGGAAGGAATGCTAACCGCGCCAGAAATAACTATAGCAGTACTGATGAATGTATTGCAAGTAACGCCGATGGGAACAAACGTAAATGTAATGCGTCTGATGTGGGCAATGCTGAATGGGTCGTTTCTGAAAAGTCGAGGAGCAATCCATAGCGCATTGAAAGAAAGCGGGTTTGAAGATGAGGAGCTCCGGCGAAGCTGGTGGAGCTTTCGATATGGATCATGGGATATCACAAGTCTGCTGGGGTCGTGGCAAGAAGAAGTGGAAAGGGGAATGGGAGGCAAAAAAGTTAGAAGGGTACCGAGTGAAAAGCATAGATATCACAGGGTTCTGGCGACCGAAGCTGCAAGGGAAAGTGAACCGACTCTATAACTCAACGGCTCGTCGGGCATTGCCCGCGCTCATCTTTGGAGTGATGATAAGCTCGGGGGAGATAGGCGGGAAGCGAGTGCCACTGCTCAAGGCAATCATGAGATGCACGGTTGGAACAAAGGAAAGTGAGTTTCGGAAAAAGCTGCTGACAGAGACGAAGAAATCACTGGAGTCAGACGAAGTGGCGGTGGTCGATGCCGGGTTTACAATCAGAGAAATGCTAGAAAGCGGCATCGACCGATTTGTCCTGCGGGAAGCCATTAACTGCACAGTGCGCCGCAATGAGTTCCCCAAACGCAAAGAAAAAGGCAGACCACCTGAATATGGTGATATTGTGCGACCGCTCTCTCGCAGCTATAAGGGAAAGCGACTCGAGGCTACAACTCCGGACTCGTCTGGTCGCTTTCTCTATAGTGGTCGCCTGATTTGCTATCAAGCATGGCATAATCTCGTCCCCAGAACAACCAAGGTGGATACAGCCAACCGTACCTACTCGATTTACGTCATTCAGGATCCGGCCTACAACACACCTTTGGTTTTGGCGACCGTTATGACTTTGCAGCCTGAAACCATTTATCTTGTCTACCTGGAACGCTGGCCTGTTGAACATCCCCCCCTTGGCTTCCAAGCAGATGATTGGCTTACATCGTCAATTTGTTCATGCCGATGAGGCTTGTTTCCGCTTACCTGAACTGGGGCTGCTGGCTGGCAATCTTCTTTCCCATTTAGCCGCTTCTCTTCCTCCCATACCGACTGGCTACTGGGATCGAGAGCCTCAAGCCACTCCCGGCAGGCTGCGCCGTGTTCTCTCGAGTGCTCTTTTTCCAACTCCTGACCAACTCGACCCTGACTTTCGGAAAAAGGCCTCGGTTTCACACCATTTCCCTAAAGGCGTTCTCGCTCATCGCCGCCTCAATGCCGCTGCTTAAACTAGCCGAGCACTATTTTTACATTTTATCCCGTTTTTTCAGGGTGGATTCTTTTTTCCGCCCCTTTCGGTTTGCCCTTTGTCACTCAAGCCTTTACCAGAAAGTAAAGATGTCTGAACTCACTCTTTTCATCGTTAAGCCAGATTTTTTTGGAGCGATAAAATAGGATATGGTGATGAAACGATTTTTCTTACTCTTTATGATGGGGGGACTCAGCATACTATTACTTGTTGGCGATACCAGGATAACAAGTGCTGCTCTTTCATTTGCGAATGAGAGCAGCCATTCTCAACGGGACTCGACGCGGGTGGAAGATGTTCCTATACAAGGAACCGGGCAGTTGACTGCTAAACAAAAAGAGGAGCGTTCTGTCGACAAGATTTATGTCGTGACAAAAGTATTTGAACCACTTGTTATTAAAAATGAGCGAGGATTTACAGGTTTTAGCATTGATCTCTGGATTCATATCGCCAACCGCTTGGATCTGACGTATGAGTTTATCGAAGTAAAAACAGTGACCGAGCAATTGGCTTACGTTCAACGTGGAGACGCCGATGTGGCAATTGCAGGAATTAGCATTACACAGGCTCGCGAACGAAGGCTCGATTTTACACATCCGTACTTTACCGGTGGCTTATTGATTGCTGCACCCGTTGAACAGATCAGTCTGGTTCGTGGAATTTTTTCAGCCATCTTTTCCTGTAATTTCTTAGAGTTGATTGGTGCATTTATCCTCACAGTTCTTGTGGCTGGTCACATTATTTGGCTTTGCGAACGTCATGTTAACCCAGGATTTCCCAGGGGCTATTTCTCTGGTTTATGGGCGTCGATTTGGTGGGCGTCGGTTACTGTCACGACAGTTGGTTACGGCGATAAGATTCCACTCGGTCGGTCGGGTCGTGCGTTTGCCCTCGTCTGGATGTTTGTTGGTCTCTTTCTGATTGCCAATTTTACGGCTGGTCTGACGACGCTCTTGGCCGTACGGGAATTGCGCGGAACTGTAACTGGGCTATCTGACCTGGCGGACAAACGTGTGGCGACCATCGTAGGCAGTACCTCATCTCAATACCTGATCGAACATGGCATTCGTATGATTGAAGTGACAACCGTTGACGAAGCGGCTGAGACGGTTGTCGAGGGGAAAGCACAGGCAATCATCTATGATGCACCAGTTTTGCTCTACTATGTACAGACGCAACAGCAAGATGTATTTCAAATTATTGGCGGAATTTTTAATCCAGAAAGTTATGGAATCGCCGTTCCAACAGGAAGCCATTATCGTGAAATGATCAATCGTGTTCTGTTAGAAATACAGGAAGATGGAACCTACGACACGCTATATGCCAAATGGTTTGGCTCGAGTTGAAACAGCAGAGTGCGGTTCTATCGTGGCTCGAGAAACTTATGCAGCAATCGCAACATCTCGACAGCATATCCTAATCTTTTGTCGGGCTCTTCTAGGCTCTGCTCTCGCTCTCGTTTCAATTTGGCTGCATCCCGACCAAGAATAAAGGGATCTTCCCACGCCAGCCAATCTACTTCTTTCACTTGAATCTGTTCGTTAAGAAACAAAATAAACTCAGCGAAGACGCTGATATCCTGGTTTTGAAATCGAGGTAAGATATCTTGCAACATTTGCGCTTGTAAGACAAGATGACACTAAGCAAAGTCTAACGTTTTGCCCAGGACCATTTCACCAACTCGCACAACCATCTGTTCAACCTCGCGATAGATAGCGGGATGGGTTGCCCAAGCTGAATTGCTGCGATGAAAGAGCAGAGGTGTATCCTCTGCTCGCACCATCTCAATATCTTCGATAAACTGCTCTTGGTGTTCTGTTCCTAACGCAAATGCAATGCGATCCACGCCGGCTAAATGAACGATCTGTTCCGGCATACAATTCCGGACTGCATTAGCACAGGCTGATAACCAATGGTCCCCTGGTTTGCTGGTCGGATGGTTAAAAGAGAGATGGAAAAACTCGTCCTCGCTTAATGCCGCCACTGCTGCAACGTGTGCCTGTTCTGTAGCAGGTGAGATGTTCACAAACGCCTCTGTAAAGAGCTGTTTGAGTTGAGGCGTAATCGCGGTTAAGTGCGAAAAGATCGTGCCGTCTCGATCATGGATAGGCAAAACAACAACTGGACCTGGGGGATCTTTTTCCTGCACGTTTAATCCTTATACATTTCCTCAATTTCACGATGCCAGTTTTCGTGGACAACACGCCGCTTGATTTTCAGCGTTCCGGTCAATTCTCCATCATCGATTGTGAAGTTGCGAGGCAAGATCGTGAACTTTCGTACTTGCTCCACTCGCGCAAAGAGTGAATTGACCTTCTGCTCGATCTCGTTCTCTACTGCTTCGTTGATTTTGGCATCTTTGTGTAGAGGGTCACTACAATTGTTTGATTCTGAAAATCGTGCGGCTGCCTCGTCATCAAGCGTCACTAGAGCCGAGACAAATTTGCGGCGGTCAGCAATCAAGACTGCTTCTGAGATTAACTCACAATCTTTGAGCGCCGCTTCGATATTCTTCGGCGCAATGTTCTTGCCTCCAGCCGTGATCATAATCTCTTTCTTTCGACCAATAATGGTCAAATATCCTTCGTCATCAAATTGACCTAAATCTCCCGAGTGCAGCCAGCCGTCAACAAGATCTTCATTGGTTGCCTCTTCGTTCTTATAGTAACCCATAAAGACGTTGTCGCCTTTCACAAGAATTTCACCATCATCCGCAACTTTGACTTCAGTATCCGGCCAGGCTTGCCCAACAGTTCCAATCTTTGTGGCCCCCGGGCGATTGAGGGTTGTTGGTCCGCAATCTTCGGATTGACCATAGATTTCATAGATGATGATATCGAGACCGCCAAAAAATTCTATAATCTCCGGCGAAATCGGTGCAGCACCGGAGCCAGCAAAACGTACCTTACCCAGACCTAAGGCAGGCTTGACTTTGGAAAATATCAGTCTGTCTGCAATCTTGTACTGTAGGCCTAACAATCCTGTCGGTTCCTGACCTTGATTGCGCAAGGCAGATACTTGCTGGCCAACCCCCATGGCCCAGGCAGCCAGTTTCTCACGCAAACCCGTCGCTTCCCCAAGCCGCGCCATGACCCCGGCATGAAATCGCTCCCAGACACGAGGGACGGCAAAAAAGATAGTTGGCTGTATCTCCTTAAGATTGTCGGGCAAAGCATCCATCGATTCAGCAAAGTAGATTTGATATCCCCCTGTAATCGCATTGTGAATCGTGAACATCTGCTCGGCAATATGTGAAAGAGGCAGATAAGAGACAACCGTGTCATCCGCATTCATATCGATCAGGCTGATCGACTTTTCCGCCGTGCGAGCCAAATTCTTATGCGAAAGCATAACCCCCTTGGGCGGACCAGTTGTGCCAGAAGTGTAAATGAGTGTCGCCAATTGCTCCATCTCAAGCGAGCCCAAACGTTCATCGATGAGGGAGTCAGGAACCTCTTCAGCTTTGGCCATAAATTCATCCCAACTCAGGACCATCTCATCATCAATCGGTGGTGCCTTCTTCATCATCACCACATGCTCAAGACTGGCTAGATCTTCCCGAATCTCCTTGATCTTTTCCCACTGCTTTTCATCTTCGAGCAGGATCACGCGTGAATCGGCGTGTTCGACAATATATCTCACCTCCGCAGGTGAACTCGTAATATAGATGCCAGCCGCGGCACCCCCCATGAGCATCGCAGCAACATCCGTGATTACCCATTCCGGTGAATTAAATCCCAAGATCGTTGTAATGCCACCCGGTTCAGCGCCCAACGCCACTAGTGCACGGGCTGCCGTGCGCACCTGTTCGCAGTACTCTTTCCACGAAGTAGCCACCCATTGCGAACCTTGTTTCTCATAATATGCAGGTGCATTGCCAATCTTATCGGCATTTGCGTGAAGCCGATGAAGAATCGTGTCTGCCGCCATAAGTCAAATCTCCTAAATCATCGGGTATGTACCTCAAAGTGTGTAAATGGAGTAGTCTCCCTTTACATGCTTTGGGACACACTGCCAAATCCACTATAAAATAATGGGAACAGTTCCTGATTGTAAAGGAGTAGTCTTGCTTGTGTCAATTGCTGTTGCGATTCAGATGGATGAATCGACTCTCCACATTTATTGTAGAAGAATATTTTGTGATATGATTATTGAATTCCGAACTGGTCTAATAATCATCCACGACTATCTCCCGCAAACCTGATTTTTCAACCGATCTGGAGGAAACCATGATGAATCAACGTTTATCCCGACGGCAGTTCCTGTCTCTCACAAGTGGCACGTTTGCCGCAACAGCGCTTGCTGCTTGTGTTACTCCCTCTGGCACACCGAGTGGAAGCGCAAGTAGTGCTGGCGATGCGGCTCCAGAAAGCATTACCATCAACGTTTGGGGACCAACCGGTCTGCTCATCGATGCCATCTACGAACAATTTACAGATCAAACAGGCATTGCAATCAACAACTCGGACATTGGCGACGCCGTCTTTGGCGATCAGAAATATCTCACTGCAACCGCGGCTGGCACCGGCCCTGATTCAGCTTTCCAAAATCGTCATACCTTTATGCAGTTTTCAGCCAAGGGTCTTTATCAGGATGTGACGGCGCGGATGGAAAAAGATGGTTTGGCCGTGACCGACTTTACTCCCGTGCAGATTGAAGAGCCCTCATGGGGTGGCAAGGTTTACGGTCTACCCTTGCGTACAGACGTCCGCTACCTCTATTGGAACAAGGAATTCTATGCAGAGGCGGGTCTTGATCCAGACAGCCCACCGACCACGTGGGCCGAGCTGGAAGAATATGCAAACGCCACAAATGTCATCAATGACGACGGTGAGTATGAACGGTATGGCTTTGTCCCCTATCTCTATGGCAATTCGTGGACGTGGCTCTACGGTTTTCTCAACAAAGCGCCATCAATCACGGAGGATAAGCGCACCATTCTGGCTGACGACGAACGCTGGATTCAGGCCTTGCAGTGGATGGTCGACTTCTACGACAATTATGTAGGAGATTTCGAGATCGCCAATGCATTCAATGAAGCGACAAAATCGGCCGGCTTGGGGCAACCATTTGTCGCGGGTCGTACTGCTATGTCTGCAAACGGCAACTGGTTTGTGGGCAATCTACTACGCAGCCCAGGGATTGATTGGGAAGTGGCACCGATGCCAATTCCAGACGGTGGAGAGAAGAGCACCTGGTCATGTGGTTGGTCTTACGTTCTTTCACCAGACGCTCAGCATCCCGACCAAGGTTGGGAGTTCATGCGCTGGATTATCGGCATCGAGGGATGGCGGGCCGAAGCCAATGCCATGCTGGAAGATACACAACGCACATGGGAACGCGAACAGTTGGTGGGAGAGCCACAATATTGGCCGCGGTTGGCATGCTATCTGCCTGCACTCCAGATGCTGAAGGATGAGTATGTTTCTCAGCTCGGTGAACGAGAGCAGAACGCCTGGGTGCTGACCCGCGATGCCCTGGAAAACTGGACCCATGGTTGCGGCAGCGAAATGGGTGTAGCCGCTCTCGAATATTGGGTCGAAATGGACAACTCAACACGTGCGGCTTTATCTCATGCCATGACCGCCGAGGAAGCCATGCTTCAATGTAAAGAGAAGGTGCAGGAAGCAACGGATCGGGCCTGGGAGGCGATTGATTCGGCATGATCGTATTGCGTAGTGCGTGTTGCGTGAACCAGTTGAGGATCTGTTGGTGCTGCAAGAATGCAGTCTTGATGGCAAGATCAATCTCGTTCAACACTCTCAGTTCGCTTACCAGTACACGCAATAAGCTATACGAAATTTTAGGAGCTTGGTTCTATGACCAGGCTCTTTTGCTATCTTATAGAGACGCCACTTAAACTTCGGACAATAGAATCGTTTTTTCTCGAAAGACAATTGTCCGAAGTTTAAATGATGTGGCTATTAGAAAGTGAATGCTCATGACAGTCACGACTCAACCCAAGCCTTGGTTCCAGACAAATCGGGGTCGGGAGGCCCTGAACTTTTACCTCTTTATTTTGCCTTGGACGATTGGTTTTTTGGTCTTCATTCTCGGTCCGATCATTGCATCGTTCTATTTTAGCTTTACGCGGTATGACATTGTCAATGCGCCGCGTTTTGTTGCGCTCGAAAATTTTATTGAGTTGTTCACCGATTCGCTCTACTGGCGTAGCCTCTATAATACGGTCTACATTGTTATCCTGGCCGTTCCCTTGGGCATGATTTTTGCCTTTGCAGTAGCACTATTGCTAAATCAGAAGGTGTGGGGTATGGCAGCCTACCGTACAGCTTACTTCATCCCTTCGATTGTACCCGCCGTGGCCTCTGCTGCGCTCTGGCTCTATCTGCTTCAACCTCAGTGGGGGCTCATCAATGGAGTGCTCGGCTTCGTTGGTTTGCCAGAACCAGGATGGTTGGCATCTGAAAATTGGTCCAAGCCATCCATCATTCTGCTGATGGTCTGGCGCCTGGGCGGAACGATGATCATCTATCTGGCTGGACTTCAGGATATTCCCGAAGTACTCTACGAAGCAGCCGAGATCGACGGCGCCAACTGGTGGGGCAAGTTCCGCAATGTGACGCTGCCGCTGATGACACCCTCCATTTTCTTTACACTCGTGATGGGCATTATTGCCACTTTTCAAGTTTTCGATGTGATCTTCGTTTTAACAGATGGGATGGGTGGCCCACTCAACTCCACACTGGTCTACATGATCTATCTTTTCCACAATGGGTTTAATTTCTTCCGCATGGGATACGCCTCCGCAATGGCCTGGGTACTTTTCCTGCTGATCCTGTTGCTAACGTGGCTCCAATTCCGAATTGCATCCAAATGGGTCTACTATGAGTCCGAGACGAGTGATGCTTGAGCGAGTCAAAACGCAAATTGTTTCTGCCAATGAACTATCAACTCCAAATCGCAAGTCTCTTAAAGATTGGTTTCAGCAACAGTTTGGTCATATTGAGATTGTTTGGGCTGAGCCTGAGTGGTATGGGCTTGCATGGCATGAGGAAAACATAATTGGCTGCCTGAGCATTGTGGAGCGGCACATCTTGGTTGGCTGTAAGCAGATTTATGTTGGCGGGATTGGTGGTGTCATGACGCGGCAGACATATCGCTGTCAAGGTGTAGCTACAAAGCTCTTAGGGGGTGCAGCGAATTTTCTGCAGACAGCCCTACATGTCGATTTTGGCCTGTTATTGTGTAGAAAAAATGTTGTACCAGTCTATCAAAAGTCTGGTTGGATCTGCGTTGATGCATCTACTCACTTTGTGCAGCCAAGCGGGACACAAACCTACACACATGCAACCATGATATTGCCATGTTCGTCTCATAAATGGCTAAGTGGCACCGTTAATTTATGTGGCTTCCCCTGGTGAAAGATGTTGAGATAACCGGAGTGATGAATCTTCCGGGAAGGGGTCACAGATGGACCCGTTAGCCAAACTGTTTCTGACCTCTTCCCGGAAGATGGGTTGGCGAAGACTCCGCTTCTCAAGTCGATCCGAGTATAGGATCTCATGTGGTTGACGAAGGCAAAGATAACAATTCAGAATCCTAAAGGTTTACGAACAATGGCAAAGACGGCACAAGCGAATCAATCTATATCTGAACCTGTAGCTTCACTTTTTGGCGGGAAGAAACGACCATGGCTCCGCAGTATCGTTAACCACTCGGTTCTGTTAGTTGGCAGCATATTCTTTATTGTCCCATTACTATTCATGCTCTCGACGTCACTCAAACGCATGGCGCAGATTGCCCAATTTCCACCAGAACTCATTCCGGATCCCTTTATCTGGCTCAACTACCCCGACGTCTTCCTCTATGCCCCCATGCATAAATATCTGCTAAACACAATCTTTCTGGTGATTCCAGCGATCCTGGGTGCCGTACTGACCTCATCTCTCGCCGCCTATGCTTTTGCACGGCTACGCGCACCGGGCAAAAACTTCATCTTTATGATGGTGCTCTCCACGATGATGTTGCCAGCCATCGTCACCATGATTCCGACCTACATTCTCTTTGCGAAACTTGGTTGGATCGGCACGTTTCGACCGCTCACCATTCCCCCATTGGCCGGCAGCGCTTTCTTCGTCTTTCTGATGCGCCAGTTCTTTATGACCATCCCGCGGGAGTTGGAAGATGCAGCACTGATCGATGGCTGTAGCCGTGTCCGCATCTATACCAACATTGTGCTCCCGCTTGCCAAACCCGTCCTGGCAACGGTCACTATCTTTGCCTTTATGGGGGCCTGGAACGAATATTTAGGACCGCTCATCTATCTGGGCAACCAAGAGCAATATACACTTTCCTTAGGCTTACAAGTCTTCATTAGCTCACAGCAGCGCCGAGCCGAGTGGGGAATGATGATGGCAGCGTCAACCATGATGGTGATGCCCGTGATCATGCTCTTCTTCTTCGCCCAAAAACAGTTTGTACAAGGGATTACCCTGACAGGGATTAAAGGGTAGTTCAGTTGCACGTATCAAAAATCGCCTATTGACAAATCGTTCCTCAGTGTGATACCCTAAGTCCAATTGACCTATTATGAACTTATCATAGATGCAGTCTCTCTGCAAGGAGGTGTTCACCATGAATACAAAAGAATATGGATATACACCTACAGTTGTCGGGAGACTTGTGAATTTCCTTGTGTAGAAATCACGTAATATTTGCCGAGTGAAGTTCCGTATAAGAGAATTCGTTTTTGAACAGCCACGGTGTATAGTCACCTCGTGGCTGTTTTTGATCTGAACCATTTTCGAACAATGCCGCGTTGAATATTGAGCCAACAGTCCATTCACTCGTAGGTCGCCCTCTGTTGCAAGCGACTACGTCGTGAACAGTCAACGAGCATCCACGTTGCTTTGATAGGACGACCTACAAGTACTTTGGTCAAACCTAATATTTGCTCTTTTTCAAAGAACCAGTCAAGAGGTGTTAAACCTATTCTTGGCTGGTTCTTTTTTTGTCTAGAAAGGCAATAGAAAAAATCGAGGCTCTTTGGGAATTCATGTGGTTAACAAAGGCGAGGAAGATCAGCGCCGGTTGCGTGACGAAGTCGTATCGCTTGTACTGAGTTTGTATCGAAGTGAAACCCAAGCGGGTCTGCCACTAAGATCCTGTTGAGCCACAATTTGAAGTCAAAGGAGCATGTGAATGGAATTAAGATTGGCAACGATTTTATCTCGCACTGACGCCAAATGTCAGGTGCAACTGCTGGACAATCATGCCCTAGAAGGCAATTCAGTCTTGGATCATTTGGCCGTGGAAGCAGTTTATGCCCAGCCTCTCATTGAGTATGGCATCTCGATCAAACCGCAAGATTTGGTTGTGGTTGATAGTCAGACGAAGCCGATCCGCGTGGTCTGGCGTGCAGAATGGGTCAAAATTGTTCGCCTGGAACAAGAAGTGGCCTTCATTGATGACGGAGTCTCGCAATCCCGCACGATACCGTGCCCAGAAGCATTGGCCTCCACGCTGGCGGTTGGTGATGCGATCTATATCGTCGAAAACAGATTTATTGCCTATGCAACGCCCGATGGTCCAGCCGATCCTGACCGAATTTGTGACCTACAATTTCCGGCGATCGAAGCAATGTATCAAAGTCTTGGCGCTGATCGACCCTGGATGAAGACCTTTCTACAGATGGAGAACGCGCGTACCACAGAATTACCACCTGAATTCCAACAGGACGACGTGCGCTATCCAGAATCGCTCGTTGAATACTTTTTGCGACAGTTCACACACAAGGGTGACATCGTCTTTGATCCTTTTGCTGGCTATGGCACGACATTGGTCGCAGCCGAAACACTGGATCGAATTCCTTACGGGATTGAATTTGACGCAGCGAGAGCCGACTATGTTCGCTCTCGCCTGAGACAACCGGACAACTTGATCCACGGAGACTCTCGAAAGTTGGCAACCTATGAACTGCCCCTGTTCGATTTTGTGATGACATCGCCACCCTATATGGGCAAATCAGATCCAGAAGATCCTTTTACCAATTATGCAAGTGAAGGTGATGGTTATGAGGCATATCTACGTGACCTACAGCGCATCTTTGCGCAGGTGAAAGATTACATGAAACCAGGGGCCAAAGCCGTCGTCGAAGTGGCCAACCTGAAACGTTCAGACGATGTCACCATGTTGGCTTGGGATATTGCCCGTTCGTTGGCAGAGGTTCTTCACTTTGAGGGAGAAATCGTTGTCGGTTGGGACCTGTATGGGTACGGCTATGACCATAGCTATTGCTTGGTATTCAGCAAGCCAAAGCTTTCTTTTGATACAAACAGCCCCAAGGAAATCGTTGCTCAGGGCTATGACCAAATCCTCGATCGATACCTAGAATGGTCAGAGGAGTTTGATGATGAAGAACGTGCTCGCTGTCTGTCCATCTTAACTGAGACCCTGAACGACAGATCAGAAGTATTGGAATTGGGCTGCGCGACGGGCGCGGTCATAACTGAACAGCTTGCAGAGCATTATCAAGTAACTGGAGTTGATATTTCGGCCAAGCAGATCGATCGCGCGCGGGAGAGGATTCCCAACGCGCGCTTCATTCATGCTGATATGACTCAACTAGATTTTCCGCCCAATTGCTTTGACGCCGTTGTGGCCTTGTTTTCAATAATCCACGTACCCAGACAGGAGGAACCCATTCTTCTAAGCAAAATTGCTTCTTGGTTACGTCCTGGCGGTCTCTTTGTGGCCAGCTTAGGAGCGAATGCTTCGGAAGGTGGGTATGAGGAGGATTGGCTGGGTGCGCCGATGTATTGGAGTCATTATGATAGTGCAACAAATGTTCGACTCATTGAAGCAGCCGATCTAGAAATTGTGCTAGCCCAGGAAGAGACGCAAGAGGAATTTGGGGAAGCGGTGACCTTTCTCTGGATCGTTGCACGGAAGCCAAGTGGCTCGAGCAAATGATTATGCCCAGCTTCCAAATGTGCACACAATATCATTCCGATATGACTCAAGTCATGCATCGATGGCAAATGAGCCAACAACAGTTGTTATAGATGTTCAGATAATGTTTTTCCACGCAAAACAGTAGCTAGTCAGCATTTCA
>JAHBNG010000121.1 GCA_019217005.1 Chloroflexi bacterium TSY
CATTGACCTCTTTCCCTATTTTACATACTTTTCACCTACTTTCATATATGAGCCTCCTGGTTTTGCCTTTTCACAACATATTGGAAGCGATAGCAAAATCTTCAATCCAGTGGCTGATACGTACGTTGTGTCTGGTGACCCCAATCAAGCACGGCCAGATATCGCTGGAATTTGGGTTGGATATGACACAGACGCGTTAAAATCTCGTCGGAGTCTGCTTAAGTTTGACCTATCTGAGATTCCCAAAGGCAGTCGGATTGACACGGCAACCCTCTCACTCTTTATGGCAGACACAACACCGAATGATGCCCCGATGACAGTCACTGCGTACCCACTAAAGGGTGATTTTAACGAAGCATTCACATGGAATCAACATCTCGCCCTTGGCATTGACACGACTCAATCCGCGAGCACCCAGGTCACCACAGAATCAACTTGGTTTACGTGGCAGCTCAAAGAGCTTGTACAGGTTTGGTTAGATGACTCAAATCGAACAGTTCACTTTGGGCTGCGGCTGGATGGAAACGAAAATCCAGCCCCCCATCGGCGCGGTTTCTATTCAAAAGACTGCACAAATTGCGAGAACAGATTTCCCAAGTTGGAGATCACTTACTCCACGCCAACAGCCACACCAACTCGCACATCAGCCCCAACACGCATGGCAACCCCGACACTGGGAGTGGTTGTTAAAATGACACATCAAGTTGCAACGGCAACGCCAGATGGAGGCACGGCGATCTATCCCTATCCAGGCTATGCGGCACCCGGCGATCATATTACTTATCAAATTCGCTACATGAATGGTTCGACCAAATTGACAAATGTTGAAATCCGAAATGTGGTTCCCGATTATCTTGACATTGTCGAAATCAAAAACCAGGGCACGGAAGAGGATCGGACGATTTCCTGGCAAGTGGGTGAGCTAGACCCAAACGCAGAAGGGATGGTCTCCTATCGAACGAGACGAATTCAACCACAAACTGGTGAGTTTTTGAACGTACCCTCGCAGGCCCCAGCAAATCAAGAAATCCCCTTTGCCACCAACTTCAGTGCACCGATTGGAACGTGCTTTGACTGGGATTTTGGCGATGGGACCACGGAAGAAACGCAAAATCTATCCGCCACAACGCACGTTTTTGAGAAGACAGGCACCTTTACTGTCCGGGTCGAGGCAAGCAAACCGCCAGATTTCATCACCGTTGCAGAAACTCAAATTACGATTCAGAATGCGATCAATACACAAAGCGAAACATCATCAAGTGTCGCTGACTCGCGTCAACAAATTAGCGTGACGAAACCTGTTGCCCCATGTTCCGATACAAGCGTTATTGTAAACAGTGGAGCCATTATGGAGTGGACAAATGGAAACAAAAGTGGAGAATCGCGCAGTGGTGGCATTGTGACCAATCCAAATACTCGCGTCTATATGCCAGTATTCGAAACGAAATAGTATCAGTAGACCGCAATGCAGAGTCGCCATGCACGGCGCGCCATATATGGCGCAGCATTCTCTAATACAAACGGGGCCGGCGTTAGAGATTACACGCAGTAGGATTTCTCAGAGGTAGAGCGTTCAAATGGCGAAAAAAGACGCAGTAGAGAATCTCGGACCATTTGGCACGCTCGAGTCTGTTTTGACTGAGAAGTGCAGGATTATGTCTACTGCGTGTAATAGAGAATGCTCACGCCGCGTTGCAGTCTACTGCTAATATACTGAACACTGCCATAAATTTAAAATTCATTTGACCGTTTTCAGCTGGGCAGAACCGACTCATTGATTTTGAATTTATGAACGAGTGCCATATAACAACGAAGGAGGAAGCATATCCATGAAGATCGCCATGTTACGCGGCCCCCGTGATTTGCGTATCGAGGAGCATCCTCTTGATACAGACAGCTTAAAGCCTCATGAAATTTGGGTCGAGACGCGCATCTCCGCCTTGAAGATCGGCACAGATCGCGGAAATTATGAAGGAGCGGAACAGGTCCCAGGTGCACCCGACTATCCGCGCTGGGTTGGTGACAGCAACTTGGGTGTTGTACGTGGAATCGGTGATGCCGTCACGCGCGTCCAAGTTGGTGACCGTATCGTCACTCGTGCGCCTCACCAATCCGAATATATCACCACCGATAGCGATAGTCTGGTCAAAGTGTCGGAGCGTGTCCATGATGAAGATGCGGTCTATGCCCATCTCTACGCGCTCAGCGCCCATTGTTACCACAAAGCCCAATTCCGGCCTGGTGAAACTGTAGCGGTGGTTGGATTGGGTGTGTTGGGATTGGGTGCCGTTGCCCTTGGGCCGCTTTTCGGTGCGCGCGTTGTGGGCATTGGCAATAGCCCCATTCGCCTGGAAATGTCTGAACGAATGGGTGCTCACGCAAATTTCCTTTACAACGATCCTGATCTGGATCTCAAACTGGATGAGTTTAGCAACGGCATGGGCATTGATCTCGTGATCCTTACGGCTAATCCCTGGCCTGCCTATCAGAATGCGCTGGAAATTGTACGACCCAATGGACGAGTCTCGATCGTCAGCTTGCTGGGTCGTGGCGAAGAAGCGCTCAGCTTTAACCCGCTCAACATGGAGTGGTTTTACAACAAGGGTATCTCGCTGATTGCTGTGTCAGGTCGGGCGGGGTATCTCTATCCAGACAACAGTCCTGACCCGATGCAGACCAATGATCGCTATGCATGGGATCATATTGCAGAACACGTAATTTCGTTGATGGCAGATGGCCGATTAGAACCCAAACGACTGATTACGCACCGCTTTCACTACAGCGAGATGATGCAAGCCTACGAGATGGCCTATCACCGCGAGAAATCGATGTTGGGTGTTATTTTCAACTGGCAAGATTGAGACTGTCCCAAAGCGTGTATAAGCGAAATCGTCATAGAGAGAACCTAGTTCATTTACACACTTTGTGGTACAGACTCGCAAGATTGACTGAGGAAGATCATGGACCATCAACTACAAATCGATCGTCGAGATTGGTCAAAGTTGAGCTTGGGCGATCGGATTCGCCAGATAGAGGTTGAAGGCTATCTCGTCCTGCCCGACTTGTTGACGCCAGAGCAGATCGAGAGGCTAAAGGCTGAAACTGCGAAATTAAATACATTTGCCGTCGATTACAGCGTCCACCAACAGGTTTCTCCCAATGTACAATTTGCGGGTGGTGCCATCACAGAGTTGATTGCCAATCCGCCAACGATTGCCTTTTTACAGACGCTCTTTGGCGACGAAATCATCTTCATGAGCTACGCCTATGCTCGTTCTGAACCGGGCCATCCCGGTATCAGCCTCCATACCGACGGACAGCCTTATGGTTCACAAATTTTCGGCTATGAGGGCAGTTGTCCATTTATGGTGCGGGTACTCTACTATTTGGACGATCTGACGCCGGAAGTATCACCATTTCGGGTGGTGCCGCGCTCCCATCTGAGTATGCACACAGATGCCAATCCGTATAAACGCTACAGTTCCCACCCTGAAGAGGTGATGGTGACGGCCAAAGCCGGATCTGCGGTCCTGATCAATCACAAGGTCTTTCATGGGAACTTCCCCAATGTAGGCAACCAGGCACGTGAAATGCTGGCAATTGCCTATCGACCGGTCTGGGCTGGTCCCACTGTCCAAGAGGTTCCCCAGTGGGAAGAAGATGATCTTGCTGGATTGCCAGACCAAGTACGCGCGTTTTTTGGGGACCGCAATACGCGCCACTGGGATTTTGGTGGAGGCAACAAACCCGCCAATATGGCTGATGCTGCACCGGGGATGGATCCGAGTCGTTGGGATCGATAATGTAGAACTATGCACACAAGTACACGGTTAGAGGCGAATGATTTTGCATACTGGCGAGTGACGCAAAAGGATCGAAGCCCACTCTCGTTCGGTGAATTTTGTACCGATTATCATCAACTTGATCGAATCGGCGTGGTTTCGCCTGCGTTGGAAGATGGTGTCTTCCACGTCGGGCGAGCATTGTTGGCTCTGACAACCGCTTTCTATGATAGCCATCGCTCTCGTGGTGGCGAGTTTTTTGACTATCCGCAGCATTTCGCATTTGTTGGTGCCAACGATGTCGACACATACACGCAATCGTCACAACTTTGGGGTGCTTGGGGTTGGCTAGATGTTTGGCCAGCCAATAAGTGGATCACAGCTACACCAAACGCCACAAGCATGTTGAAATGCGTCTTTGACTATCAGATTAACCGTCTGTTCTGGCCCCAAAATCTTTGGCCAGCGCCTGGTGAAGAGCTACTCCCCGACTATGCCTACCAAATGTTGGATACCCGATTAAAAGCAATCTATTCTTATAGTCCAACCGCCCACCTTGACGCAACTGTACCGACATTGGAAGTATATGGCTCACCAGCTGTAGAGACACTACTGCAAGAAAGCATTGAACGTTTACCGGAATCGGTCATACAAAATCGTCACTGTGCATTGTCCGAAGCGGAGCGTCTACAACAAGTCCCTGTCGCCGAGTTTATTGCAAAGATGCAAAGTGTGGCGCTTTATCCATAGGCATCCAGTTAAGTAAATCGGGTGTTAGTCATCGTTTTCGGCCAAATGGCAAAGTTGATTCGTTTGTGATGCGGAGCAAACAAGCTCTTTGTTCTACAATTGGACGAAACGATGACCAAGGTCGCAAATTGCAAAGGAGAAATCAAAATGAAACTGACCACCTATCACTATGACGGCACAGATCGTATCGGTGCCGTTGTCGATGACCAGGTCTATGATCTTGCTGCATGCCTAAAAGCCAGTGGACAAGAAAATGTATCGATTGCTGAAAGTACGCTGGCTTTCCTTGCTGCTGGTCCGGCAGCATTGGCGAGCGCGCAATCTGCTATCGATTGGGCCAAAGCCGAAGGGCATGCAGAATTGACACAGAAATTAGCAGATATCAAACTAGAGGCACCGCTCCCCTGCCCCGGTAAGATGCTCTGTCTGGCTGGAAACTATGCCTCGCATATTCTCGAAGGTGGCGGCAATTTTCCTGGCAAAGAGAAGATGATCCCTCGCTTCTTTATGAAGCCCTGCACGGCCATCATCGGCACGGGCGACGCGATTCGCATTCCGCCCTCCACCAGCTTTGCCGACTGGGAACTGGAATTGGCTGTTGTCATCGGTAAAGCGGGTCGCGACCTGACGCCGGAGCAAGCAGCAGACCATATCGGTGGCTACACGATCTTTAATGACATCTCTGCTCGCGAGCTGACCTTCCGCAAAGACCTGCCAGAGCAAGAGGGCGACTATTTCTTTGATTGGCTGGTGGGTAAATGGCTCGATACTTTTGGCCCGATAGGTCCCTGGATCACGACCGCCGACGAAATTGCTGCGCCCGACAATCTGAGTATGAGGCTCTGGCTCAATGGCGAACTCCAACAAGATGCCAACAGCGGCCAAATGATCTTTTCGCCGGCGGAAGCCATTGCCTTCATCTCCCAATTTGTAACGCTCGAACCGGGTGATGTGATCAGCACAGGAACGCCTGCCGGGGTAGGCAGTGCCAAGAAGATCCGGCTCAATCCAGGTGACCACATTCGTGGCGAAATTGAGGGACTAGGAATCTTAGAAAACCCTGTAAAATCGCTATGACCATGATTGACTTTCCTCGCTCGACCTTTACGTGGAAATCCCATCCGTGGGCACCCGATCCATATTACAAATACGCAGGCGGCTTTGTGAATGAACCGGGTGCGATCCACCACGTGCGCTTCAATTTGGAAGCAAAATGCCAGATACATGACGAGCAGAACGACCACGTTCTCGAGCTCTTTGTCGGCGCTCCCTGTCGTACGGAATAGACCATTACCACGCGCAATCTCTTTCAGATACCCAACGATGAGTTTCGGATGGCATTCAGCCGTACACATCAAATGCCGATTGCCAAGCGGCCCAGCCATGAACCAGAAATCTCCACCGCCATCGACCTCAGCCAGGCATTTCAGGAATATCAGATCCAGATCCGCTGCCACCACGATGCCACCGAGTTGACCACTCCTCAGCAGGTGATCGACGCGACCTTGGCACATGCTCTGCTCAATGCCCGCTCTGCCTATCAGGATGCGGAACGGGGATTGAGCGTGGTTGTCGAATACCCGGTCAACCTCATCAATCTCAATGTGGCGGCGGGAACCTTTCAGGTCTGCACAGGGCCAATCATCTTACCCGATCTGTCAACGTGGAATGGAGAGAGCGTACAACGGGTATTCCTGGCCCATGTTGCCTTTACTCAATTCGATTATGTCGAGTTTATTCTGCGCCGCGAGGTCGAGGCTGCTCCAGAAGAACGCGTTTGGTTGGACAGCGTACGTGGACGAGATCGACTGGAATTACATGATCCAGAAGAGCGACCGCCAAACTATCCGCCGTCACGACCGCGTCCCCTAGTTTATAATGAGACGTGGGGTTTTGATGCACAGAATGTAATTCTACAAGTACCCAATCAATAGGAGAAACCATCATGGCAAAATACCGTATGGGCGTGATTGGCTGTCGGGGCATTGGCGTGCAGCATGCTTCTGGCCTAGTGGGGCTGGATAATGCTGAGTTGGCAGCCGCCTGCGACCTGGATCAGGATATGCTGAAAAGCTTTCAACAACATTGGCAGGTGGAGTGGCCCAACCTGGCGCTTTATACCAGCCACAAAGAGATGCTGGCGGCGGAAAAGCTAGACATTGTCACGGTGGCCACCTCCGACCATTGCCATGCGGATCTTGTGGTTGATGCCGCCAACGCTGGCGTTCAGGGGATCTTCTGCGAAAAACCCATGGCCACCAATCTAGCTGACGCTGACCGGATGCTAGAAGCCGCCGAACGCAATCACACCATCCTCTCCATCGATCACACCCGCCGCTGGTTTCCTCTGTGGCGTCATCTAAAAGAGGAGGTTGTGGACAAGGGCATAATCGGGCCAGTTCGCTACATGGTGGGCACCCTCAACGGTGAACGCGCCATGCTCTTCCGCAACGGCACTCACCTCATTGACGCCATTTGCTACTTTGCCAATTCGGAACCCACCTGGGTCTTTGCCGAATTGGAAGAAGGTTACGAAGAGTACACTGAATACCGAGGCGACGGGGGCCACGTACCTGCAACCGAGCCATCAGCCAGCGGCTACATTCACTTTGCCAACGGCGTGCGCGCCTTTTATGGCGGCGGCTCCAAACAGACGCCGGTACCCAAGTCCCGCATGGAGATTGTGGGGACCAGCGGCTATCTCTTGGTGAATAACAACGAGGAAGCCATCTTGCACAAAGATGGTGCCGTCGAGACAATCACCGCACCCGCATGGCCTGTATCTGGGATTCCCGCTGGGATTCAGGAATTGGTCCAACTGCTTGATCAAGGAGGAACGCCTGTCTCGTCAGCCCGCGATGGACACAAAGTCGTCGAGATTATGATTGGCTTTCTAGAATCTCAGCGGCGTGGCAACGTCCGTGTAGATTTGCCGTTGCAAAATCGCTCTTCGTAAACTTATCTATTCCCAGCCACAAAGGATCGTCTATCATGAAAACCTATCGCGCCGCTGTTATTGGTTGGAGTCGCATGGGTGGTTTTATCGACAATGAAGTGGTCGGTGCACCGAAACATGTGCCACCCTATTCTCACGCAGCAGGTTTCACCTACTGCACCCGTACCGACCTCGTAGCCTGTGCCGATTTGCGTGTCGACGTGATGGAAGAGTTTGGCAACCGCTACAATGTGCCCAAAGCCAGCCAATATACTGATTATCGGGAGATGATCGCTCGCGAAAATCTAGACATCGTTAGCGTGGCCACCCAACCGGAGCCGCGCGCCGGGATCGTGATTTACGCGGCAGATCATGGGGTTAAGGCCATCTATGCAGAAAAGGCCTTTTCTTCTTCTCTGGCCGAAGCCGATTCTATGGCCGAAGCGCTAGAGCGCAACAACGTCTTTCTCAACCTTGGCACCAACCGCCGCTGGTCTGTCTTCTATGACAAGATGAAAGAGGTGATTGACAGTGGTGAGTTGGGTGCGCTCAAGACCCTCATCGCCTACAACAATGGCACCCTTTTCAACACGGGCAGCCATATGTTTGACACGCTTGTGCATCTCAACAACGATCAGCCTGTGGAGTGGGTGCAGGCCACATTGCCAGACGGCGATCATATCTTCGATGGCGATATCATGAGCGAAGATCCGCGAGGGGAAGGCATTATTCGTTTTGCCAATGGGGTGACAGCCTACGCCATGCTCAGTCCACGTGGCGTTGAATTTGAGGCCATCTGCGAGGATGGTGTGATCAGCGCGTTGAACGACGGGATGGAGTGGCACTATCGACGACGCGTGCCGATTGATCCTCAGGGGAGAACGGGGCTTGTAGTCGAGAATTTTCCAGAGATTTCGCCAGCGAGCTCTACGCTGCGTCTCGTCGAGGATCTGGTCCACTCACTCGATACGGGCGCGCCGACGCGTTGTGGCGCGCAGATTGCACTTCTTAATATGGAGTTGATTTTTGGCTTTATTGAATCACATCGACGTGGTGGAGCGCGCGTTTCTGTGCCGGTTGAGAACCGCAGCTTACGGATGCAGCGTGACCATACGCCCAGGCAGCCTAAATTTACAGTCTCAGTAGATCCAAATTTGGCGTTTTTGGCTATTTTCAGTCGAGATTGCAGGGATTTTGGAGTCATTTATTCAGATTTCGGTTACAGAAAACAACCTATTTCATATCTGAAAATCGCCCAAATCTAACGCAAAAACTAGATATCGACCGGCAAATTTGTATTTATGTCAACTGTTTAGCCAGAATTCTCTCTCAAAACCTGAAATTTGGATCTACTGAGTCTAGCGAATCGTGAATTGTGAAGTTTAATTGAGAATTTTTGGCTCATGAATGAAAATAGGTGAAATGGGAGTCAATGAGAGAGCGAAGAAAGGAGTCATTGACAAATTTGAGATTGTGAGTCCATTCAAAGATGGCAACATATTGGGCAAGATAACGTTTATGAACACCCCGAAAGGGACGCAGAAAATTGCGTAGACCAGTCCAAATGCCTTCCATGGTGTTGCAGTGAACTTCCCGAATGCCGTCGCCATCATCATCGCGAGCCCATTCGTACCGGGAGTGACAAACAGTGGCATGAGAGCGACCAGTCTCCGCAATGGGATTGTAGGCGTTGCACTCGTCGGTATAGAGAGTGGTGCCAGGGAGAGAGCAAGCAACAACTAAAGGAACAATGGTTGCTTGTTGTGTGTTGTCACAGACCGTGAACTGGACTTGGCCAGAGGTTCGTCCCACAACGCCCAGAATCGGTGGTCGGTCGTTCTCCATCGTCCCTCGTCCACGGCGCTTGTTGGCTCGAGGTCTGGGCGGGTCATCTGGATCGGGATGGTAATCGCCTTTCTCTCCTGCATTCTGGTACAGTTCATCGGCTTCAGCTACAGAATCGCGAAAAAGGGGGAAGCGGCTGCGGCTTGGAGCAACGCCGTATTCTGGATCCGATGGCGACGCTCCAACAACGTACTATAGTTCAGAGACAGTTCCTCTGATAGATGCAGCGTTGGTGTCCCTTGAATGATGCCTCGCATCACTAAGACTATCGTCACACAATTGTAATGCGTTCCAGACCAGACTGTATTCGTAAAGGCATCGTATACTTTGCCGCATTCTCGGCATCTGTACTTATTCCCCGGGGCTCGCTCTCGACTGTGAGGCGCTTGCCCTTCTGGCAATCTATGTCCATCTGGACATTGCATCCCTTCTGGATGCAAGATCTCTAACAATCTCTCATAACAGCCTTCTTCGCTCATCAGTTCTTGGATCGGATATCGCATTTTCATGGCTCTTTTTCTCTTTTCTTTTTTCTCATTGACCTCTTTCCCTATTTTACTTTACTTTCTGGTAAAAGAAAAGAGATGAGGTGAGAAATGTGACAAAAAGCGGTTAGCAGTTCATCCTAAAGGTAGAGAACCCAAAAAGGAGGAAGGAATGCTAACCGCGCCAGAAATAACTATAGCAGTACTGATGAATGTATTGCAAGTAACGCCGATGGGAACAAACGTAAATGTAATGCGTCTGATGTGGGCAATGCTGAATGGGTCGTTTCTGAAAAGTCGAGGAGCAATCCATAGCGCATTGAAAGAAAGCGGGTTTGAAGATGAGGAGCTCCGGCGAAGCTGGTGGAGCTTTCGATATGGATCATGGGATATCACAAGTCTGCTGGGGTCGTGGCAAGAAGAAGTGGAAAGGGGAATGGGAGGCAAAAAAGTTAGAAGGGTACCGAGTGAAAAGCATAGATATCACAGGGTTCTGGCGACCGAAGCTGCAAGGGAAAGTGAACCGACTCTATAACTCAACGGCTCGTCGGGCATTGCCCGCTCATCTTTGGAGTGATGCTCGGGGAGATAGGCGGGAAGCGAGTGCCACTGCTCAAGGCAATCATGAGATGCACGGTTGGAACAAAGGAAAGTGAGTTTCGGAAAAAGCTGCTGACAGAGACGAAGAAATCACTGGAGTCAGACGAAGTGGCGGTGGTCGATGCCGGGTTTACAATCAGAGAAATGCTAGAAAGCGGCATCGACCGATTTGTCCTGCGGGAAGCCATTAACTGCACAGTGCGCCGCAATGAGTTCCCCAAACGCAAAGAAAAAGGCAGACCACCTGAATATGGTGATATTGTGCGTCCGCTCTCTCGCAGCTATAAGGGAAAGCGACTCGAGGCTACAACTCCGGACTCGTCTGGTCGCTTTCTCTATAGTGGTCGCCTGATTTGCTATCAAGCATCAGTAGATCCAAATTTGGCGTTTTTGGCTATTTTCAGTCGAGATTGCAGGGATTTTGGAGTCATTTATTCAGATTTCGGTTACAGAAAACAACCTATTTCATATCTGAAAATCGCCCAAATCTAACGCAAAAACTAGATATCGACCGGCAAATTTGTATTTATGTCAACTGTTTAGCCAGAATTCTCTCTCAAAACCTGAAATTTGGATCTACTGAGCATGGCACAATCTCGTCCCCAGAACAACCAAGGTGGATACAGCCAACCGTACCTACTCGATTTACGTCATTCAGGATCCGGCCTACAACACACCTTTGGTTTTGGCGACCGTTATGACTTTGCAGCCTGAAACCATTTATCTTGTCTACCTGGAACGCTGGCCTGTTGAACCTCCCCCCTTGGCTTCCAAGCAGATGATTGGCTTACATCGTCAATTTGTTCATGCCGATGAGGCTTGTTTCCGCTTACCTGAACTGGGGAATCTTCTTTCCCATTTAGCCGCTTCTCTTCCTCCCATACCGACTGGCTACTGGGATCGAGAGCCTCAAGCCACTCCCGGCAGGCTGCGCCGTGTTCTCTCGAGTGCTCTTTTTCCAACTCCTGACCAACTCGACCCTGACTTTCGGAAAAAGGCCTCGGTTTCACACCATTTACCTAAAGGCGTTCTCGCTCATCGCCGCCTCAATGCCGCTGCTTAAACTAGCCGAGCACTATTTTTACATTTTATCCCGTTTTTTCAGGGTGGATTCTTTTTTCCGCCCCTTTCGGTTTGCCCTTTGTCACTCAAGCCTTTACCAGAAAGTAAAGTATTTTACATACTTTTCACCTACTTTCATATATGAGCCGAATTTTTATGTCTCCGAACACTTCTCTCTCTCAATTTGGTCTGCCCTACTGGCTTGATCTTCCCCGACCCAACTATCCACGCCTGGCCCAAACAGTCACTGCCGATGCTGTTGTCATCGGGGCAGGGATTTGTGGACTCAAGATGGCACGCTGCCTAAATCGCTATGGTCTACGTACCGTTGTGCTCGAAGGTGGACGGGTGGGAGACGGAGCCTCTTCACGCAATCAGGGCAGCATCAACCACGGTGCGGCGTTGAGCTATGCCGACTCGATTGCGCGTGACGGACGAGAGAAGGCGCGCCAGCTCTGGCAATTGGGTTTGGACAATCACCGCCTGCTTCGTGGCCAGATTGAGGAATACGCCATTGCGTGTGATTATCAGGTTGATGGCTATACCTATCTTGCGCGTCTGGATCAAGCCGATTGTGAGCAAACGCTACAGAGCTATCAAGCCGATGCCGGGTTGCTGCAAGCTGATGGTTTCGATGTCGCCGTTTTGGATGAACAGGAGGCAAGCAAGTTGGCCGGCGGCACTCACTATGCAGGGGGTATCATCTATCAGACCGATGCGCAGTTCCATTCAGGCAAGTATCTGCTCGGTCTGGTCGAGGCCATCAACCGCTTGCCTCATGTCTCCCTCTATGAAGAGAGCCGTGTGCATTCAATTGTGCGGGAAGGCGAAGCAGTGCGAGTGGAGACCGGTGAAGGCGCTGTTTCCACGCCCCGCGTTTTTTTGGCCCTCAACGCACTGGCACCTCAGATGGTACCTGGTCTGGAACGCGGTTTGCGCGCTGAACGGGGTCAGGTCTTTGTCACTGAACCACTGACGGAGCGCCCCTGTATCGGCAGCTTTGGGACGGTCATGGCCTGGTGGCGCGAGATTATCGAGCCAGATGGGCGCTTCCGTCTGCTCTTTGGTGGTGGTCGCGCGCGGGAAGAACCGGATAGTCTCTTTCCTCAATTTACCATCGACCGACAGCCTCATCCCCAATTGACGTCAGAGGGATTTCGGCCATCCATCGCCCATCAGCGGCGCCTGGATACTGAGTTTGCCAAGCTTTTTCCTCTCCTGACGAACGTCTCGATCACGCATCGGTGGGGTGGTCTGCAATCTTTTACGGCAGACGACTTGCCCCAGATCGGGCTATTCGATGAGGAGAGACAGCTCTATGGCGTAGCAGGGCTGTGCGGACGGGGCAATTGCTATTCGGATGTGGGGGCAGAGTATGTCGTCGGGCAAGCGGTCGGTATTGAAAGCGATGTGGAGAAAGAGTATGGTTCGTTGATAGAGTCGCTGATGGCGGTTCAACGTGTTGAGGCGCAGTGGGGTCCATGGGAGAGTCTGTATAATTGTCAATAGTCAATTGTCGATTGTCAATTGTGAATGAGTGTCTTTGAGGCTGTTTGGTCGTATTGGTGCCTGAGGGATCTACGGCGTCTGTTATCGTTCTGGGGAAGTGGCATTGTCTATTCGTTTGTGGAACGGGAATGATCAGGCTGTTTGTTCTACGATTGGGCAAATCGATGGCTGCTGTTTATGAAGTTATTTAGTTGTGGTTCGAAGACTATGGGGGGAGAGATATGACAAAATCAACTTATCGCGTTGCCATTGTTGGATTAGGTCGCATGGGCAGCACCATTGATGACGAAATGCCGACGGACGCGCCACCCTATTCTGTGGCGGCTGCGTGTCGAGCGAGCGAACGTCTTGAGGTAGTGGCTGGTGCCGATATTGACTCTGACAAACGGTCTGATTTCCGGGAACGGTGGGGGGTAGACGCACTCTATGCCGACTATTTGGAGATGATGCGCCAGGAACAGCCAGACATGGTGGCGATCTGTACACGTGGTCATCTTCATGCCGAGATGGCGGTCAAGAGCGCGGAAGCTGATGTCCCCATGATCTTCTGTGAGAAAGCGATTGCGTGTTCTGGACGCGAGGCTGATGCAATCCTGGAAGCAGTTCGTAAACATAAAAATCTCTTTAACACTGGTGTCTTGCGCCGCTTCAACCGCACCTATCATCAGGCCAAGGAGTTGATCGAGCAAGGCGAAATTGGCGAACCACGCACGGCGGTTCATTATGCCGCCACCAATCTGCTCCACGGCCACATTCACTCGCTGGATACTCTCAGCTTTCTGTTGGGCGACCCCAAAATCGTTAGCGTTTGGGGTGAACTATTTCCACGCAATCTTTCTCTGGAAAGCAATCGGTTGGACCAAGATCCCGATGGTATCTACCAGGTCGTCTTCGAAAATGGTGTTGAAGGGACGAGCGTTCACGCAGGAGGATGGGAATTTGAGGTGATAGGCACAGCAGGCAGTGTACGGGTTCTCAACAATGGCGAGAGTGTCCAGCTACGCAAAGCTCGTGATTCGCGGGGTCGTGCATTTGAGGATGTACCTGTCCCCACCATTCCAGCCCACAGTACAACCCAATTCTGCCTGGAAGATTTGGTTGCTGCACACGAGGAAGGTCGCCAAACGTTAGGGCACATTGAGGTCGCGCATCATTTGACAGAGGCGTGTTTGGCTGTGGCGGAGAGTCATCGGCTCGGTAAGCGCGTGACGTTGCCGCTAGATAACCGAGACCTGTATGTCTTCCACCGATAATTGATTCTCCCAGAAGATTCTCTCATCACCATCCGGGCGTTTCGCCATTTCCGATCTGAGAGATTTAATCGGCAACTTCTCTGGACAAGTATATGATGGTTCTAAGACCAATGAATACAATCCAACCAATTCAGCTAACCCAAGACCAACTCGATCAGTTTCACGCAGAGGGATTTTTGATTGTGCATGATTTGTTGACCAAGCGGGAGGTAGCGGATTTTCTTGATCATCAGGCTCAACCGAAACCTGTTGAGTATCAACAGGGTCTACAATCACATAAAGCCGATCCAAAGTTTGCTTATGTGGCCAAACACCCCAACGTGGCCGGAGTTGCGGCACAAATTTTGCAAGGCATGCCGCGGATTGTACAGACAATGTATATGCGTAAGGATCCAGCCGCGGAAGTGGGGATAGGGGGAGCAGGTGTCGCGTTGCATCAAGATACGCACTATCTACCTAGCAAGCCAAATACCTTAATAGCCTGCTGGATCGCCATGAGCGACACGGACCCTGAAAATGGCGGTCTCTGCGTGGTGCCAGGCAGCAACCATCAACCACTACGCTCAACCCATTTGAACGAGGATGATGCAGAACATGCTAGTTGGGAGAAGGTCTACCTGATGCGAAGCAAAGACGGCCGCGAGTGGAATCAGAAAATGTATTCCTTCCAGATAGACGACCTAGATGAAGCCCAGATCGTCATGCTCACTGTTCCTGGTGGCAGCGGGGTTTTTTTCAGCGGCATGACGATTCACGGTTCATATGCCAACCGTTCGAAAGATCGAGAGCGTTTGGCGTTTGCTGTACACTACGTCAAAGATGGAACTTGGCTCTACCGAGCCGATGTACAGGATACTGAAGGGGTGACATCATACTCTTCTTTGGTCCAATAGAAAGGACGTTGCACGTCACGCGGTTGAGCAGTTGGTTGGATGTTCGATGCGTTCTTTCATCCATGCATTGTATTCTTGTGTTACCGTTCCCATCGTGAAATGCACCTGAGAGATCGAATCTGATTGACAAGACTCATCCAACACGCTATACTCTCTATTTGCAACAGGGTTAGACATCCCACGGCTCGCGTCTGCGTACCCAAGACAGACAGGCGTCTTCGCACGATGCCTACGCTCTCTTTTTAAATCGTAGCAGGTTTCAGGTAGCTCCCCTCTGCCAAAAGCTACTTTTGTGGCAGGAATGTTCTGATGACTTCGAGCGTCAAACTAGCCTCCGTTCGACAGATATATTGACAAAGGATTGCTTTCATACTATTCCAGTCATGAAGGTAGCGGCTCTAGTCTGGCACCATCGGCGATCTATCTTGCCGCTCTACATTTGGACTAAGTCAGTAAACTGGGATATTCTATGGCAGAAATATTTAGTCAGAATGAAGACGCGACAAGTGACGCTACCCAATCGCCCAGTTGTGGGTCCTACCGACGACGGGGTTGCAGTAATTCCTGTCATAATTCCTGAATTAAAAGACATTGTTCTATTTGCACACGAACTGCACGCCAAAGGCGAGTCATGGGAAGGAACTGCTTTTGGCTGGCAAGTCTCATATGAGCCGGAAGGGATTATGTATGCCACGTTTGATATTGGCGTCAATGGTCTATTTTTTGTATCGGTCAATTGGGAGTTTGGTTCGGATAGGCCACCATACGTCTATTGCGAAGACGATTATGGGTATGATTCACTACCGGACGATCTAGTCGTATCCGATCTGAAAAAAGCGATTGCTGAAGTACCCAGCACATAACCATTAAACGAAAGCCATCATGTTAGGATATATTACCCGTCGCATTCTATTAATGATTCCGACGCTGGTGGTCGTATCCATCATTTCCTTCGTCATTATCGAAGCCCCGCCAGGCGATTTTATGGATGCCTATGTTGACCAGTTGATCCAGCAGCAAGAGGCGGTCGATCCGGCCCAGATCGCCTCCCTGCGTCTGCGTTATGGGCTGGATCAGCCCATTTATGTCCGCTATTTGCGCTGGCTGAACAATATTTTACAGGGCGACTTGGGACGTTCTTTGGAATGGAACCAACCGGTGACAAAGCTGCTTGCGGATCGTTTGCCGTGGACATTGGCGATCTCGGTGGCCTCACTACTCTTTGCCTATGCCCTGGCCATTCCGATTGGTCTCTATTCGGCAACCAATCAATATTCGCTGGGTGACTACGTTTTTACGCTGATTGGTTTTATTGGGTTGGCGACGCCCAATTTTCTGCTGGCGTTGATGATTCTCTGGTATTACTTCGTGGCGACAGGCAATGTAGCAGTTGGACTTTTCTCTGACGAATATATGGTGGCACCCTGGAGTTTTGCCAAGTTTGTGGATCTGCTCAAACACATCTGGTTGCCGGCAGTCGTCGTGAGTACAGCAGGAACGGCTGGTCTGATTCGCGTGATGCGCGCCAATTTGCTGGACGAATTGGAACGACCCTACGTCATGGTGGCCCGCTCTAAAGGTTTAAGCGAAAGCAAGCTGTTGGTCAAATACCCTTTCCGTATCGCCATGAATCCGGTAGCCAGCACCATCGGCTGGACCTTACCAACGCTGGTCAATGGTGAACTGCTGGCGTCACTCGTATTGGGGTTGCCAACCATTGCGCCTCTTTTTGTCGGTTCGTTGCTGAGCCAAGACATGTTTCTGGCCGGAAGCATCGTGATGATTTTGAGCACATTAACCCTGATCGGAACCCTTATGTCCGATATTCTGCTTGCCTGGCTGGATCCACGGATCCGGGGTGCGATTTGACAGGGTTGCAAAGTGGCATGTTGCAAAGTGGGAAGATTGAAGCATCGTTTGCTACTTTGCAACCCTGCAACCTTGCAACAAAAAGGTACGAACATATGGCAGTGATGGATGAACCCATTTCCTCGGGTAACAAAACCGCAAACCTGGTCGAAGAGGAACTTCAGGTTGCGACCCAATGGCAGTTGATACGTTGGAAGTTTATGCGCCATCGGGTGGCCGTCGCTGCATTGTTCATAATTGTCCTCTTCTATTTGGGTGCCATCTTTGCAGAGTTCCTGTCCCCTTACGATCCAACCCATCATGATACTGACTTCATGTTCATGCCGCCCCAACGGATTCGCTTTGTCGATGAGGGTGGCTTTCAGTTGCGTCCTTTTGTCTACGGCATGACGTCAGAGATGGACATGGAGACCTTCAAGACCACCTACGAACTCGATCCATCACAGAAATATCCGATTCGCTTTTTTGTCAAGGGCGATCCCTACGGGATGTGGGGACTCTTTGAAAGCGACATTCATCTGATTGGCGTCGAGGAGGGTACACTCTTTCTCTTGGGCACGGACAAGATGGGGCGGGACGTTCTTTCGCACATCATCTATGGCGGACGTATCTCGCTCTCCGTGGGACTTCTCGGTATCGCCATTAGCTTTATTATCGGCATCGTCATGGGCGGCGTCTCTGGTTACTTTGGCGGCGTCACTGACTTGATCATTCAACGGATCATCGAATTTCTGCGTTCAATCCCAACGTTGCCGCTGTGGATGGCCTTGAGCGTGGCCCTGCCGCCAACTTGGTCGGTGGTTCAGATCTACTTTGGCATTGTCGTGATCCTTTCCTTGGTTGGCTGGACCGGTCTGGCGCGCGTTGTGCGGGGCAAATTTATGGCGCTGCGCGAAGAAGAGTACATCATGGCCGCTCAACTGAACGGCTCGAACGAGGCACGCGTCATCTTCAAGCATATGCTACCTTCGTTTACCAGCCACATTATTGCTTCACTAACCTTGAGTGTTCCCGGCATGATTTTGGGCGAGACAGCGTTGAGTTTCATTGGTCTGGGCTTGCAGGCGCCGGCCATCAGTTGGGGAGTGCTGCTCAAGGATGCCCAGCGGATCATTGTGCTGGCCGACTCACCGTGGCTGCTCACGCCGGGGTTATTCGTGATTATTGCGATTCTGTGCTTCAATTTTGTGGGGGATGGTCTACGAGATGCTGCCGATCCCTATGCCTCAATCTAAGGTTACGGTAATTCATCCCCGTCAGGTAAAAAGCGCGGGGATCGTGTTCGAAAGCCGAGAACAACATTCGTGGTAGAAACGGTTCAAGAAGGCAAACTGATAGGCATCGTTCCCGCCCCAAACACGGTCTAATTTATTTTATCTATGGCAGTGCTCAGTATACCTGATGGTAGAATGAACTATCTTGTTGCCCATCATGAGAGCAATGTCCCGTGCCGTTTCTTCATGCCCTACCTAACAGTAACGCTACTGGGAACCTACACGGCGTCACGCCAGGACGAAGCGATTACAACATTCCGCTCGGTCAGGGTCCAAGCCTTGCTGGCCTACCTAACCGTAGAAGTTGAACGCGTCCATCAGCGCGACTCCCTTGTCGACCTACTCTGGTCCGAACAACCGTCCAAAGAGGCCAACGCCAACTTCCGAAAGACGTTGAGCCGTCTGCAAAAGGTGATTGGCAATCGTGAAGCAGAGCCACCCTTTCTGCAAATCACGCGACAGACGGTACAGTGGAATGCCGACAGTGATTGTGCCGTAGATGTAGGGAAATTCCAAGAGGCGATCAGTCAAGCGTTGCGCCACAATGATCTCACGATAGCTTCTAACCAGTTGCAGACAGCCCTCAACTGCTATCAAGGCGACTTTCTGGCTGGCTTTGCCGTCGCCGACGCTTCAGAGTTTGATAACTGGGTTGCCACCATGCGTGAATATCTTCATCAGCAATTACTCTCTGCCATCACCCATGTTGCCGACTTAGCAGAAGAAGCCGAGCAATATGCGCAAGTAGTTGATCCGGCGCGTCGCCAATTGGCGTTCAGCCCGTGGCATGAACCGGCCCATCGCCGCCTGATGCGCGCATTGGCTCGGCAAGGGCACCGTGCCGAAGCCCTGGCACAGTATGATCGCTGCTATGATGCGTTGCAGCAGGAACTTGGCGTAGCGCCAGATGATGAGACGGAACGTCTTTATCAGCGCATCCTTGATGGTAAGTTGATACCCGTTGTCAGTGCCGTGTCAGCAACGATGATCGGAGATCAGCCCCTGGCACGTGACGAAGTCCCCTCAGAACCCACATCCATTCCACCGACACTCCCCACTGCAGAACTGCCGGCCCATGGCGTCTTACCTGCCGGATCATTGATGCCGCTGCGCCGGAACCCTCACTTTGTGGGGCGCGATGCAAACTTGCGCGCGCTGGCAAGTGCCTTGGATGCTGGCGGGGCTGCGGCCGTCAGTCAGATTGAAACGGCTGCGGCTACAGGGTTAGGCGGTATCGGCAAGACGCAACTGGCCTGCGAATTTGTCCATCGCTATGGGCAATTCTTCCCCGGTGGCGTCTTTTGGATGAGCTTTGACAATGCGGAGGCCGTGCCAGCCGAGGTCGCCGCGTGTGGCGATGTTGGTGCACTGGACCTGCGTCCCGACTTTGGCCGTCGCGGGCTGGATGAGCAAGTGCGTTTGGTACAGCGGGCCTGGCAAATGCCAATACCGCGCCTGCTCGTCTTTGACAATTGTGAAGACCCGACCCTGCTGGATCAGTGGCGACCAACGACGGGCGGCTGTCGCGTGCTGGTGACGAGTCGACGAGGAGATTGGGAACTGACGCTGGGCGTTTCCATGCTGGCGCTGGGGGTGCTCACCCGCGGCGAAAGCATTGACTTGCTGCGCAAACACTGCCTTGATGCCAATGCGGACAGCCTCTTTGCCATTGCCGAAGAGGTGGGCGATTTGCCGCTTGCCCTGCATCTGGCTGGTAGCTACCTCTACCGCTATCGTCGCGCAGTGTCGCCAGAGCAGTACCTGGCCGAGTTGCGCGATCCGAAGCTGCTGGACCACCCATCCCTCACCGCAGGCGGTATCTCCCCAACGGGTCATGTGCAGCACGTGGGGCGCACCTTTGCCTTGAGCTATGATCGATTGGATCTGAACGATGAACGGGATGCTCTGGCGCACACGCTGTTGGTCCACACCGCGCACTTTGCCCCAGGTGAACCGATCTGGTATACGCTGTTGGTCAAGACGCTGGGGTTGGACCCCGACCAACCCATTGACGCGCGACAGGCCAACGATGCATTTGAACGGCTCATCGAGCTGGGTCTGATTGAAACGGAGGAAGATGACGTTCTGCGCATACATCGGTTGGTGGCAGCCTTTGTGCGGGACGTGGCCCAAGATGCGGTGGAGTCGACCCAAAAAACGGGTGGAGGTTGTTGTTTTCGAAGAGACAGCACAGATCAACAAAACTGAATATCCGATGCCGCTGTTGGCTTGGCAATTGCATTTGCGCTCGGTGGTGGATGTCGCCCAGAGCCGCGAAGATGAACAGAGTGCCAAGCTGAGTAGCGAACTGGGGCAGCACCTGTGGCAAATCGGCGATTATGAGGGTGCCTTGCCTTATTTTAAAACAGTAGCAGCAAAAGTCGGGTACAAATTTTTCATGCAAACAGAGGGCTGCTCTAGGATTTCACCCCTTATGGTCATTTTTTGTACCCGACTTTTGCCGTAGCTGTTTAAAAAGGCACTTGCAATACAACAACGGTTGTTGGGAGACAATCACCTCGATACCGCCGAAAGCATGAAGTGGTTGGGATATTTGCTCCATTCTAGTGGCAAGGCGGATGAAGCCTTGCCCCATTTAGAAAAAAGTCTAGTCATTAACTCGATAGTTGTATTTTGAGCAGGTGCCAGATTTGACAAAGTCAAATTAAGCAGAGCAGACCTGCCGTTTGGCGAAAAGGGTAGCGAAGACCTCCGCAATCTCCTGTCCGTCATTCAAGGCATCATGAGCCGTCAAGATGAGATCTTGAATCAGTGACTGAGTTTGCTGCCGGGTAGCCTCACCAAGGGATTTGCTGGGCGAGAATTGAGTTTTAGCCAATGATGGTCCCAAACAATCAAGGTGCAAGAGAGAATAAGCCACGAAGACCAGAGACCAATGTTTTTGAAAGGCGTGGGCAGTTCGCATGCAATATTCATCAAGACCAAGCAGTTGTTTACCATCCTGATAAACCGTCTCGATAGGCCAACGAAGCAGGTAAATCGAGAGAATGCGTTTGGCATTACAGTCGGTGCGATTGGTCACTAAAACGGCATAATTGTCTTGCAATTCAGGATTATCAAAACTAATCACGATGCGTACCTTGCCGATAGAAGGGATACGCACAGTCATGGTAAAGGTGTAGTAAGTACGACCATCAATGGTGACAGGCTTGTAGGCATTCTGGGGGATGTAGGGGACCAACTCTTTGACTTTAATATGTGGCCCTCGAAAGTTATCGGCTGACCATCTTCATCCCGCAAACGAAAACTATTTGTCTCCAGATTGCGATTGCACTTCAAGATGCTGATCCAATCTTTATTCAGACGATCGAGTACAGCTAGAAAATCTGGAGCGAGATACCAACCATCGAAGAGAGCCCAACCAAAGATAAGGGTTCGTTCAACAGCTTTTTCAACCAGTTCACTGGCAATGGTTATCTTGGTCTTAAACGCTTCGTCTCGCTCTCGAAAGGCGGGGTCAGTTAATAGGTGGCTATCCACTCGTTTATGAAAAGCGGTTCGTTCTTTCTTTTTCTTGGGAATCTCGGTCACTGGGAAATGTTTTTCCACAAATGCTTCCCAGTCGGTAAACTCTTCGTACCGTCGGTAGATACTTGCATCGACCGGAAAACGGATAGCGCCACTGACATAGTGACTTGTGACTAAGTTATGAGCCAGTGGATGCTGACCATTGCTATGATTGTAGTGGGTGTCGATATACTCGAACAGACTTCCCACATGTTCACATAGTGTATCGTCAATCGCTAATACCGATTCTGACTCTGAACGTTGGTATTGTGCTGTCTCTGACTATACGCTCATCATTGAGTTTTTCGGCTCGCCAAGGAGCTTCACTCAGATACCGTGATACATTCGTCTTATCTGCACTATCTAGAATGCAACGGGCAATATTTGCCATGCTTTTGTTGTCCAAGACCATCAGACCCGTCAGATAGTTTTCAAAGTGGCGAAACTGTTTACGATTGGCAAATACTGAACGAAAGGTTTCGCTATGCTCCTTGACCAGTGGCGCTACATTTACTATCGGCAATTGCATCTTGATGGCTCCTTTTCTGCACTTTTTCTTGATGCAATCTATTGAGATGACTTTTGTCTCTTTTGTCAAAATTGGAAAACCTTCATTTCACAACTATCGAGTCATTAAGAAAGATATTCTAGGCGAAGACGATGTGGCCGTTGCCGACATCTTAAACATTCTGGGACAATGGCACTTTAGTTACGGCGATGTTAATACTGCGAAGTCGTACTTCGAAGAAGCGCTGGTGATTAGCCAGCAAAAGTCCGGCGACATGCATCCATTGACCGCTGAATATGAAAATAATTTGGGGCTTACTCTTAGAAATCTTGGTGACTTAGAAACTGCACTAAATCATCTAAAGCGGGCACTTGCGATTAATGAAAATGCATATGATTCAAATCATAATGTTATTGGCATGAACTTAAACAACATCGGTATATTATTAAAAAATATGGGCCAACTTGATGAGGCGCGATCATACTATGAACGGGCACTCACCATCCGTCAAAATGTGTTTGGCAATGAACATGCTGAAACAGGCCTTACGCACAATAATCTTGGGGGGCTTTTACGTGATCTCGGTGATCTGTCACTAGCACAGGTACACTTAGAAGAGGCTTTGAACATATTTCAAATGGCCTTCACCGAGCCACATCCCTCTATGGCTCATTGTTTGAACAATTTAGGCTTGTTGTTCCAACAGCAAGGCCATTTGAATAAAGCCCAGCACTATCTTGAGCAAGCGTTACAAATTCGCCAACAGGTTCTACAAAAAAATCACCCCCTTGAGGCACTTAGCCTCAGAAATCTGGGGCTGCTGCTTATAGCCCAAGGGGATGTGTCTAAAGCCTGCGACTACTTAAAAAAAGCAGGCAAAATCTATCAACATAACTTTGGCGATGATCACCCCGATACGCTGGCTGTCTTCGAGAAGCTAAATGCGCTTAGTAAATAACGGCAAAGGACCTGTTGTCGTTCCCGTATCAATCAGCCCCGGTAATACCCGCCATACCATCCACCAAGAGTGTGCCACGGCCATTATCAAGCTCATTTAACGGTACCACAATCCAGGTGCATTTTAATTTCGGATCGTTGAGTACTAAACTTTCACGAATAGCCCGCACCAGACGCTCATTAAAAACAGGCTTTTCTGAACCGCTTTCTCTGGCTAGGCAAGGTAGGTTATCCTCATCCAAGGTCATCATGTCGTGGCCCTTGATTATACCGACAAAGACCAACCGCGTAATGAACCATTTGGCCTTTTGTACTCCATCTGCATCCGTCTCGCTAACTTGGTCAATGTGATAATAGAAATCAAATTGTTCCAGATTTTGCAATATATCCTCAAAGGAGAGAGCGCCGTCTAAACGCTTTAAGGTATCAGCCTGATCTTGAGCGGCAGCGATGCGCTTTAAGGTATTAGTCCGTTCTTTAGCAGTAGCGATACGTTCTTCTCGTGTCTTTCTCGCAGGCTTAGTGCCCCCTACTATTTCTTTAATATCGCCAAATAACGCGGGGAATTGCTTTACACAATCGTTAAACGGGGCACTATTCGGATCATCATTTGCGACAAACAATGTAAAAAGACATTTTCCAACTGCACTCGTTTCCGTAGTCATAGTTCATCCTCTTGTGGTTCACTGGGCAAGGCCATAGAGGAGTAGGAATTGAACGCTCTTAGGCTGACAAGACACCCTCATCTATGAACGCTTGCGATTTAGCTAGTATTCGTTGTATTTCGCTCCGACAGCTACTTTGGTGTTTCTACTGGGTGTTTATGGTCTCATCGTGAAGTATACGTCGGTTGGTGAGGGATGACAACCCCTTTCCAATTAGGTCGGTACCGTCAAAGGCTTCGCCATCCGCATCTTCCTCGATCTCCAAGAAAGTCTCGTTATCCTCGTCATAATCGCGAATCCTATCGAGCCTTCCCAAATCAAGTTGTGTTATTCCCCAATACTCGAGTGTGTACCACAAAGTGTGTAAATGGACACCCCTCAGTCAGAGAATCGGTTGCATTTACACACTTTGGGACACACTCCCTAATATTCATCTTCGCTTGAGCTTATTATAATCAGTAGAGCGCAATCGTTAGATTCTTCGCTCCGCTCGAGAATGACACGATTGCGCTCTACTGAAAATTCGCGTCTATCACCTATGAAATATTGAGCCAATTGCATTGGTAATCTTCCCCAACACATTGGATACAGTCTTGATCACAGTTTCGGCACCCTTTAGCGTGATATCTACTGGGTTTGTAATGACTCCGAAGGTATTGCTGATAACGTTATCAATATCGGAAACAGCTTTGTTGACCAGCGCGTTCACGGCGTTTGTCGCCTGCAAAATGGCAATCTGAGATTCAGAGTGCTTTTTCCCGATTTTGATTAACTTATCATACGTGGCATCAATCTGGGTCTGTACCTCCGCTTTCAGCCTCTTCCGGGAGTCTTCCATCTGCTGCCTAAATAACTGTTCATTTCCGCTTTGAAAACTAGCTTTTGCTGTCTCGATTTGCTCAAGCTGTGCAGTTTTAATGCGATCGAGACCGATACGCAAGTCCGCCACGACTTGATCGATCTCTGGAATCGGACTGGGCGTGGTGAAGGATATCTGAGCCTGATCGATTGGCAATGAATACATTGTCTCTGGCTCGGTTCTATAATGATTCTGCATATCTTTCATGTAATCTTCGAAATTGCGCGTCATGATATCTCCTAATCTCTCCTATTATGTATTTTGCGTCTCTGTCCAGTTGAGAACCTTTGAAACGCATCTCTACGTCTTTTTCGACGGTATAACACGCACGACATGGAACAATCAAACTATCTAGATTGACGATAAATACGCGAACTGTCAACTTTCCTTCGTCATATCTTCCACACGCAGATGCACTGCCGGGTCTCCAAGAATGATATAGTTTCGGGCATCGTTGCGCCCAAGCCAGGCCAACGCCAGATCTGCATCAGAAACTTGTTCACCAAATCTGACTTGTTCTAATAGCTGACTGACAGCCATAGACAATGATGCAGCACGGTCACGGAAATCCTTGAGGGCATAACCCACGGGCATGCCCGTTCCAAGGTACCCCAAAGTATTACTGAACGGTTGTACGTGCTGCTGATTCCGATCCATACCAGTGATTGAAAGACCCCAGGCACGTTCGACATGTCCAATCACCGCCAATGCACCGCCTTTCGGATGCGTTAGCAAACGCTTAGGCAACATGGCAACAAACGGTTTGTCAGCAAGTTTTTTCCGGGGCTGCCCCGCTTTCTTTGGGAAGTTGTCCTGTCGTGGTGTACCAGCCCCATAACAGGCAAAGTGGAAGGTAATCATCCCGTGAACTCGGGCGTCATCAGGCAGGTCAGCAGCAGCGTAAAAGCATTCACTGCTCATTTTTTTAGGACGCGGCCAGTCTTGACACAGCAGTGCCCCTTGTGTGGCTAACTGATGGGGATCGTCTTGTGGGAGTTCTATCCCGTGTGTTGCCGTAAACACGATGGCAGGCGGTTTCGTATTCGCTGGGCTGCGGAAGACTTGGCTTAAATTTGCTTTCGTCGCTTGGTCTCCGGTGAAGACGCGTTTCGCGAAACCCACTGTTTTTTGATCGAGAACACTCAATGGTGTAGTTCCATTTTCGCGGCTCGGAAGACCGGCCAATGGCTTAACCAGATGTTTAGTACTAAGTTCCGTTGCATGGTCAGGAGGAAATCCATTATGCTCGGTGCCAAATATAACAGCGGTCTTGTCGTTTGGAACCTGCTCGTTAGTCTCATACGCAACCACACTCTTTGCATAGCGCAGATACTCATCTGCCGTGTCAAAACTCAAGCGTCCGACGGCATAGTCAATATCAAATAAATAATTGAACTCAAAGGGTATACGGGTAGGATTTCCCACAATCAATACATAGTAGGGGACGATTGTTGGGTTGACATCGCCAGGCGTAGTACCGTGCCGTTTGAGCCATTCGAGCCACTGCTCGCCCCGGCGGTAGTCTAGAATCTTGGTTCTTGTCGCGTCGCCGATCTGATTCTTTCTGTGATCAATAAGGGGTTGTAGAGCTTTTCTAACATCATCGGATTCTTCAGTGTGGAAAATAATCGCCCATCCGGCCTGTTTGATGTCAGATGGGTCTATACCAAAGGGCAAGCCGAACGATGGCACCGCGGAATTGGCAACGGTGCGCTTCATCTGTATGATGAGATCTCTGTTGATGGGCTCTCCCTTAATCACCTGGGCAAGCTCATCTAAGCTCATTGGTTCTGCTAAATAATTCCCCGTTACACCGTCGACGCCATTAAAGACAACCTGCGGTTTTTTCATTATTTTTCTCCTCTTGTTGTTTAAACACGGGCCGCGATTTATCGGGCGAAAAGTCTGAGTGCTATGCCTTTTCTAGCAAAGCTGACCCTGTACATCCAGGTTTGGTGTGCAGAGTCAGCTTCATTAGAATTTTAGGCTTAACGTGGACTTCTCGACTTAGAAGATGCTGGCGATTCCCTTGCCGATGTCAACGAAAAAGTTTTTGATCTTTTCCACTGCGTTTTGCAGGAATTCCACTATATTTTCGAATATATTCAGGAAGAAGTCCGATATCGTATTGACTATATTCATGACGGTCGAATGCAGAATATCCATCCCCATAACGATCGCGTGCTGTACTTCCGGTGATTTATCTTTACCAACTTCAATGACCTTGTCATATGTCTTGTCGATGGCAGCGATTGCGTCTTTTTTCGCCTGTTCTCGTTGTGCATTCATTTTCGTTATGAAGTCGCTCTTTCCCCCTTCTGGGTCAGCTTCGAGTTCAGCTGTTGCGTCTAGAAGGCCGGACTGCTGCTCATCTGCGGACGCTTGCATAGTGGCTTGCATATCTTGCCTGACTTCATCCAGCTCTGGAGGAAGCTCCGCTGGGACATCAAATGAAACGAAGTTGAGAGGAAGCGCAAAGGATACAGTCGGCTCCGACTTGTAGTGCTCCCGCATCTCTCCCAAAATAGTTACGAACTCTGTTGTTTCAGTTGCGAACTCTGTTGCTTCATAGGTCTGTGTTGTCATGAGATTTTCCTTACGTTACATGTCTGGGATTTATCTTCGACTTCCAAAGTCGGCAGTAAGCCCAACTTTGGATTTGAACTTGAAAAGGTTTACTTTATGGCACCGCGCAGCTAGTGTACACTAGTTTGTTCGGACGTCCTGAATACATTGTAGCGGGTGCCCGTCCTCAAATTGTGACCACTTTGTGACCAGTCAATTCATGACGACGACTTTAAGGACAATCCAAATTTTAAAAGATCCACAGATGGACAGGATTGACTCGATTTTCCCTCTTCTAATCCTGTTCATCCTGTCCATCTGTGGATCATTCTTTTTTTAGAATCGCCTAAGCAAACAGGGCCGCTTGTTTCCACGTGCTTTATCGGGTACAATGTGGTTCAGATTGATAATTCGACAACATCACCGACAGCGGTTGCGGCATTCATTTGCTCTCACTATGACTTGCCACAGGTAAATGCTGTCCAATAGTAAAAATCCGTGTGCATTCGTGTCCTATTTCTTTCTTGATTTTATTTAACTGGCTACGTCACAGAACGAAAAACCGATTTGATGACCGATAGTTCTATTCTACTAAGTGTTCAAAATCTAACAACCCAATTCTTCTCTCAGGAAGGTGTTCTGGAAGCCGTGGATGGGGTGAGCTTTGAGATTCGCAGAGGTGAAGCCTTGGGCATTGCTGGTGAGAGTGGTTGTGGCAAGAGTGTCACTGCCCAATCCATCCTGCGCATCGTGCCCAAGAACGGCAAAATTGTTGACGGAGAAATCTTGTGGCAGCAAAATGGGCAATCTGTCGATCTCATCAAGCTTGACGACAGAGGGCAGCAAATCCGTCAACTCCGCGGTGGCGAGATTTCGATGGTCTTCCAGGAGCCAATGTCGGCCTTCAGTATGGTCTATACGATTGGCAACCAGATCATGGAGGTCATCCGGCTGCATCAACAATGCAGCTCACAGGAAGCCAGAGTGAGAGCCATCGAGATGCTGCGTCGAGTCGGCATGCCCAAGCCGGAACAGACCATCGACGCCTATCCATTTGCCCTCAGTGGTGGTATGCGTCAACGCGCCATGATTGCCATGGCTCTTTCCTGCCACCCGGCGTTGCTCATTGCAGATGAGCCGACCACTGCTGTGGATGTCACAATCCAAGCTCAGGTACTTGAACTCATGAAGGATCTGCAGCGAGAGTTGGGCATGGCGTTAATTGTCATTACCCACGATCTGGCCGTGATCTCCGAGCTGTGTGATCAGGTGATGGTGATGTATCTGGGCAAAGACGTCGAGAGCGCACCAGCCGACGAACTTTTTAGTAATCCCAAACATCCCTATACGGTCGGTCTGCTACGCTCAGTTCCGGAATTGGGAATGGGTCATACCCAAGAGCTCGCTCCCATTGATGGAACTGTCCCCAATCCATATCAGCGTCCAGCCGGTTGTCCCTTTCACCCCCGCTGCCCAGCCTTCATACCAGACGTTTGTGATGTCCACTATCCACAGCAGATCGAGGTCGCCAAAGAGCACCGAGTTCGCTGCCATCTTTACGTACAGGAGTAGGGTGATGTCTCTAGTCGAGAAAGCGAAAACTGACAATGCTCAAAGAGACAATGTTCTAGAGATCACAGGGCTGCGCAAACACTTCCCCATCATACGCGGCTTTTTTCGGCGTACAGAAGGCTACGTGAATGCAGTTGACGGCATCAACTTTCATGTGGTCCGGGGTGAAACGTTGGCCCTCGTGGGCGAAAGCGGCTGTGGCAAGACGACAACTGGGCGTTGCGTCATGCGCGCAATTGAGCCGACCTCTGGCAGGATTCTCTTTCGCAAACGAGATGGTGAGGAGATCAACATGACGGAGTTGGATCGAGTTACGCTTCGTTCGACCCAACGCCACATGGGCATGATCTTTCAAGATCCCTTTTCCTCGCTTAACCCCCGGATGACTGTGTTAGAGATCATTGGTGAGCCGTTTGTCACCCGCAAACTGGTGAAGAACCGACGAGAATTGGAAGATCGAGTCGCTCGCCTTCTGCGTAGCGTGCGTCTCGACCCAACTTATATGCGTCGCTATCCTCATGCGTTTAGCGGTGGACAGCGGCAGCGTATTGCAATTGCCCGTGCATTGGCTTTGGATCCAGACTTTGTGGTGGCGGACGAACCAGTTTCTGCACTGGATGTCTCGGTACAGGCTCAGATTCTCAGTCTCAGTAGATCCAAATTTGGCGTTTTTGGCGATTTTCAGTCGAGATTGCAGGGATTTTGGAGTCATTTATTCAGATTTCGGTTACAGAAAACAACCTATTTCATATCTGAAAATCGCCCAAATCTAACGCAAAAACTAGATATCGACCGGCAAATTTGTATTTATGTCAACTGTTTAGCCAGAATTCTCTCTCAAAACCTGAAATTTGGATCTACTGAGTCTACTGCGAGAGCTGCAAGCTGAGCTGAATCTAACCTATCTCTTCATCACCCACAATCTTTCGGTGGTCGAGTATATTAGCAATCGAGTGGCGGTTATGTATGTGGGGCAAATCGTGGAGTTTAGCGGCACAGATGCCATGTTCAGTCGTCCCAGACATCCCTATACGGAAGCGCTGCTGTCGGCTGTCCCGACCATCAAGACAAACTCTTCGGGGGTCGATTCTGCTGGACAAGGACGAGAACGCATCATTCTGGAAGGCGATGTGGCCGATCCAGCCAATGTGCCTGAAGGCTGCAATTTTCATCCGCGGTGTCCCTACGTACAGGATATTTGCCGGGTGGAAGAACCAGATTTGAACAACATGGCTGAGCCAGGTGAACGACCTCATTATGCACGTTGCCACTTTGCCGACGAATTGCAGTTGCAAGGTGTAAAAAATCATCCCTCAGTTCACACATAATTCGCCAAGCTACTGGTCAATCCGTATCATGCAGTCCTGAACAATCTATTTTATCGTTCAAAACAATAACCAAAGCCGAATGATACCGAGTATACAAGGAGGTCTATTATGTAGAAGACAGCGCTATTGTGTTCCCGGCGGGGACGACTAGCTTTACCTGCGCCCGAATAATTAACAATTATACTCCGCAGCAGCACATTATAACATTCTCTCTCGACTAAAAAGTGTTATTTTATGGCGCTGCTCAGTATAATAAGCAATAGCAGGGGTGGTTCAGAATTAGGTTTACACTTTTGATACATAGATAAAAATCTATATGAGGTCATTTTCTGCCTGAGCATGGCTCAAAGTAGAAAATATAAACATCTTTTCTCTTTGCAAAAATGTAAACCTAATTGTCCGCCTAAAATGAACCACCCCCAATAGCAAATTGTTAATTATTTGTCAGTACGAATCAACATCTATCACAAAGGAGAAAGTTTGTGAACCGACAAAAAGTAATAGTCCAACTAATTTCACTGCTAACAATTGCTGTTCTCATTTTGTCAGCTTGCGGTACACCAGCGGCCCCGGCAGATCAGGCGGGTGGTGAGGAAGCTGCATCAACAGCCGCAGATGCTCAAACAACTAGCGGAGCAATCCTGACCGACAAACCAGCTGACGCTGGCGAACGTGAAGTACAAGCTGAAGTTTACAACTCACCGGCCGATGCGGGGGGAATTGACGAATATAGTGAGGCACCTCAGTTAGCGGAACAGGTCGCCAGCGGAGATCTGCCATCAGTGGCCGAACGTTTGCCCAACAACCCAATCGTGGTGCAACCGGAAGAAGCCATTGGCAAATATGGTGGCATCTTGCGCAAGACGGTCTCCGGACAGCGGGGTATGGGCGAAATGGGATGGTGGGTCATCGAGCCGCTCACGCTCCATTCACCCAAGGGCGTGATCATTCCTAATGTGGCAGAGAGTTGGGAATGGAACGACGACTACACGCAATTGACACTCAATCTCCGAGAGGGCATCCACTGGAGCGACGGTGAGCCCTTCACTGCCAATGATGTGATGTTCTGGTGGAACGATATTATTCTCAACGAGGAATTAACGCCCAATCCGCCCACGCTGCTCAACCGCGGAGGCGAACTGGCCCAGTTGGAGATGATCGATGACTTCACAGTACAGTTTACGTTTGCCGAACCCTATGCCCTCTTTCCCACTTATCTAGGAAGTTGGGGTGGCCCTCGCGAAGGACCAACAACCAGCCCCAAGCATTTCCTCTCTCAGTTCCACCCAACTTATACTGACATGGCCGATATTGATGCGCTGATGGAGGAAGGCAGTTTCGATACCTGGATGGACTTGTTTGGACAGCAAAATAACAAAGGAAATCTGAATAAGCCGTCGCTTGCGGCCTGGATCCCAACGACAGAGCCACCAAATCCTGTGGAAGTCTATGTACGCAATCCCTACTTCTGGAAAGTCGACTCGGCAGGCAACCAACTGCCCTATATCGACGAAATACATGAAATCCGAGTGGCTGATGCTGAAGCTGCTCTGCTCAAAACCATTGCTGGTGAGCTTGATTTTGTCCGCGGTTTAGGCACTGCCAATATCCCGATTTTGAGTGAAAACAAGGAAAGCGGCAATTTCCGCTTTGCCTATGCCAACTGGATGCCGAACTCCTATGGCAACATCATGTTCAACTACACCACCGAAGATGAAGCGAAGCGAGAACTCTACAACAACAAGGATTTCCGCCATGCGCTCTCGGTTGCCATCAATCGTGAAGAGAGCATCAAATTGATCTACAAGGGCGGTGTCTTTGCCTCACAGATTGCACCGCTGCGTGGTGCACCCTATCACGGGGAATCGGAACTCTTCCAATCTTGGACCCAATATGATCCAGAGTTGTCCAATCAGATGTTGGACGATATCGGTCTAACTGAACGGGATACCGATGGCTTCCGTCTGGGACCCAATGGCGAGGAGCTGTTGCTCATTATCTCGGCTACCACTGCCTGGCCCTCAGAGACTCCTGAACTCATGGAGTTGGTCAAAGGCTACTGGGCCGAAGTAGGTATCAATGCCACCGTTACGCCAGAGGCAGGTCCACTCTGGGGCACGCGCCACAATACTGGTGAACATGATGTATCGGCACGCGGCGGTCACTTCGGTGGCGGTCCCGTTCACCCAACCCTGAACGCCAACACTTTTGCTCTGGGAGGTTGGCAGTGGGGACCAGATTGGGCGCTTTGGCTGGATACGAATGGTGAACAGGGCGCAGAACCACCAGAAGATGCAAAGCGACTGCGCGTATTACGCGACCAAATCCTGGGTGAACCAGATGAAGATACGCGCAACGCCTTGATGCAAGAAGTCTTCGAGATCCACATGGACAACATATGGTCGATTGGTTTGGTCGTCGATGATCCTAAATTTGGCCAACTCACCAACGTCCACAATCGGTTGCGCAATGTGGTGACCTGGTCTATCTCCGGTGAATGGACGCCCACGATTCCGGCGCAGTGGTTCGTTAATGAATAGGTAAGTGTCGATGCGGGAAAATCCCTTACGTGTTGCCATCGCTGGTTGTCACCGCATGGCATTGCACACGCTGACCAACCACAATTTTGCGGCAGCCTTTGACGCCGTGCCAGAAACGCAGATTGTATCTGTCTTCGACTTGGGTGCCGAAACCCGATCTGATTTCATCAAATATTGGGGTGAAATGCCCGTTTACGATGACTTCGCGCAAATGCTGTCTGACGTGCAACCCGACATCGTCTGTATTGCGACGCGACAAACGATGCATGCCGAACAGATCGAACAGGCCGCCGCCGCTGGCGTGCGCGGGATCCTTTGCGACAAACCGCTGGCAACGACATTGACTGAGTCTGATCACATCGTTGCCGCTTGTCGCACACATCGTGTTGCATTGGCCTTTGGACTGGATCGACGCTGGCAGCAACCCTACCAACATCTGCGTCAGTTGATTGCTGATGGCGCAGTCGGCCAAGTCAAGAGTGTCATTGTTCACGGTCTGCCCAATCTGATCAACCACGGATGTCACTGGTATGATGCAACGCTGATGCTGCTGAGCGATCCAGAACCAGTTTGGTTAAGTGGTTTTGTCGACGATGTTTCGGCAGAACCACCTGATTCACGCAGACGTCTTGATCCTCCTGGGCGGGGACAAGTAGGCCTGGACAATGGTATCGAACTCTATTTTACGACCGATGGGGGCAAAAAGCCTGCATTTGACGTCCTTGGGACAGATGGAAGGCTCATCATTCTCAACGATGCGGCTGAAGCGTATCTTTGGTCAGCACCAGAAGATGGACAGGTCAATGGATTACGCTCTCTCGATCTGCCAGAGCACGGAGAAAACTGGCCGGCTGGCCCAGCGATGGTGCGTGATCTCGTTCATGCCATAGAAAATAAAACGCCCACTGCTTGTGACACGGAACAAGCGCGTCGTGCTACAGAGATCGGATTTGCGTTTCATTTGTCCCACCAACAGGATGGTGCCAGCATATCTTTGCCAGCTATGGAACGTACCCAATCAATCCCATCTTTCCCTTGGGGCAATGAATAAATTCGAGCTCTTTGCGCTTTTGTGGAGTAACGAGAGATTGGGGAAACGAGTAAGATGATGAAGGCTGCCTGGGATTGGCATCTGCCACGCGCAACCGCAGAGGAAGAGCATGCACTTGTCGCGTTTGCCCATGAATTGGGGTTCGATACGCTGATCATTCACGATCCCACACAAACGGTGATGGACGTCGCGAGTACTTTGGGATTGAAAGCGCTCGCTATCGTCACACCCTGTGCAACCGATACATTTGCCGAACAACATCCAGACGCACTCCAGCAAATATTGCCTGCTGAGGAAGCTATCGTTTATGCGGCACGCAACCTGGAATGGGAGTCATACACAAGACAAGCACATCGTTGGTTTCCAATCATGCAGATGTCGCCGACGCTCTGTTTTGAGCATCCTGCATCCCAAGACGAGCTTCAAAACCGCATAAGCAAGGCGCTTTCCCTGGCTGACGGCGTGGCCTTTGACGGATTTGGCTTTCTAAACCATTATGCTTGCTTCTGCGAGAGATGTCAGACCATCCGTCAGACAATACAAACTAAAAACCCGGATCAGCACACTGAAGAGATCATCGCACAAATGTCGGAGGAGAGTTTGGTTCAGATTTCCCAAATACTCTATGCTCATGCCAAGTCCGTCAACTCGAATGCGATTGTAACCAACCACCTGTGGCCTCCTTTTCGACCCAACCCCTACTACGGAAATCGACTCAGACTCGATTATTGCAGTCAGACCATCTCCTGGTTTTACAAACCAAATTGGAGCTTGGCGCGCGTTGAGTTTGAAGCCAAAGAGATGAAGCGGTTAGAAGACCTCAGCGCCAACCGCTTCATCCCCTTTATCGGCATGTTTGACGATCCTTATCTGGCAAGATCGGCAGAAAGAATTTCTGCAGAATTGACGATCGCAACGAAATATGGGGGAGGGCATTTGGTTTTCTGCAATTTGAAATCTCTCTGGGACTACCCCGCAGTTGGCAAAGCTGTAAAAACCGTATTAGCCATGTAGATAAAGTGCATTTGACAAGTGATTGAGCGGTGCGGCGGGTAACAGGTGACGCACATCTCGCCACCTGTTACCCGCCGCATCGTTCTGTCCTAATCCTCTAGGGGTGAGCATTAAATAAGTTGAACATGTCATTCTCGAGTGAAACAAAGAATCTATGTTCAACTTATTTAATTCCAATTCTCGAACACGTGCAGTCCCATAAAATTTGGTGATTCGGTCACGATTTATCACGGTTGGATCTAGATGCAATCTCAACCTTTCGCAACATGTTTGCCGGATATGATACAATTTGTGCATGTGAATCAAAATGGAGACTGACCATGCGCAAATTTTCTTCTTATGGACCGATAAATACCAAACTCCATTATTACGCGCCACGCACCGAACTACTTGACCATGCCTGTTTACAATTACTAGGTGAGGATCTAAACGATGGTGGTCACTACATCACTGTCTGGGCGCCACGGCAGACAGGAAAGACCTGGCTGATGCAGCAGGTCATTGCGCGGGTCAAGGCACGTGGTGATTTTGAGTTTGCTATTTTGACGATGCAGTTGGCCAAGGAGATAAAAGATGCCCAACGGGTTTTGCGGATCTTTGTCAAGGCGTTGAGTGATTGGTTTAGACGAGATTTCCCGGCGATTGAGGAGTGGGAAGCCCTTCCTTCCCTATTTACGTCTGACTATTTCTCAAAGCCGCTGATCCTGATTATCGATGAATTTGATGCGTTGGATGACACAATTATCAATCAATTTGCCAACGCGTTTCGTGGCATCTACACGGAGCGGACCAATCAGGCAGATACGCCAAGCGCTGAAAAAAGCAATCTCCTGCATGGTTTAGCATTGATCGGCGTTCGTAGCGTATTGGGTATTGAAAATGTGAGCGGTTCGCCTTTCAATGTGCAGCGAAGTGTTCATATTCCGAATCTGACGAAAGATGAAGTGCAAGGGATTTTTCACTGGTATGAAAAAGAGAGCGGCCAACAGATTGCGTCAACGATCATGGACCGCATCTATGATGAAATGCAAGGTCAACCCGGATTGACTTGCTGGATGGGTGAACTGCTGACGGAAGAATATAACCGCCATCAGCCAGAGATCACCATGCGAGATTTTGATTTTGCCTACTCGGCGGCCATGGATGCGTTACCCAATAATAATATCCTCAACATCATTTCTAAGGCCAAAGAAAAAAAGTACAAGCCTCTCGTTTTGGAAATGTACAAAACGGGTGCCAAATTACCATTTCGCTATGATGACCCAACCACCAATTTCCTCTATATGAATGGTGTTGTTGATCATGAAGTGGTGTTCGAAGGGAACGGGGAATATAGACATTATCTGAAATTCCCCAGTCCATTTGTCCAGAAGCGGCTCTTTAACTACTTTGCCCATGAACTCTTTATGGGGTTGGATCGACTCTACGATCCGTTTGCTGACTTATCGGACACGATTACCGATACCAGCCTGCACGTACCCAATCTCATGCGCCACTACGAAGCCTATGTTCGAGAAAATCGAGAGTGGTTGTTCAAAGATGCCCCACTTCGCAAGACTGATGAACGGATCTATGAAGCGGTTTATCACTTCAACCTCTATATGTATCTGACGCAGTTCCTGATCAGCTACGACGCGTCTGTCATTCCCGAATTTCCCACGGGCAACGGCAAGATCGATCTGATCATCCGTCATAGCGGTACACGCTATGCCCTCGAGGTCAAGAGCTTTATCAATCGCCGAGAATATCGAAAAGCGTTACAACAGGCGGCTGCCTACGGTGCTCAACTTCAGGAATCAGAGATTTGGTTGATCTTCTTTGTGGATAGCGTCAGTGAAGAAAACCGCCGAGAACTGGAAGTCTCGCATCACGAAGATAAGTCAGGTATTACAGTTTATCCAATCTTTGTATCGACAGGATAGACCCGTCGAAAAGATCGATTTCTTGCGCGATAATTTCCCTATCTGTGGCCCATCAATCGTGAAACGCCTTTTCGAATCCGATGGATAACGTAGCCATACGGCACGAATAGATGCCACCCCAGCCCGTTTAGCTTCTGAAATCATCTATTTTCCTGGGAAAAACTTAGCTAAATCACGTTCAATCTTGAGAAGGAAACATACTATGAGATTAGCATTGCTCTCTTACAGCCACCATGGACGAAGCATGGGGCGCGTGGCACGCGAATTGGGACATGCGATTGTCGGCGTGATGGATGGTGAAGAGGGGCCGCGACGACAGTTAGAAGAAGATTTTCAATGCCCTGGATTTGACACATCTGAAGCATGCTTGGATTCGAGTAAGCCGGATGCAGTATTGGTCGCAGGCAAACATATCGAGATGCCAAATCACGTCCAGGCGTGCGTGGATCGACGCCTTCCATTTCTCTTGGATAAACCCTTTGCCGACTGTGCAGATCGACTGCGACCGGCAGCTGAGGTGTCTGTCAGGCACGGTGTCTTCAGTGCTCTAACCCTCCCCAATCGAGCCACCCGTCTCGTGGCGCTTGTTCAGGAACTGATTGCGGATGGCACCTTTGGTGAACTCGTTCTCTACAGCAGCCGCCTCAATAACGGTCCACCGTCACGCTACGATCCCACACCATCGGCCTGGCACAGCGATCCAAGCATCTCTGGTGGCGGTTGTTGGGCGGTTGAAGCGGCGCACGGCATCGATACGTTTCTGCAATTCATTGGTCAAAGACCTGTCACGGTTGTTGGTGCTGTGATGTCCAATGCCCTGCATGGTCGAGTCATCGAAGATATCGGTGTCGGCATGCTTCGGACAGACGACGGCGTGACCGGCATCATCGAATCGGGCTACAGCTACCCGTCAGGTGCGCGTGGCGGGGATCACTTCTTCCGGTTTATTGGCACCAAGGCGTCGGTCTTTGAGCGTTATGACAAGGAAGGGAATCCCGTCATCGAAGTTCACACAACGGAAGGAGTGAGCATTCAGGATGATATTTCTCATGGTGATCGCTTCAAAGGCGTGATGCGTGATGCGTTCACCGCCATCGAGGAGGGACGTAGCTTTACGCCGAATGTTGCCGATGCAGTCCGTGTACTTGAAATTCAGGATGCTGTTTATGCGTATGCACGGGCCAATCCTGTGGCGAACGGGCCGCATCCGATGGGAACACCTATAGTGCGGTTGTGATGAAAACCATAGTTTTCGAGAGTCCTACCAGAGAGGGCAAACTATGGTTTTCATACAGAGTAAAATAGAAGTAATTAGAAATCTGGTAAACCGACGTCGGCCATCATAGCCCAATATCAACAGCCTCAAACCCTACCTCTGCTATCGCATGGTTGAATGCTTGGATCTTGTTGGTCAGTATCTCCGCAACCTGCTCCATATACTCGTCAAGCTCTGCGGATAGCTGCTGAAAAACGGCTCGTGCTTGCTGAGGTGGCGCATAGTCGGCACTATCGACCGATTCAAACAGAGCGTTGAATTTTTCATGCAGTCCACTAGGGTGGAGCTGCGATTCAGAGATCCCGACATTGATCAGTTTTGGAAGTAGCGCATCGATTTCATCGTTGATGGATTCGGCAATATTAAGAATCGCTGCATCATCTGTGCGCTCTGCCCACGAATCGACCTGCGCCTTCATTTTCACCAGATTGTTGATGAGTTCATTGTTCTGCGAGAGACGCTCACGGATTTCTAGCAGCATATTCCGCTGCTGCTCCAACTCGGCCAATGTTGCCTGACTACGTGGATCTGCTTGAATCTCAAAGGGCTGGGCAAAAGTCTCACCATCGATGATGAGTTCGACAACGCCTGCACCTGGTGCGGCTAGGGGGCCATCGGGCCGTGACCATGAGTCGAATTCTTGGACAACATCCGTAGCACTCGCATAGCGAAGATTCCAGTGAAAGCGGTTGATCCCTGGCTTGGCAGGCAAGATGGATGGACTTGGGGAAGCCGATGCGGCCTCGCTGTTTGAGGCGCCGCTAAAGGAGCGGATGAGATCCCCGGATTGGGTACGAATGTTGAGGCGAACATCCTCCGCGGGTGGCGTCTGGGGGTTTTCAGCAAGGTAGTAGTGAAAGACAATGCCAGGTGGCGGGTTCTGCCCTGCGTCGAGAAGCTGTGGCGCGTCCACGTCGTCGGACGCAACCATTGCTATCACGCTCGTACCGACGTTGCCATAGCTGATTGTGCCTTTCACCTGCTCTCCATACCAGCGCCCAAACCGCCCATACGTGCGCATCCGCACTTTGGGTGCTGTTGGGAACAGAAATGCACGTTGCTCCGATAGTTCTGATTCTGTGTGATAGAGCGGCGATAGATCATCAAGAATCCAGAAAGATCGACCATGGGTGGCGACAACCAGGTCGCGATTTTTGATGACCAGGTCATAGATCGGGACGACGGGCAGATTCCCGCCCATCCGTTGCCACTGTTCGCCATCATCAAAAGAGACATATAGACCGGTTTCGGTTCCCGCATAGAGCAGACCGCGCCGGTTGGGATCTTCACGAATTACCCGCGTAAATTCGTCGTTGGGGATACCGCTGGTGATACGAGTCCAGTGCTGCCCGTAATCATTTGTCTTGTAGAGATAGGGTTGCGTGTCGTCAAGCTTGTAGCGAGTCGCGGCCACGTAAGCCACATTGGGCGCGTGGGGCGAAGGTTCGATGATGCTGATCAGTGCCCACTCCGGCAGTTCAGATGGTGTGACGTTCTTCCACTGCTCCCCGCCGTCTTCCGAGATATGGACAAGCCCGTCATCCGTTCCCGCCCACAGCAGCCCAGGCTTGTGCGGAGACTCGGCCAGGGCAAAGATCGTGCAGTAGACTTCGGCACCGGTGTTATCACGGGTGATGGGGCCGCCTGACGGTCTGAGTTTATCCGGATCATTGCGGGTGAGGTCGCCACTGATAACCTCAAAGCTTGCGCCCAGATCGGTGGAACGATGCAGATAGTTGCTGGCGACGTAGAGCGTGTCGGAATCGTGTTGCGAGAACATGATGGGAAAGGTCCACTGAAATCGATATTTGAGGCTCTCGGCACCCACACCCCAGCCGTAGAGTTCGGGCCAAACCGTGATGTTCCACTTCTGGCCCGTGCGGTGGTTATAGTGGATCATGACGTCGTTATAGGCCCGTTGGCCAACCGGCCCCGAGGCAACGACAATGGCGGGATCATCCGGCTTTATGGCGATATAACCACTTTCGCCACCACCTGGTGCATACCAGTCACGTTCGTGAATGGCACCTTCAAACGACGCGCTTGGAATGCTGATCGCCGTATTGTCCTGCTGGGAGCCGTAGACGCGATAGGGAAACTGATCATCCGTTGTCACATGATAAAGCTGGGCCGTGGGTTGGTTGAAGATCGACGACCAGCTCACGCCGCCATTAAACGAAACGCATGCGCCGCCGTCGTTTCCTTCGATTATGCGCTGGTTATTGTTGGGATCGATCCAGAGCGCATGGTCGTCACCATGAGGCGTTGGCACGCGGTCAAACAATTTACCACCGTCTATCGACTTCCAGAGGCTGTAGTTCTGGACCCAAACTGTATCTGCATTCTGCGTGTCGGCGGTGATATGCATATAGTACCAGGGGCGGGTTCGCAAGAGCGACTGCTCGCTGAGCCGAATCCAGGTTTCACCATAATCATCGGAACGAAAGATGGCACCATCGTTGGCCTCAACCAACGCCCAGACGCGACCCGGTTTGGCCGGGGAAGCTGCCACACCAATCTTTCCCAGAAGTCCCGCCGGCAGCCCTGGCTTCCGCGAGACCTCTTCCCAGGAATCCCCACCATCCATACTGCGCCAAAGCCCACACTCTGGCCCGCCGCTCTCTAACCGATGCGGATAGCGCTGTGCTTGCCAGATCGCTGCATAGAGGATGCGCGGATTATTAAGGTCCATTGTGAGATCGTGGGAGCCGGCGCACGCGCTTTTGTACAGCACCCGCTCCCAGGTTGTGCCGCCATCGAGCGTGCGAAAGATGCCACGCTCATCATTGGGGCCGAATGCGTGCCCCAGCGCCGCGACATAGACGATGTCTGGGTTTTGGGGGTGGATCTGAATTTTGCCAATGTGGCGCGTATCCGTTAGTCCAATATGCTGCCAGGTCCGTCCCGCATCAACCGATTTGTAGACGCCGTCACCGTGGGACACGTTGCCGCGAATAGAGGTCTCGCCGGTCCCCGCGTAGATAACGTTTGGGTCAGACACGGCGACGGCAATGGCACCTACCGCCGCAGTATTGAAGAATCCGTCTGAGACATTCTGCCAGTAGAGGCCACCGTCAGTCGTCTTCCAAACCCCACCGGCACAGGCCCCAAAGTAGAAGATCTGGGGGTCCGCAACATTGCCCGCGACAGCAACGACACGTCCGCCGCGATGGGGGCCGATACAGCGCCACTCTAAGGTGTCAAGCAAATTCTGGGTAAGTTTCCGCTGCGCGGATGTTTTAATTTTCTGCACTGTATTCTCCGTCATGTTAACGCTCACTTATTCGTATGAAAATGTTTTGTCATTATAGATAACCTAACTCAATATAGATGACCTAACTCAGCAATTTCGCAAATTGTAATTGATGGAGTCCAAATTCTCGAAACGATTCGAGAATTGTAAATCGGCAGCAACCTGTCTCGACATCATCCATCTGACGAACCAAACTCTTATCGACGAGTGCGGCTATTTGGTCAAGCATTTGGTGTCCCCTATATGTTTGCCAATAAAGTGCATTATTCAAGGAGGTCTGTTTAAATTTTTCACGATTACTTTCGAGGATGCCTCTCAAGCAGTATTTGATGCCGCATTTGTGGGGTGGTTCATTTTAGCTGGATAGATAGGTTTACACTTTTAGAAACAGAAAGAACGTTTATATTCTCTGATTTCGCCGGTTCTCAGAGAGAAAACGGTCTCATATAGATTTTTGTCTATATATCAAAAGTGTAAACCTAATTTTGAACCACCCCGCATTTGTCATAGAGAACAACAAGGCCACTTTGCAGCGGGGCTACGATGAAGTCTTCAACGGCAGAAATCTGGATCTGTTGGACGAGATGATTGCACCTGACGCCGTCGATGATGGTGCACCCGAACTATCAGGCGTGGACGCATTCAAAACTCCAATCGCTGCTCTGTTGGCCGCGTTCCCCGATCTCCAATTGACAACCGAGATGATAGTGGCTGACGACAACACAGTGATGGCATTGGCGACTTTTACAGGCACACATGAAGGCGAGTTTATGGGCATTCCCGGTAGTGGCAAGCAGATCACCTGGTCACACGTCGATATCAACCGGATTGAGGATGGTAAGGTCGTAGAGGCGTGGCATATCGGAACGGAGGCCATGCTACAGGCATTGGGATTTCAATTGGCACCGCCTGACAGCGAATCTGCACAGACATCGTTGGAAGAAGATCTATTCACCATCGCTAAAGTCGAAGCTCAGCATCATGGAATCAGTGACGTTTACAGTCGGAATTTTGCTCAATAATGTAATGTACTTAGTAACCCAGCACGTCTCTCATCTGTCGTAAAACTGGCCGCTATTCCATTCTGTGTAAATTGAAGCAACTCTTGCGTCGAAAAGCCCTGTTGCACAGCCACCGCATACTCTTTGCCAATGGTTATGTCGATCCGCACGGGATCATCGGTACAGAGCGTAACAGGAATTCCATGATCGACAAAGCGCTGGATCGGATGTGTCGCGAATGACTCTGTTGCCCCAAGTATGACATTGCAGGTGAGTGGACATTCAACCGTCACGCCACTCTCAACCAACTGCTCGAAGATATGTTCATCCGATGCCGCATAAACGGCATGACCGATACGTTTAAGTCCGGGGATCTGTAATGCTGAACCAAGATTGGCCGCGGAAAACTCTCCGGCATGGATGGCGATCCCCAGACCAGCTGACGCCGCACGTTCTGCCCATCGGTAGATCTGCAGCCAGTCCGCTTCTTCGCAGTATGGATCGGGGATAATGTTCACGCCAGATAGTCCCTGGCTTGTGGCGTCTATACAAGCCGTTAAGATACGCTCTGCTCGTGCTTTATCCACTGGTAGCGTGGCTGCAATGATTGCCTCTGCACAAAATTGGGGGAAATTTGCCTGAACCTGCGCTTCCGCCCGACGAAAGCACTCCATTAAGGCCAATCCAAAAAATAAAATATACGCGAGAAGGTGTTAAACTAGCTCTCCAAAAGGAGCAAAAATGACAATCTCGCCAGAAATGGTTGAAGTCTTGAAAGAGACGAAGGCCATGTTAAGTGGATACGAAAGAAGGCACTTCATGGCCCAAACGGTCAAAACGATATGCGAAGGGAGTCCGACGAAAGCAGAACGAGAGTTGGGCTGGAATCGGGCGACGATAGCCAAAGCCCTGGAAGAACTAGAAGGCGGCTTCTGTTATGTCGACCAAAGCCACCGACGTGGTCGCAAAAGCCGAAGACCATATCCCCACTTTACTGGCCGATATGGTTGAAATCGCCGATCAATTCAGCCAGACCGATCCCACCTTCGACCCCCAATTGTACACTCGACTAACCGCCGCCGAAATGCGTACCCAGCTCATCGAGCAGAAAGGATACACAGATGAGGAATTGCCTGGCGAAGAGGCCATCCGCTTGAAGCTCAATGAGTTAGGCTATGGCTCAAACCGGGTCAAAAAAAGTCAACCAGTGAAAAGATCCCAGAGACCGATGCGATCTTTGATAGAATTCATCAGATCAATCAAGAAGCGGATGCAGACGAGACGGTTCTGCGCCTCTTGGGATGCCAAAGCGACGATTTTACTTGACCGTTTCTCGAGAGAAGGGATAAGTCGAGTGGTTGTCAAAGCGCTCGATCATGACTTTCAAGATAAGAAGACCGAGAAAGTCACTTTGGCATTTACCTCCCTTCAACCAAGGAACTCTTTCTTTACTTGACTCAGTCGAAAGTGACGAGTGACTGTATTGTCGACTGCCTGATTGATTTTTGGGAAAGCGTACGTGAACACTTTCCTCACGTCAAGACCCTCGTGATCAATCAGGACAATGGTCCCGAAAATCATACCCGTCGGACTCAGTTTATGTATCGTCTCACTCAGTTTGTTGAGCACTATCGTCTCTCTATTCAGCTCGCCTGCTACCCTCCTTATCACAGTAAATACAACCCCATCGAACGGGTTTGGGGCCATCTTGAAAACACTGGAACGGTTCTCTTCTCGATTCTCTTGAGACCGTTCTCAATTTTGCCCGTTCTTTTCGCTTTAACCAACTACAACCCTTCGTTCACCTGAATTCCACTCTTTATGAGACCGGCGTCAAACTCACTCAGAAAGAGATGGACTGTTTGGAACAACGCTTCCAACGTTTACCTGGTTTAGAAAAATGGTTTGTCCTTATTCCCCCTCTCCATTCTCTCGTTCGCGTATAATTATTTATTTTTTTGGTTTAGCCTAAGTGGGGCAAAAAGATAGTTCCTGCACCAAAGATTACTTCAATCAGGAGCGCACCATCCGAGGCTCCTTCAGCAAGAATATCCGCGATCCGTTCAATGACAAAGTCTGGATCTGAATCTGCAGCTTTTATGTCATCTGGATCCAGCAGTGGATAGGCTCCCATTTGCAACAAGCGCGGCATCCCCGGCGCTGTATCCTGTTGGACACGTCTCGTCCAACTAGCCCAATCGTAGGGTTGTCGGCCTGTCCGTCGTGCAAAGATGCGATCAACACGTGCAGTTGTCTCGGCGTGTACGTGAATATCCGCTTTGGGTAGCGTTGCAATGAAGTTCGGTGTTATGTTGTTCATTTTTTGGGAATCTCTCTGCCCACTACTCGACAAAACGTTCGTACCTCTCATTCTAGAGCAGGTATGTAGCCTAATTTGCATCAATCTAGCTGGATTCTTCGCCTCTTTAGCGCCATTTGAGCCAGTCAGATTAGCGAAGAATCCCACGCTCACTAACAGTGCTGAATAGTGAGTCAGATAGCTTATTTTCAGACTCGATAGATGTCACAATTTGGATAAGTAAATGCGAAACCGTACCACCGTGTGGAAGTTGCATTGGCATTTCCCTGTATCCTGCCACGTCGCAGATGGCATCCCATCCATTGCGCCACGTTCACTTTTAACACGCGCCGGTCCCATTGATCTTCAACGGCACTCTTGGCAATTGCGTTCATTGGGTAGAATTTTGCCTTCTTTCCAACGATCACACCCAATCCCTGTTCCAGTTTTGGTAGGCGAGGATCAATCGGTTTACTTCATCGAGCGGTAAAGGATGGCGGAATAAAGCCGCGGGTATTGATTTTCCAGCGATTTGCCAATTGCATATACCACTGACCCAAGGAGCGATAAGCGGAAACATAAAGAACGGTGTTTGCATGGTGCGCTAGTTCAGCCTCGACGGTCGTCAGCGCGATCGGCCAAGCCTCAAGTATCTGACCTTTCAATGGACCCTCAAAGGCTTCACCGTTATGTGATCCCAAAGCGTGCGTGTCTCCTCATCGGCCATCACAGATAATCCATTGGCCAACCACCCCAAAATGATGAACCTGTCCAGAATGGTCGGGTTAGACCAACCCGCTGTTGCATACAGGTCGAAGCTGACAAGATATTTATTTGCCACTTTGCCTTGCGCGACATGATGATAGGCCATCTCGCGCATCACCAGTGCCCTGTGTTCCCCTACTTGCTCAAAGACAAGGAGCTCCATATCAACTGGCAACTTTGCCTTTGGAGATCAATCCCCTGTTTGGGGCGAAAAGGTGTAAATTGGAAGCCCTTTTGCGATTAATAATGACTTTGCTGCGATCAATTGCGTTCGATGTCATAGAGTATTAAATCTCCCGCCAATCTTTCCCATCCCAGGCAAGTTCAGCGAGTTTGCCGCCCACTTCAGGGTAATGACCGTCAACCGTTGAAAGACTTTTTTGAGCCAGTCAGGTGTGCTCACAAATTGCTAAACGTGTCCACTGCGATAGGCCCAATCTCCACCATCTGGCATGATGCGATATGGATCGGGTCCGCCTTCTAAAGGAAGCGTCGAAATCACGTATGATAAATCATGTTGAGGCTTCCCCGTCTGGCCTGGCTCCATCCACCAGCACCATCCAGCCAAGAAGCACAAGTTATCGCTTCACATCATCATGCACCAAGGCATCCCTTCCAAAACCACTTGTTGTTCAGCGGCAATCAATTCAGGAAGCACCTGTTGAAACCACTGTTCAGAAGAGACCGAGTTGCAAAAAAGCTGGACTCCATTGAAATATCGTCCCAGTTGAAGGAGGCAGGATTCGTCGCCGAAGGAAGACCTTCGGGGACAACAACGACGAAACCGTTTCAGCGTTTCCAAATACGATCTCAAATTGACCGGTTTCCATAAAACGATAGTGGTCGGCTGGCCAATGGGCCTTACTCAGATCTTCGATAACAAGAACCGGGCGCTGG
>JAHBNG010000116.1 GCA_019217005.1 Chloroflexi bacterium TSY
ATATCATATGATGATTATACAATTGGTATAGTAAACCGTTACCGAGAGGTTATCGAGCCTATCGTTAAGGAATATGCGCGTTTATTTAACTATCAGCCCGAGGACGTCGATGTCGTATCAATTTGTGAAGAAGAGACTGATATTTACGCAATCATCAATCAAATTTGAAGAGTTTTGGCTATGAATTTTGAGTTGATCACGGATAGCGAGTACAAACACTGGCTGACGACAGTCAAAGCTACAATTCAACAGAGCCAAATCAAGGCTGTTATTCAAGTGAATGTTGAATTACTGAAGCTTTATTGGCAGTTGGGTGCAATGATTGCTGAAAAGCAAACTACAGCCGCATGGGGCGATAAACTGATCGAGCAACTCAGCCGTGATCTACGCCGTGAATTCCCAGATCTAAAGGACTTTTCACGGACGAATCTGTTATACATCCGCAAGTGGTATCTTTTTTATAGTATAGGAAAGTATAAAATCACTCGAGTAGCTTCGTATAGCAAGCTCGTGTGCGGCGGTTCAGGGGCCAAGTCACAGACTCCGTCGATCCTGCTGGGCGAAGCCCTTTTTTAAGAAGATACGTCTACTGAGTATAAATAAGGAAATCAATAAAAATGCGATTTTATTCACCCGAAGCATCTGTGCCAGAGTTTCTTCAAACTCCCGAATTTACGTTACGTCCCCTAACCCCTGCTCATGTGAAGCTAGATCACGCTGCACTCATGGCGAGCAAGACGATGTTGCGGCTGTGGTCGGGGCACCCCAACGGCGGCTGGCCCGAGGACGACTTTTCTGTGACCGATAATCTGGCCGATTCGGTACGATTGATGATGACACTGCGCTCGTCCGCTTTTGGGCCGTAGAACCGCGGCTGGCTGATGGACTGGATGAACGAATTTTAACGGCACTGCTATCTTGGCTTAACGAAGCATGGGCATTTAAACAGATCTACTTTCATACGTTTGAGCACAATACTCAGCAGGTGAACACACTAGAGTGCTGTGGCTTAATCAAGGTGGGGCAGGTGACAATAGAATCCCGAGGTGGATCACATTTTCTTTATACCCAACAAAGGGAGTCGCTGTCATGAAAATAGATGTCAAAACCTTCTATGATGAACATCCAATAAATGAAATGGAGATTCTTTCTACTTTACTTTCTGGTAAAAGAAAAGAGATGAGGTGAGAAATGTGACAAAAAGCGGTTAGCAGTTCATCCAAAAGGTAGAGAACCCAAAAAGGAGGAAGGAATGCTAACCGCGCCAGAAATAACTATAGCAGTACTGATGAATGTATTGCAAGTAACGCCGATGGGAACAAACGTAAATGTAATGCGTCTGATGTGGGCAATGCTGAATGGGTCGTTTCTGAAAAGTCGAGGAGCAATCCATAGCGCATTGAAAGAAAGCGGGTTTGAAGATGAGGAGCCCGGCGAAGCTGGTGGAGCTTCGATATGGATCATGGGATATCACAAGTCTGCTGGGGTCGTGGCAAGAAGAAGTGGAGTGGAAAGGGAATGGGAGGCAAAAAAGTTAGAAGGTACCGAGTGAAAAGCATAGATATCACAGGGTTCTGGCGACCGAAGCTGCAAGGGAAAGTGAACCGACTCTATAACTCAACGGCTCGTCGGCATTGCCCGCGCTCATCTTTGGAGTGATGATAAGCTCGGGGGAGATAGGCGGGAAGCGAGTGCCACTGCTCAAGGCAATCATGAGATGCACGGTTGGAACAAAGGAAAGTGAGTTTCGGAAAAGCTGCTGACAGAGACGAAGAAATCACTGGAGTCAGACGAAGTGGCGGTGGTCGATGCCGGGTTTACAATCAGAGAAATGCTAGAAAGCGGCATAGACCGATTTGTCCTGCGGGAAGCCATTAACTGCACAGTGCGCCGCAATGAGTTCCCCAAACGCAAAGAAAAGGCAGACCACCTGAATATGGTGATATTGTGCGTCCGCTCTCGCAGCTATAAGGAAAGCGACTCGAGGCTACAACTCCGGACTCGTCTGGTCGCTTTCTCTATAGTGGTCGCCTGATTTGCTATCAAGCATGGCACAATCTCGTCCCCAGAACAACCAAGGTGGATACAGCCAACCGTACCTACTCGATTTACGTCATTCAGGATCCGGCCTACAACACACCTTTGGTTTTGGCGACCGTTATGACTTTGCAGCCTGAAACCATTTATCTTGTCTACCTGGAACGCTGGCCTGTTGAACATCCCCCCTTGGCTTCCAAGCAGATGATTGGCTTACATCGTCAATTTGTTCATGCCGATGAGGCTTGTTTCCGCTTACCTGAACTGGGGCTGCTTGCTGGCAATCTTCTTTCCCATTTAGCCGCTTCTCTCCTCCCATACCGACTGGCTACTGGGATCGAGAGCCTCAAGCCACTCCCGGCAGGCTGCGTGTTCTCTCGAGTGCTCTTTTTCCAACTCCTGACCAACTCGACCCTGACTTTCGGAAAAGGCCTCGGTTTCACACCATTTACCTAAAGGCGTTCTCGCTCATCGCCGCCTCAATGCCGCTGCTTAAACTAGCCGAGCACTATTTTTACATTTTATCCCGTTTTTTCAGGGTGGATTCTTTTTTCCGCCCCTTTCGGTTTGCCCTTTGTCACTCAAGCCTTTACCAGAAAGTAAAGTTCTAAGGTATCAGATGAAGGGAAATGCACAACCGAATTAGTACCTAAGGAGCAACTTCTCTCCGAGTGTCAGCGGATTTTAAAGTCAGGGGGTGGATTAGGTTTTACCGACTGGATGGCGACCGCATCATTAATAGCGGACCAGCGCAGGCGCTTTGCGGATACCTTTGCAGCAGAGCGAATTGCCAGCCAGGATGAATATCATTATCTATTGGAGATTGCAGGCTTTGTAGAAGTCACTTCAGTCAATCTTTCGACGCAATGGCGGGATATTTTGCACCAACGATTCACTATGTTCCAATCGCTGGAAGCCGAAACCGTGGCCCGCTTTGGTCAGGAAAGACACGATACATACATACGCAACTACGAGTTTTTTATCATGAGTCTTCTGAAATTGTCCCACAAGTTGTGGGACAATCGGTTTCTGCGCCAGCGAACAAGGAGATACTTCAAATTCCTTGGGGACACAACCGAGAGATCATTAGCAAATGTAAAAACTTGCCGGAGGCGCTTTACTATGTCCAAAATACGCTCCAGCATAACTGGAGCCGTGCCGTTCTCGTCCACCAGATCGAAAGCAAGCTTTATCAACGAGAAGGCAAAGCCCTCAACAACTCTGCCCACACCCTGCCCAAGCCGCAGTCTGATCTAGCGCAACAGATGCTGAAAGACCCCTACATCTTTGATTTTCTTCATTTGACTAAAGAGTATACTGAGCGCGATCTAGAAGATGCACTCGTAGAGCATATTACAAAATTCCTGCTGGAATTGGGTGCGGGCTTCTCGTTTCTAAGCCGTCAATATCATCTTGAGATCGGTGGTCAGGATTTTTACATTGATCTGCTTTTTTACCACGTTCGGCTCCACTGCTACATCGTCATTGAGCTAAAAGCCACTTCGTTTCAAGCCGAATATGTGGGTAAGCTCAATTTGTATCTCTCTGCCGTAGATGACCAGTTACGCAGCACCCTGGATCAACCCACGATTGGGATTTTGATCTGCAAAGACAAAAACAAGACTGTGGCCGAGTATGCGCTGCGCGATATCAATAAGCCAATTGGTGTTTCTGAATATCAACTGACCCAATCCTTGCCTGATGATCTTAAATCGAGCCTGCCATCAATTGAAGAAATTGAACAGGAGTTGGCGGATTTGGATGGGCTTTTGTCTGCCCACATAGTATCCGATACTGGCACTACTACAGAGAGCAAGGATGTAGGTGAGGTTACCTAAATTTGCTCTATACAGCTAAATACGGCATTCCTGCTTATTTAAGAGCCCTTGCCTTTTAAACGACTGCCTCAAGTTCCCCATCTGGCTTCATTAACAGCGCCGCAAGCTGGCGCGAACAGGGCAGCAGCTTGTTAATCGGTACCCCCGCTCCCATCGTCGCCAACAGCACGCTACTGCGTGTTGGCCAGGCCACAAGCTCCTCGCCGGAGATTACGATCACCGGAATGTCACGAATCGCCGCGTCTTGATTCTTTTCCGCCAAAACCTGCCAACCGAGCATATCGGGCAGAAGAATGTCCAGTAGGACCAAATCTGGAGCCTCACGGCCCCGGACCCGACGTTGTAGCTCGACCAACGCTTCCGCCCCACTGGCGGCGGGGGTAATCTCCAACGTAGGGTCAATTATTGAGAGCATCTGGGTAAAGAGTTGCCGAATATCCGGATTGTCGTCCACAAGCAAAATGCGCTTCACCGGCTTGTCAAGGGTATTCAAAACCTTTGCTAAATCGGGCTGTCTGACCGACTTGATCAAATAGTCGACGGCACCGGCCTCTAAGGCATAATTGATTTTCGGCGGAAAGGCACACCCAAGAATGGGCATATCGGGTATGCTTTGCCGGGCCTGTTCCAGCAACGAGAGCAAATGTTGGGGAGCGGCTGCATTGAGGATCAGCATATGCGCCGGATGGGTTTGCAACGCTTTGAGAGCGCCGGGTAGATCACGGCTCTCAGCAACCTGAATCTCATCGGTATGGCGGCTGAGCACGGGGACCAAATCGCCACTTTCGTCACAGACCATGATCCGCTGTTTGGGCGGCATTTCGGGCAATTGGGGCCAGGTAGTGCGTTCATGCCAAGCCCAATCTTCGTCAAGGCCAGAGACCGACGTGCCCCCGACCGGCAGCGGCGGGGCGATGGGCAGGGTGAATGAGAAGGTGCTGCCGAAGCCTAATTTACTTTCGGCCCATATCCGACCCTGATGACGTTCGATAAATTGTTGGCTGATGCTGAGGCCGAGTCCACTGCCGCCTTGATCAGGTCCCACCTGGTCCGCCTGCGCAAACGGTTCAAAGATTCTGTCCAGCTCTTGCGGGGCGATACCGGGACCCGTATCCGTTACGCTGATAAGAATGTCACTTCCCTGGCGCGTGGTCTTGACGATAATGCCGCCGCTCTCCGTATAGCGGGCTGCATTGCTCACCAGGTTGAGAAGCACCTGGCGGATACGGGTTCTGTCGCAGTAAACTTGCGGGAAATCGTCGTCAATGCTGACCTGCAAAGTGAGCGCTTTCCTTTCGATCAGCGGACGCACCACCATCACCACCGCATTTTTTATATCGTCTGCCAAATCTGCCCATTCCCGATGCAAGCTCAGCCGATCCGCTTCGGCCTGGCTGAGATCCAGGACATCGCTGATCATGCTGGCCAAATGATTGCTGTTGCGCTGGACAATCTCCAGAACTTGCATGAGCAAGGGTGGCAGCGATTCCCCATAGGCTTCAGGTACCTCCAGCAGCGTGTCAATCAGTCCCAGAATCATATTCAGCGGCGTCCGAAATTCGTGGCTAATCTTGGCCACAAAGGCCGCCTTGGCTTGATGAGCTTCCTCAGCAATCTGACGCAGGGCTACCAGGCGGTTATTTAGCAATTCCTGGGTTTGATAGGCCGTTTTCAGATCTGCTTGCATTTGGGCCAACTCAACTTTTTGATCCCGCGTTTCATCTAATAGCTGCTGCGCTCGGTGAAACTGATCGTATAACCATTGGTTGGCCACAGGAATAGCAGCCCTATAGTTTCCAGTAAAGCCGTGAGCAGCGCCGCAGTCCAGGTCATGAGCGCCTGCGCCAAAAGGGGCAACAAGATCATCAATAGGTAGAGGTCGGATATCCCAAATCGGATGAATGCCAGGTTGATGAGGATGCTCAGACCGATGAGGGTAAACCAGCGGCTGAGCCTAGTCCCACCCAACCGATCCAGCCACCAGATGAGCGCAGCCAGGCCAAAACATACCAAGGGTATTTGGTACAACCGTTGTGCCGGCTCAACCAGCAGTTCGCCCATGAACGTCACAGCTGACCCCAGGCAGACCAGCACGGCAATAACCCAGGTGAGCGATAAGCGTAGCTCCGGGTCGATCTCCAGACCGGGTCTGGTGGCGAAGGTTGTTATTCCGTCTTTTGTCATCATACCTGTTCTCCTGCTGAAGCGACGCCTGTTCTCCTGCTGAAGCGACGATATTCTGTTTCAGACGAATCACACAACTTATCATAACTTATCTGACAGTGCGTAGACACAGCTTACCCTGTCATTATACTATAAATGGCTTGTTGTACTGTTCTGCCTCGATTTTTCTAAATCATCGAATTTATTCTGAGCACTGCCATAGATGAGAAGGATTCGACCCATTTTACTCGAGTGGATTATTCTCATCTATGAGCGAGTGCGGTATATTCTGACGGAGAAGTATGAGATAATTCCGTCAAACGGCAGCATTTGCCGCGAAAAAACCGGCCAGGCAGTTCGGGGCGTTTCTGGTGATTGTCGACCTCTCGGAAACGCCGTGCGATGGGGTATGCGGATTGGGAGGGTGAAGGGTATCTTGCTGACGGCAGTCCGGTGAAACTGATTACCGATTGATGATTGACGATGCGTGTTCGTATCCGCAAGAGCAATCTAAAATCGTCAATCGTCTAGGGTATCATCCTCGCTTGAGGTATAATACTGACCGATGGATCCCGTGGGATCGTTCTCGGCCTGGGTCGCGGTTGATGATGTCGACCGCGAAAACGGCTGTCTTCATTTCACCCCGCGCTCACACAACTTCGGCAAACAGGAGTCGATTTATTTGAGCGTTGAGGGTGATAGCATCGTCGATAAGATGAAGCCAAAGGGCTTTGAAGAGGAGGAGCCGGTTGCAATGGAGATGGAGGCTGGTGGGGTTACCTTCCATCACGGCTGCAACTTCCAATACGCCGGTCCCAACCGGAGTGACAAGCCGCGCCGGGCCTTTGCTATCATCTACATCCCCGACTATGTCACGTATACTGGTGAACTAAGCTCGACTTTGTACAATTTGGGCACATTAAAAAGTTAATAAAGAAGGAACAAAAGGGAAGCTGATGTAAGATAGGAGTGAGAAAACAACTATCAAAGAGAGGAGAGCCCAATGTTCCTTCCAGCAGAAATAATCCCGTTGTTCGAGAGCTTTCGCCCAGTCTTCACAGAACCGACGTACCAAAAGGCACTGGTCTTGGTGATAGGGACGGTGTTAACGAAGGAAGACGAACGGTGACAGCGGCGTTGAGAGTGATGGGATTGGAGCAAGAGGGAGACTGGTCCAAGTATCACCATGTGCTGAATCGAGCGAAGTGGGATGGATTGATGTTGAGCTATATCTTACTGCACTTGATTGTGGATACGTTTGTGGTCATGGGAGCGCCAGTCGAGATAACGGTAGACGAGACGCTAGAAAGGCGCTGGGGTCCCAAGATCAGCAAACGAGGACACTGGCGAGATAGCCTGGCGTCAGGCCGGAAGATGAACGTAAGCACGAGCGGATTGCGGTGGCTGGTCTTCTGTGTGGTGGTCAAGTTGCCGTGGAGTGACCTCTACTGGTCGTTGCCCTTTCTGAGCGTCTTACTCACAACGCCGAAAGTCAGCGAAACGCTTAACAAGCGCCACCGGACAGTAGCGAAACGAACCATGCAGGTGGTGGCCTGGCTGCGTCGAGCTTTGCCAGGTCGAGAAATCAAGCTCATCGGCGATGGGGCTTACAGTGTGATCGAGTTGGGCTTGCGCTGTCAATCCCAAGGAGTCACCTTGATTGGGCCTCTGCGACTGGATGCGCGTCTCTTTGACTATCCACCCTCCCGTTTGAAACCTGACGGCACAAAACGACCTGGTCGTCCTCCTGTCGTTGGGCAGCGACTGCCCAATCTGGCAGATGTCGCCCTCTTCCAAACCACCTGTTGGCACCGCTGCCGCATTGACTGGTATGGTGGAGAATCTGAAGTCGTCGACTGGGCCACTGGTATTGCCTTTTGGTACTCCACTGGCACTACCCCGCTCCTTCTGCGCTGGGTTTTAGTCCGCGATCCCAAAGGCCAAGCTGAGACCGTCGCTTACTTCTCCACCGACATTCATCAGGCTGCCCCCCACATCATCGCTGATTTCGTCAAACGCTGGTCCATTGAAGTCACTTTCGAGGAAGCCAGAGCTCACCTCGGTGTCGAAACTCAGCGCCAGTGGAGTGACTTGGCCATTGAGCGCACTACTCCTGCTCTCTTTGGTCTTTTCAGCCTTGTCATTTTGATGGCTCATGCCTTCTCTCCTGATGGCTCTATCCCTTTGCCTCAAGCTGCTTGGTATCACAAGACTCACGCCTCCTTCCATGACCTCCTCTCTCTGGTTCGCCGCCGCTTATGGTCCCATTTCCTTTTCCAGACATCCCACATTTCACCTGCTCTTCGTTTATTCTCTCCCTCTCAGGTGAACACCTTACTTTCTGCTGTCTGTTATTAACTTTTTAATGTGCTCAAAACTTACAAAGTCAAGCTAAGAACCTGTCCGAAAAGTGGTTGTGAGTTCGACCAGTTTCTCTAGGTTCGGTTGACATTTGTGAAAGGAAGGCAGAAAAGAGCAAAAAGGCTGATGCGAAACAAAATCTAACGGAACGCAGACGAAACGCCAACAAAGTTCTAACGTTATGTAAACAAGATATGGTGTATCCTTCTCGTGTGAAAAATTTCTCTGATAAGTGGAGAGAAGAATGAAAAATGAGGAGGATCGCCAAAATCAGAAGCAAATTAAATAACAGTGAATGGCGTCGAATCAGCCGTTTCCTGCGTAGTTGCAAAGGCATTTATGTAGGCAGAGCTTGGCGATGTCGACGCTTTGTAAACGGCGTGCTCTGGATAGCACGAACCGGGAGTCAGTGGCGAGAACTACCAGAGCGATACGGCAACTGGAACAGCGTCTACAAGCGATTCGCCCGCTGGGACAAGGCTGGCATCTGGGAGAGGATGTTTCTCCATTTTGCCGATGATCCAGAGATGGAAAGCCTGTTGCTCGATAGTAGAGTCATCCGAGCACACCCTTGTGCGGCTGGTGCTCCCGCGGCACAAGGAGGACAAGAGGCACAAGCTCTCGGTCGCAGTCGTGGGGGATTCAGTACCAAAATCCATGTCGCAGTCCATGCGCTCGGTCTTCCCCTCGACTTTGTCCTGACCGCTGGCCAACGCCATGACATTACTCAGGCTCCTACACTGCTCAAAGGACACAAAGCCACCTATGTCATTGCCGACAAGAGTTACGATTCAGATCACTTTCTCCAGTTAATTCGGGAATCTGATGCCCTTCCTGTCATCCCGGCTCGCCAGAATCGCACTGAGTCCCGTGACTATGATGAGCATCTTTACAAAGAGAGACATCTTGTTGAGTGTTTTATCAACAAGATCAAATGGTATCGACGCATTTTTGTGCGCTATGAGAAACTAGATTCTCGCTATCTTTCCTTTCTTTATCTGGTTTCTTCCTTGAGCTGGCTCCGATAATTCTCGCTTTTCGCTCATCGGCTCTGGTTTCTTCCTTTTCCTCTCTCGAAATGTCAACGGAACCTAGTTCTCATTGAAGGATTTTGGCTTACGGGTGGTGGTTTGCACATGCATCAGGTTATTGAACCAATTCGACACGCACGACAGCTGTCCCCATATCAGGCATACCCAGTTCAACGGCAGCTGCCCTAGAGACATCGATGACGGATGGAGCAGCGGCGGGCATGCGATCCACCACTGTGACTTCTACGGATTGATTGGTGTTGAGGTTGGTCACGCGTACAACAGTCCCTAATTCCAGCTCTTTGTGGGCCGCGTAGAGTTGATCTTTGTCATAGGGTTGACCATTGGCCATGAGTTCGCCTTGGAAGTTGTCGCTAATACGGGTGGCTTCCCCTTCGCCAATGAGGGTTAAATTGCTGGCTGCTTCTGCAGGCGCTGATTCTGCCACGGCTGGCTCTTCCTCAGGTGCAGGCGTTGGTTCAGGTGCTGATGTTGCGGTAGGAGGCGGTGCGGGGTCAGCATCTTGCTGTTCCGTAGTTTGGGTGGCAGGCGTAGGTGTGGCAGCGATCACAGCTAAGTTTTCTTCGTCACCATTGGGTGACTCGGACTCTGCCTCTGGAGAACTGCCGCAGGCGCTGAGCGAGAGGAGGACCACCAACAGTAGAGTGGCCCAGAGAAATCTAGGCATAATGGGATTCCTTGTCTATTTTTAGGAACAAAAAGATTCAGAAACTGTGGATCTATCATCCCGAGGAACGATAGATCCTATGCTTGAAGTTCCTGAACGAACCTAAAGCAACCCCAACTGTTGAGCGCGAATCACTGCCTGTGTGCGGTCACGCGCTGTTAGCTTTTGTAGAATGTTGCTGACATAATTTTTAACAGTGCCACCTGCCAAATGCAACTGGGCGGAGATTTCGCCATTGTTGAGTCCTTGGGCCATCAAATGCAAAATCTCTGTTTCCCGTTCAGAAAGGGGTTCAACCAACGATTCCTGTGGGGGAGAAGCTTGGGGGCCGCTATTAGCGAATTGGGTCAATACTTTGCGGGCGACTGCTGCCCCCATCATGGAACCGCCTGCAGCCACCACCTGGACCGCATTGGCCAACTCCTGACTGGAAACATCTTTAAGCATATAACCCAACGCCCCTGCCCGAATACCTTCAAAGACATACTCATCATTGTCAAATGTAGTAAGGATAAGGATACGCGCATCGGCATATTCTTGGCAGAGCAAACGGGTAGCCTCCACACCATCCATGTTGGGCATGTTGATATCCATCAGCACCACGTCAGGGCTGTGGGTAGCATAGGCCATCAAGGCTTCGTGGCCATCTGCTGCTTCGGCTACTACAGAAAAAGCAGCATGCAATTCCAATAGGGTACGCAGCCCTTCGCGGATCAACATCTGATCATCCACCACCAGGACACGAATTGGCTCAGGCATGGACTAGTTCCTCTGGCTCGGTGGGTTGGGCCTCAGCGATAGTGGACAAGGGAAGCACAAATTCTACCAGCGTCCCACGCTCTCGGCTCTGTTCTATGCAAAATGTACCTTCCAACTGTGCGGCCCGCTCTTGTAACCCACGTAGCCCAAAGCGTCCATCTTCTACCTCCGCAGGCATCCCCTGCCCATCATCCGCCACCATTAGCCGAATAGCGTCATGCTTATCCCCATCTTCAACTGCTAGCGTTAACCAGACCTGGGTGGCAACTGCGTGGCGCTGAACATTAGTTAGTAGCTCCTGGCTGGCTCGAAAGAGAGCCAACCGCTGTGCTGGCTGCAGGGTAGGTGGCACCAACGGCAATTTCGTGTGAACTGTTAGTCCAGTAGCCTCCTCAAAGGTATTGATCAGTTGCTGCAAATCATCGATGAGCGTAGAGGCAGAGCTACCATTCAATCGCGATGAAGAGGTTTGCTCTGTGGGGGTGCGCAGTCTAGACAAGGCGCGGCGCAACTCCACCAGCGCTTCTTTCAACTGGTCACGCATGTTGCCCACCATAGTGGCCGCCCGCTCCGGCTCGCTTTGAATCAGGTGGTGGGCACCTTCCAGTTGCAGAATAGCCACTGTCAGCCGATGGCCCAGAGAATCATGCATCTCCCGGGCCAGGCGGTTACGTTCTTCGGAAACGGCCAACTGTTGCGATTGGGCTGCAAAACGCTGAAGCTTCGCATGGGCCTCTTGTAGCTCTACATAGAGCTGTTCAGTGCGCTGGCGAGCTACATTGGATTGGCGCATCATATAGCCAAAGCCCGCAAACATAAAGTGTCCTCCCACTGCGCTGAGCCACCCCAGCGAGGATGCTCCTTGATAGAAATAGGCAATCGTGCCCAGCTCTACGATGACCAGTCCAACAGCCCAGACAAGCGCTTCGCGGGTGGGTAGCAATAACATGGCACAGCTAGTCAACACAAAAAAAAGAATAAGCGATTCTTTGCCAGCATCTGGAGAATTGATAAAAAAGAGAGTGAGGATCATGGCGGCACCAATTAGTAGATAAGCTCTGGAGACAACTAGACTTTCTCGAAAATAAGTGCCAACGGTTACCAAAATCCCAAAGGCGAGAAGTAAACCCAGATTAGCCGTCCTCGGTCCATCTGATGGTAAATCTTTGAAGATTTGAAAACCAGTACCAATCAGGGTGATGATAGCGGCTGCAAACAAAAGTTGAAAAGTTGTGCGTGGATTCATGGGTTGATCATACCGCAGTCGGGTGAGGAATGTCAATGGAAAAATCTTTTCTCAAAATCATCCAGAATCCAAATACTATCGTTAAAATCAATGCTGCCATGGCTCCCAGGGTCAACCCATCGGGCGCAATCAACGGTTGGCCGCGCAGGGCTTGCCAGGTAAATAGCAACGTCAGGCCCAAATAGCCTGCGGAGCCGATGAAGATCAGCGCTGTTTGGCGATTGATGGACAACCGCTTGCCCCAGCGTCGTCGAATAAAGATCCCCAATAGTGGGATAGCCTGCAAACCATGTAGACCAACAAAGTGACCGATGCGCAGATCGCCGCCCTCTGTACTCCAATTGGTGAAGGGTAACCCTGGTCCTCCATCTTCCACCCCCACGCTGTGGGCACCGATAAAGGTGACTGTCTCTCCGGCTTCCAGAGCAGCTGCTTGCGTAGGCGTAGGGCCGGAGGTCATCAGCCCGCCTAACCCACCGCCGATTACAGTGATGACCAGGGCTAACCGCAAGGACCAGGCAAAGGCCCGATCTTTCAGCGGTTCCAGCATAAGCAGAATTGCGGCCAACAGATTCATACACCAGATGAGTATAACAAAGAAGCCCATCATGCTAAAGATGGCTGCATTTAAGGTCGTAGACACATTGAAGTGGCTACGCACACCCCGAAATGCCTGAAGCGAAATACCACTCAATTCGACTAAAAAGGCAATCGCGGTGACAATAGCAACCACGTTCACCAACCGTGGCTTGCTTCGAACAAAGCTCAACATCCAAAGCAATGTTCCCACATAGAGAAAGCTAGAGATGGCAAACTTCATGGGTTTGATCCAGGCTGGCGCGCCCGCAATCAGGCGGCTATCAACCATCGAGGCCCCAATTGTAAAGAGAAAGAGGGTTACATAGACAAAAAGGTTGAGCGCGAGAAAACGATTTGTATTTGCCAGCGTCTGCCAAATGGCTGGCGGCTGTAGGGGTTGACGAAGTGGATAGGTAGATGTCTGCATAATCTGCTCCTTGATGTGCTCTCTGTTTCAGAAATCCGCGAGTAATCAATTCATATACTCAGCCAGAAAAGTCTTGTCCCGTCTTGGCTCTGGAAGATGTGGTCACTCCCGACCAACTGGAGGACGACTTTTCTGGGGAACTATAGATAACAGCGTATCAAGTATAGAGTCACACGGGGTAGTGCTTGGAGTCATATAGAGCATATACCTGCCGTCATAGGTTGGTCATGTTGGATAATGAAAGATAAAAATTGTGTCTTATGATCCCCCCTCTGGCAAAATCATGACGCTGCGGGATTTTGATTGGTATCGGCGGGAAGGCAACTACCTTGTGCAGAATTGGGTGTCAATTGATCTGGTCGATCTCTTCTTGCAGATGGGGGTGGATTTGTTCGCACAATTGCAAATACAGATTGAGGAAAGGAAGCAAAGCGGGGAATGATGGCAATTCGAATACCTTATTACATTTTGTTTAAGTAGTGCTATCAACGTTCGTTTTTCAGAGGAGAACTTCAAATGAACTACGAAACCTGGATGGAGGAGTTCAAAGACAGACATCAAGCCTTAGGAGCCGATCGATTCGCTGAGATCTCTGACAGGCAAGATCGAGGGGGTACTTAGACAAGTTGGTGGACGAATTGGCGAAAGGCAAGAAGATGGAGAAGATTTTGCGAGAAGCGTAAAAGCAAATGACAAACGACAGATGATGGAGTCGCTTGTTTCTGAGTCGATCCGATGGCAAGAAACCGCTGACAAACTTTTAGAACAATCCGGGTTGTTATCATTCCTGCGGGCACGCGGAGAGATATACTTCACCGGGAGTTACCGCTACGGCTTGATTATGAGCGCGGACATCGATCTCTACCTGTTGCATCCTCAAGCCGGCAAAGCGCAGGCCCTGGCCATTCTGATGGCCCTCATCGAACAGGGCTATTGGAACATCCATCTCTTCGGTGACTGGGTTAAATTTTGCGCCTCGGATATGCCGATCGGGTACTATGTGGGTCTTAAACGAGATTTCGCTGGCGCCCGGTGGAAAGTGGATATATGGAACATCCCACAGGTCGCTGCCCCGTCGCTTGCATACAATGCCTGGATTGAGGAGTCGCTCATCCCGGAAACCCGCGAGATCATCCTGGCCATCAAGAAGGCAAATGTCCAGCACAAATGGGATATGCCTGGTCCAACCATCTACAATGCCGTGCTGACCGGTCAGGTTAAGACTGTTCAGGAATTCAAGCGTCAGTTTGTTGAGCAACCACAAGATGTAGTGAGCTAGAGATCTGGGCTATCTCGATCATATTACCGAAACAGAGGATGATCCCTGTACACGCCACCTGCTCACCGGCGAGTACAAGTTGGAAGATACCGTGCTGGTGCCAGCCAAAGCCGGTGATGTCGTCCTCTTCTGTATCGATACGGTTCACGGTTCGTACATTAACCAGACCAAAAAGCCTCGCCGTTTGGTACGTATGGGCTATCGCGATCCTCAGAATCGTCAGGAATATGGTCAGAGCTTTGGTTGGCCGGGTCTAATCGTCAAGAGGTACCGCGACCGCAAAGAGGGTGATGAACCGTTCCACCTCATCAAATTTGCCTCACACAAATCTAACCAAAATTAGGAAAATGTCATCCTGCCTCCGCTGAATCTAATTTACCCGTATAAGTGGCAAAAATAATACAGGTTCACAGTTGGGGCATTGGACAGGCTCATTGACCTCGTTGAGATTGGTTGCTGTCTCAAATTTACTTTCGAATCTGAGCTCGCATTGCCCGTCATCTCGCGCCATGATGGTCTCACAGAAGAATGGTTCGCGCGTTGTCAATGTTTGCCCGGCGATGGTGTAGGTCATTCCAACAAAGACTGGGCGTTTCATTGGATCAGCAGGTTGATTTGGAAGTGATTCAATACAAAAAGTGTCCCCATCACTTACTTTAATATTTTCAACTGATGTAATCGGAGCCGAGAACACCGGTTCGTCATTGAGCGTCAAAAAGACGTGACCTTCCCCTATCGCTTCCACACTGGCACTATTTTCTTCGCATTGTGAGCACACAAGGCGTGTGCTAATAGTGTCACCAACTGAGGCCAACCACTCCTGAAACTCTGAATCGACTGGCTCACACAACTGAGTGTTTTGAAAACGGAAAAGATGTAGAACAGATAGATTGCTAAACTCTATCGGAATAGGGCCGCTCAGTTGGTTTTGGGATAGGACAATCCACTCTAGCGTACTAAGGTTGCCTAACTCAGGTGGAATGTTGCCGCTCAGTAGGTTACTGCTTAAAGAAAGCTCTGCCAAAGAACTCAGGTTGCCCAACTCTGGAGGTATGCTACCGCTCAGTTGGTTGTCGTATAAGAAAAGCTGTGTCAAAGAACTCAGGTTGCCCAACTCTGGAGGAATGCTGCCGCTCAGTTGGTTGTTGTATAAGGAAAGCTCTGTCAAAGAAGTAAGGTTACCCAACTCTGGAGGAATACTACCACTCAGTTGGTTGTTGTATAAGGGAAGCTCTGTTAAAGCACTCAGGTTGCTCAACTCAGAAGGAATGCTGCCGCTCAGTTGGTTGTTGTATAAGGGAAGCTCTGTTAAAGCACTCAGGTTGCCCAGCTCAGGAGGAATGCTACCGCTCAGTTGGTTGTCGTTTAGGTGAAGAAATATCAAGGAAGTAAGGTTGCCAAGCTCAGGAGGAATCGTGCCGCTCAGTTGGTTGTCGTTTAAGGAAAGCCATTCCAAAGAAGTAAGGTTGCCCAGCTCACGGGGAATGCTACCGCTCAGATGGTTGTCGTATAAGGAAAGCTGTGTCAAAGCACTCAGGTTGCCCAACTCTGGAGGAATGCTGCCGCTCAGATGGGTGCCGGATAAGCCAAGAAGCGTCAAAGCACTCAGGTTGCTCAACTCAGAAGGAATGCTGCCACTTAGTTGGTTGCCGGATAAGGAAAGCGATCTCAAAGCACTCAGGTTGCCCAACTCAGGGGGAATAGTGCCGCTCAGTTGGTTGTTGCGTAAGGAAAGCGATGTCAAAGAACTGAGGTTGCCTAACTCTGGAGGAATACTACCGCTCAGTCGGTTGCCGACTAAGTCAAGCTGAGTCAAAGAACTGAGGTTGCCCAACTCTGGGGGAATGCTACCGCTCAGTTGGTTGCCGACTAAGTCAAGCTGAGTCAAAGAACTGAGGTTGCCCAACTCAGGGGGAATGCTACCGCTCAGTTGGTTGTCGTATATGGAAAGCAATGTCAAAGAACGGAGGTTGCCCAACTCTGGAGGTATGCTGCCGCTCAGTCGGTTGTTGCGTAACCTAAGCTCTTTCAAAGAACTAAGGTTGCCTAACTCTGGAGGTATGCTGCCGCTCAGATGGTTGTCGTATAAGGAAAGCGATGTCAAAGAACTCAGGTTGCCCAACTCTGGAGGTATGCTGCCGCTCAGTTGGTTGTAGTGTAAGGAAAGCGATGTCAAAGAACTCAGGTTGCCTAACTCTGGAGGTATGCTGCCGCTCAGTTGGTTGTTGCGTAAGTCAAGCTCTGCCAAAGAACTCAGGTTGCCTAACTCTGGAGGTATGCTGCCGCTCAGTTGGTTGAAGGATAAGGAAAGCGATGTTAAAGAACTGAAGTTGCCCAACTCTGGTGGAATAGTGCCACTCAGTCGGTTGCCGACTAAGTCAAGCTCTGCCAAAGAACTCAGGTTAGCCAACTCTGGAGGAATGCTGCCGCTCAATTGGTTGCCGACTAAGTCAAGCTCTGCCAAAGAACTAAGTTTGCCCAACTCAGGTGGAATGCTGCCGCTCAGTCCGTTGTTGCGTAAGTCAAGCTCTGCCAAAGAACTAAGTTTGCCCAACTCAGGTGGAATACTACCGCTCAGTCGGTTGTTGTCTAAGTCAAGCTGTGTCAAAGAACTAAGTTTGCCCAACTCAGGTGGAATACTACCGCTCAGTCGGTTGTTGTCTAAGTCAAGCTGTGTCAAAGAACTAAGGTTGCCCAACTCAGGTGGAATGCGGCCGTTCAGTCGGTAGTGGTCTAAATCAAGACCTGCTACCCTACCGTCTATGCAGCGAATACCGTACCATTCACAAGGCATATTATCCGCTAACCAACCTGGGGTACCGAACCAATTCCCTCCATTCGTAGATTCATATAAAGCCACTAACGCCTGACATTCAATCTGGGGAATTTCTGTAACTGAACTACACGTAAACGGTGTTGACGTTGCTGTTGCCGCTGGTTGACCTAGAGCCGTGGTTGATGATTGCAGATATACGATGAGGCCAATAATCAGTAATGTGGTCAGTATAATAAGCTTTTTCATTTCATAATTCCTTTGTACTAGCTTTGGATAGATACCATCATACACCGAAATGATACGAGCTGATCTCATGAAAACCTCATTCGTTTCTCGCTGGCCGCGCGGCACTTACCATATGGCGCACCTATGTTGAGTTTCTCTTACATAGTAGCATCTAGCCGTAGAAGCAACATTGATATTACTTTATCTGACAAGATTTATATGGTAGACGCGGTAGATCCCATCGATATTGATAATGCCGCCAGGGTCAATACGATATGATATAATCGAGATATGCCAGCAAAAGATAGTCAACCTCGACTCGGATATACACTTAGTGCTTATCCGAAAAGTTCTGTGACTGTGTGATCTCACTCGAGAAACTGGTCGGACTCACAACCACTTTTCGGATAGGTTCTTAGTCATAAGCGTCGGTTGGTTCGCCCCACTACAAGGCATTATGGACAGGGTAAGATATCAGTTGCCCCATCCGGACGGTTGTTGTCAGGTCGATCATAATGTCATATCCATTAACAAGGAGAAACCACAACATGACTGGAAAGACAACCAAAGCATTTGCTTCGCACGCCAAAGGTGCCCAATGGGTAAAAGGGCTGCGCCCAGACTTCGTTTACCGCGACTTGGGGATCAAGGACGCCACCGAAGGCAGGGTGATGGCGCAGGTCATTCGCGCCGATCAAGCCTGCGATGGCCCCATGGGCTACCACTCCCACGACCTGGAATTTCAGATGGTCTACATGCTCAAAGGCTGGGCGCAGCTAGAGTTTGAGGACGTCGGCGAGATTCGGGTGGGGGCCGGGGATGCTTGGTACCAGCCGCCAGGCGTCAAGCACGAGGTGTTGGAATATTCCGATGACTTTGAGGTCATTGAGATCACGATGCCAGCCGAGTTCCCCACACAGGCTGAATCGCGTTAGATCATCAATTGCAGATACCCAAACCCTATTAATTTCAACTTCGACTTCAATTTCAAACGAGACATTCATTGGCAATCCAACCATGCCCATAGCGGAACGTGCATGTTTTCCTCATTTGTGGTTTGCTGAATATGGCATTGTGCCTTCAGAATATAAATACGCCACTGTTGACATTTAAGTCAACAAGAGTTAAACTGACCACAGACAAATTAAAGGAAAAGCCTTTGTGCTACATGTCGATATTGTCTGGAACCCAGAACCGGACGGCAATATGTTCTATATTGCCGAACACGACTTGACCCCCGAAGACATCGAAGAAGTGTTCTGGAATCCGATAGGTCATGACACCAGCCGTTCAACAGGGCGGCCCATCGTTTATGGTTTTACGCCGGACGGCCGCTACATTTTGGTAGTTTATGAAGAACTTGATTCACAGACGGTTTATCCCATTACTGCGTATGAAATAGAAATACAGGTTGAAAGATGGCAACAAAGACAGGTAAAAGGATCTATCGAGCAGCAACCACAGAAGAAAAGGCGCGTCATGCCCAAATTCGGGAACAGATCCAAGCTGAACTGCCCGAAATTGAGCAGCGCGGCAGAGAGAAATTGGCCGAGGCTATTCATCAGGGTGTTGAAATTCAGCACATCACAGCGCTACTCAAGGCCGAACGCCTGAAACAAGGGTTAAGCCTCTCTGACTTGAATGAGCGTACCAACATTGATCGCTCAACCCTCTCCAAATTAGAAAGCAATACAGATGCCAATCCGACCATCAGCACACTTGTCCGTTATGCGGAAGCAATAGGCAAAAAGGTGGTGGTGACGCTTGCTTCCGCCACTGAATAAATATTTTCTCCTACCACCTGTGCGGATCAGTAATGAGATGCTGAATTTGAGTGTTTTTTGGGGATAACGCTATCATCGAGATTCATGCGAACGATCGGTTATCGAAGACCAGCCGGATTTACCCGCAAGGAAGGAGGTGCAATACTGAGCGAAAATATTACACCTGAATAAGCATGACTAACGCACATATCAAAGGAGAGGATCATGTTCAGAAAAAATAGTGGTACGTTTGTTGGCTTATTGATATTGGCGCTGTTGTTCGCCACGTGTCAACCGGGGGTTAGCCAGCCTGAAGAGGCAGAGGCGCAACAAGATGATGTCGTGACGATCACCTGGTGGCAGGAATCCAGCCCGTCCGACGATATTGTTCAAGAACTCCTCATCGATGCGTTTAACGCCGAGCACGATAATATTCAGATCGAGTACCTGCCGCAAGAAGATATCAACAACCAGTTGCGACCTGTCCTACAAGCGGGTGTCGGCCCCGATATTATGTGGCTGGCGGGGAATGCGGCTGCGTCGCAATACGTGGCCGGTGATTTCTTGTTGCCGTTGACATCTTTTGCGGATACCTACAATTGGCGCGACAAACTCTTGCCCTGGGCCTATGGGGCGGGTCTGGTCGGTGACGAGCTTTACACGATTGGGCTTACCTACGAGAGTATGGTCTTGTTCTACAACAAAGCCTTGTTCGAGGAAAACGGCTGGGCAGTACCAACAACTGCCGACGAGTTGTGGAGTCTGGCCGAGACCATGGATGAAATGGGGATCAATCCGTTTCCTTATGGCAATGCCTCCTGGCAACCTAGCAATGAACATCTGATGGGCATCTACCTGAACAATTATGCCGGGCCTGAAAATGTGTATCAGGCGCTAATCGGTGAGAAGCCCTGGACTGACCCCGAATTCGTTGAGGCCACTGAACTGCTGCGCCAGCATATCGTAGACAAAGGCTGGTTTGGCGGCAGCCTCGAAGACTCAGTAGATCCAAATTTCAGGTTTAGAGAGAGAATTTGGGCTAATTAGTTGACATAAATACGTATTTGCCAGTCAATACCTAGCATTTACGTAAAATTTAAGCGATTTCTAGATATGAAATTGGCTGTTTTTGGCAACTGAGATCTGAAAAAATGGCCCCAAAATCTCTTCTCTCCCGACTGAAAATAGTCAAAAACGCCAAATTTGGATCTACTGAGACTATTACACCTTTACAGGGGAGGATTTCAGGTCGATATTTGCCACGGGCGAGGGTGGCATGATGATGACTGGCACCTGGACCTTCCAAAGTATGCCAAATTTTTTCCCTGGAGAGAATGAGAATGACTGGGATTGGGCACCCTTACCGCCCTTCAGCGCTATGGCAGCCGACAGCGTTGGCCCCTATCACTATGATCTGGCGCTGGGCGGCAACCTGGGCATCAATGCGGCCACTGAACACCCTGAAGAGGCTGGCATTGTCCTGGACTTCCTCTTGAGCGACAAGCGAAGGATCCTCGAAATCGCATCCAGTTCCAGCTTCGGCGAGTGGGTCCTCCCCTTGCGGTATGAATTAGAGGATTTTCCTGAGGGAACCGACGAGCGTATTTTAAGGTACCACTCGGACTTTGCCGCTGCCACCGCCGAAGGGCGTTACGGCTATACTACCTGGACCTTCTGGCCCGCCAGAGCGAATCAGCAATTGTGGGAAGCCATCGAACTCGTTTGGGCAGGCGAACTGAGTGTTGAGGATTATCTCGCCCAGCATCAGGCCGAGTGGGAACAGGATACGGCTGATGGTCTGACCCTGTCCATTCCGGAACGCTAACTCGTCCACCAGATGATACTGTTGGCTAGTTAAATGGTGGGAATCTAGTAGATTCCACCTCAAAAATTGCTGGATTTGCGAGCGAATGTCGGGATTATCCATACCCGCCACGGGGCAGCCCTTCACAAGTGAAGGGACAGCCGCCGGGCTACCAAACAACGTCCCCTAAACCGGACTGGATCGTTGACCAATCAGCCCAGTTTGGTGGGCGCTGATTGGTAGCCCCGACCATTTATGGCGGGGCAGGCATCACGAACCGACCAATTTCATTCAACAAATCCGGTCTATCAACGATACTTTTGTTGAATACCGCCCCTTAGAATCATCAAACAATTAACCAACAGTATCACCAAATACGTGAGTGTAGAGTAGGTCCGAAAACCCACTCTATACCTGAAAGGTCGAACAACCATGACTTCTTCACAGGGTGTTGCTGAAGTTGCTGCCCAAAGGCCTACCCCGCCTTACTTTGATCGGAACCGACGCGCCGGGTTAGCGAACTGGGTTTTCATGCTACCGGTCGTAGCGCTGAATCTCATCGTAATTGTTATTCCCTCCGTGATCAGTGTCTACTTCGCGTTGACCAAATGGTCCGGGCTGGGCACACCCGAATTTGTCGGTTTGGCGAACTTCGAGCGCCTGGTGAACGACCCGATCTATTTCAAGGCACTCGGCCACAACTTGATCTGGACCGCGTTTTTCCTGACTGTTCCCGTATTTCTGGGGCTGTTGGGGGCTTATTTTCTGTCAGGGATCAGGCGGTTTCAGATGGTCTATCGCATCGCCTTTTTCATTCCCTATGTCATCGCCAGCGTGGTCAACACCCAGCTATGGCGTTTCCTGCTTCACCCTCGTCACGGCATCGGAGCTTGGCTGGCCGACAATGGCATTCCCGGTTTTGACATCCGCGTCTTCGGGAGCGGATCAACCGCCTTAGGCCAATCCAAAAAATAAAATATACGCGAGAAGGTGTTAAACTAGCTCTCCAAAAGGAGCAAAAATGACAATCTCGCCAGAAATGGTTGAAGTCTTGAAAGAGACGAAGGCCATGTTAAGTGGATACGAAAGAAGGCACTTCATGGCCCAAACGGTCAAAACGATATGCGAAGGGAGTCCGACGAAAGCAGAACGAGAGTTGGGCTGGAATCGGGCGACGATAGCCAAAGCCCTGGAAGAACTAGAAGGCGGCTTCTGTTATGTCGACCAAAGCCACCGACGTGGTCGCAAAAAAGCCGAAGACCATATCCCCACTTTACTGGCCGATATGGTTGAAATCGCCGATCAATTCAGCCAGACCGATCCCACCTTTCGAACCCCCCAATTGTACACTCGACTAACCGCCGCCGAAATGCGTACCCAGCTCATCGAGCAGAAAGGATACACAGATGAGGAATTGCCTGGCGAAGAGGCCATCCGCTTGAAGCTCAATGAGTTAGGCTATGGCTCAAACCGGGTCAAAAAAAGTCAACCAGTGAAAAAAGATCCCAGAGACCGATGCGATCTTTGATAGAATTCATCAGATCAATCAAGAAGCGGATGCAGACGAGACGGTTCTGCGCCTCTCTTGGGATGCCAAAGCGACGATTTTACTTGACCGTTTCTCGAGAGAAGGGATAAGTCGAGTGGTTGTCAAAGCGCTCGATCATGACTTTCAAGATAAGAAGACCGAGAAAGTCACTCCTTTTGGCATTTACCTCCCTTCAACCAAGGAACTCTTTCTTTACTTGACTCAGTCGAAAGTGACTAGTGACTTTATTGTCGACTGCCTGATTGATTTTTTGGGAAAGCGTACGTGAACACTTTCCTCACGTCAAGACCCTCGTGATCAATCAGGACAATGGTCCCGAAAATCATACCCGTCGGACTCAGTTTATGTATCGTCTCACTCAGTTTGTTGAGCACTATCGTCTCTCTATTCAGCTCGCCTGCTACCCTCCTTATCACAGTAAATACAACCCCATCGAACGGGTTTGGGGCCATCTTGAAAAACACTGGAACGGTTCTCTTCTCGATTCTCTTGAGACCGTTCTCAATTTTGCCCGTTCTTTTCGCTTTAACCAACTACAACCCTTCGTTCACCTGAATTCCACTCTTTATGAGACCGGCGTCAAACTCACTCAGAAAGAGATGGACCGTTTGGAACAACGCTTCCAACGTTTACCTGGTTTAGAAAAATGGTTTGTCCTTATTCCCCCTCTCCATTCTCTCGTTCGCGTATAATTATTTTTTTGGTTTAGCCTTATATGGCGTCGCGTTTGTCGACTCCTGGCACTTTTGGGGCTTTCTGGTAATTGTCTACCTGGCGGCGATGTCTCAGGTGGAGGTTGACCTGTTCGAGGTTGCGATTCTGGAAGGCGCAAATCGGTTTCAGCGGTTTTGGCACGTCACGGTGCCGGGCATACGTCCCACGCTGGTCTTCACATTGCTCATGATTATGATCTGGTCAGTGCCGGCGTTTGACTACATTTATCTGCTCACCGAAGGGGGGCCAGCCCATTCCTCGGAGGTTCTCGCCACGCATCTATATAGTATGGCGTTCTTCCGCTTTGAGGTGGGGTATGCTGCCGCCATTGGCGTGACGATGGCGCTGATGACGGCTGGTATCGTTGCCATTTTTGTCATCTTAAGGCGGAGGGGGTGGGAGATATGAAGCGCTTTAAGTCACGCCGTACTGAGTCGTCGCTGATCAACCACGTCATCCTTGCCCTTTTAGCGGCCTTTGCCGTGATACCGATTATTGTCTTGTTCATGAACGCCTTCAAAACCACGCCAGAGATCGCGGCAAGCCCATTTGCTTTTCCGACTGACCCGCGCTTTGCTAATTTCATTGAGGCCTTTGAGCGGGGCAACTATGCAACGACAACGCTAAATAGCATCATCCTCACCACCGGGACAGTTATCGGCACGCTATTGGCGGCTGGGCTGGCGGGTTATGCGCTGGCGCACCTCAACCTCAGGTGGTCGAACGCTATCGCCTTTTACTTCCTGGTCGGCACAGCCATTCCGCCCCAATTGTACATGGTGCCCCTCTTTTTTATGTGGCGCATCTTCGGTCTACTGGAAAGCCACCTCGGTTTAATCATTATCTACTGTGCTACCTCCTCCCCCTTCGCCACCTACCTGATCCGCTCCTATATGATTGCGCTCCCCAAAGATTTTATCGAAGCGGCGAGAATTGACGGGGCCACTAACATTCAGGTCTTGCGCCATGTCATTCTGCCGCTTTCGTGGCCGGGTTTTCTGACCGCGGGGCTGATCGTTGGTCTGGGCGTCTGGAACGAGTTTTTGTTTGCGATAACGTTCCTGCATCATCCCGACCTCAAACCCATTTCCACCAGCCTCTTTGCCTTTCAGGCTCGATTCTCGACAGATTGGGGCCTGACCAATGCCGCCTCGGTCATGATGATGTTTCCCGTGCTGATCCTGTTTCTACTAATGCAACGTCGCTTCATTGAAGGGCTGACGCAAGGTGGCCTGAAGGCGTGAGCCACGCTGGAACAACTGGATTGATCGTGATTATGAATAATCGTCACGTGGCCCATTTTGCTTCCCAATGCAGCCGACCAGAACCACGAGTTTATTATGCGACCTTTCGCCTTGACTATTGAGCTCTCTCGGAAAGTGCACATCATCCCCGAGGTCGATGGTGCGAGGAGGGTCGAAAAAGTGCGTAAGGGAGGGAGTAGGAAGAAAAATGTCGGATAGCGGCAAAAAAGTGTGAGTGGCCCAGGGGGTCAAGTGTTAAGCGAGTCGTCGGGCGGCATGGTGTAGCCAGGCGTCGACGTGCTGACACATGGCCGCGAGAGCGAAGCGGAAGAACCATCGGTCGCGGCCAGCAGTGCGGGTCTGGAGGAGATGAAAGTCGTACTTCTTGCGCTTGACTGAGCGTTCAGCGCAGGAGCGAGCGTTAGCATGAAGTTGCCAAAGGTCGCTGTCCCTGGGGATGCGGGTGTGCAAGCGATAGTTGTCCTTGGGATAGGTATAGACGACGCGCCCATAGGCTGAACCAGAGCAATCCTGGCCAAAGTGCGGACAGGTGGTCACGTCGGGCGTCTTCGTGGCGGCGGCCAGGGACAGCGCCACTTGATGCGCAAGCGGTCGGGACAGAAGCCCCAGCGTGTCATGGGCCGCCCGGCGGACAGATAGGGATACTGCCGTCTAGGCGTATGGAGCCAGCAAAGCGGCTGTGGTCCTGGTTGCGTTGGTTAAGGGCATGACCAGCGCCATGTCCCAACGCAGGGTGGCAAGGCGATAATAGCCGATGACATCGTGGGCGGCATCCAAAGTGGCAGTCTGGATGGGCAAGCCGAAGATTTCTCGCCCCCGATAGAGCGTCGCGAGCCCGAGGGGACTGTCATGACGATTGCCATCGGCCATAGTGATGACCAAGGGTAGTTGGCAGCGATGCTGGAGTGAATAGGCGGTCAGTTCATAGGCCGTGTGCCCATAGACCCAGCAATGACGGTAGCTGTCCCAGCCCCAGAGGGCGTGGGGGTCGCTGTAGGCGCGATGGCAGCGACAGCGTTCGTGGCGTTTCTTACCTCGATTATTGCACTTACACAGCTTCTGGCCGTAGGGATTGGCCCAAGTGGGCAGTTTGGCGCCGTCGCCAGCCACATGGAGATGGTCCAGGTCGAGCAAGCCCAACTCGACTGAGTGGGCCACGAAGCAGCCGTAGAAGAGCCGTTGCAGCACCTGCTCCCAAGTAGGCAAGGCGGCCATACCAGTCTGACCTGCCAGTAGTTCAGCGACGGCTGGCGGCGCAAAAAGGGCGCCCCAGAATGAGCGCGGTCAGGCGATTGACGATGCCCGCATGGGGGCGCAGATCGTTCTTGTCCTTGTGGGCAGCGGCTTGATCCCGCTCATCTCGCCGTTGATAGGGGCGACGAGCCTGGCTGCGGGCTTGCCGCTCGCGTTGCAGGAGACGGTCTTGAAAGTCGTAAAACGTGCCCACGCCAGGCACGTCGTTGGGCTCGAAGCCGCTGATGAGGGCGTAGAAGGGCTCATCGCGCATCTGCCCCACCCACACATCGAAGCTCGTCTGACCACAGAGCATCATGGCCAGACACGAGCGCAACATGGACACCGGGTCGCGCACGGGTCGTCCCCAGTCTGGCACGTATAACGGTGCCAAAAACGGGTACGCACCATCGAGATTCGTCGCTGACAGCTTGCGCCATACCGCATAATGGCGATGGTCGCAGCGCAGCGCACCATATCGACCCGCTCGATGGCGTACAAACCGCACATACTGCTTGTGACGGAAGATGCTGGTTAACATCCGACCCCCCTTTCTGTTTCCGTTTGGTCGTTCCAATGAGCCCACACTTTCTACTTATCACTACGTCGGAAACAGCTTGGGGTTGGGGGTAAATTCTTAACAACTCGCGATTGGTCGGCCTCGACCTCTCTGGTCTGACATCCGACTACACTTTCCGAGAAAGTTCGATACCTCAAAGGAGGGGTTGGATATGATCATTAACGATCGCGTAAAATCAACGTCTGTAGGAAAACGACTGCCTATAACATCACGATTACCCTTGCTCGGTAGCGTCCCCCAATTGATAACAAAGAAATATGACTTTTTCTTAGAAATGAATATTCGGCATGGCGATATTCATATGTTGAACTTAGGCATACTCAAGCTAATTATGCTCAATCACCCTGAACACGCCCAACATGTCCTGGTTGATCATAGACACAACTACGACAAAAAAGGCCCGCTATGGGATGCTGGACGAAAAACATTAGGAGCGAATAGCTTGGCCATGATTGAGGGCAGGGCTTGGTTAAGCCGACGGCGTATGATGCAACCGCACTTTCATAAAAGACGGTTGGCGATGTTGGTCGATTTCATGCTCGAAACGATTGATGAGGCACTGCTTTCTTGGGATGAAAAGGCCCAGTCCGGTAAGCCTTTTGATGTTCATATGGCTTTCCCCATCATTACCATGAAAGTCATCTTAAAAACATTATTTGGCTCCACTATCACGGATCAAGTGTTGGATGAGATGAGTCGTGACTTAAAAGTTTTTGTGGAATCTTTGGGCACGTATACAATGCTTGAACGCTTGCCGAGTTGGTTGCCCATCTCGCTGAGAGACCGCTGTGAACAGGCTATACAAAACGCCAATGATAAAGTGTTTGAGCTAGTGACCCAAAAACGTCAGGCTGGTGAGATTGGGAATGATTTAATCTCCATGTTGCTCGAGACGATTGATGAGGAAAGTGGCGAGCAGATGACCGAGCAGCAATTACGCGATGAGGCTATTGTTCTATTTGTCGCTGGTTATGAAACAACCGCCTTAGCCTTGAGTTGGGCCATCTATCTGCTGACCCATCACTTGGACAAAATGCACATCTTACAAACAGAAATCGATATGGTTTTAAAGGGCAATAAACCTAGCTTTAGCGATTTACCCAGTCTTTCCTATACTCGCATGGTCTTTCAAGAGGCGTTACGCCTCTATCCATCGACGTGGTATATCAACCGTAGAGCCGTTGAGGATGATCAAATTGATGGTTTTCACATCCCGGCGAACACAGTCGTCATTTGCTCCATGTACGGGATCCATCACAACCCCAATGTTTGGCAAAATCCTGAATTGTTTGAGCCAGAGCGTTTTACCCCAGAACGTATGATAGAACGGCACAACCTAGCCTGGATGCCATTTGGGGCTGGACCACATTTATGTATCGGCAATGAATTTGCCATCATGGAGGCGCAGCTTGTTTTAGCCAGAATTTTGCAGCGTTACAAAGTCACCGCCATGCCATGCCAGACACTAAAGCCAAAACTAGCGAATGCGATGGTGCCTGAAAAGGGAATTTTTGTTAAACTGGAAAAGCGCCTTGATTGGTAAAAACCAAAGTTGCTCCCCATCTCGAGATAGCAGCTCAATTTCTAGAAGTACACCAGAGGTAGAGATGGTAAGGAGCAACTTAAGTTAAAAGGAGTAAGCATGAGCCAACTAACACCAGCCACCACTGAGATCAGCCTGAACGAGGCTCAGATACAATCATTCTGGGACGACGGTTTCCTCGTCGTTGACGACGTCTTTCCGTCCGAAGACGTGGCCTTGCTGCGGGAAGCCGTCGCATCGCCGGAGGTCATGCAAGACTGGCGACAGCTCGACCCTGAAAACCGCACGGTACACCTGCTTGAAATCACGGTCAAACACCCCCTCATGATGGAGCTGGCCCGCAGCGAGCGGATTCTGAAGCGCATCACGCAGCTCATTGGGCCTGATATTCAGTTACAACATTCCAAGCTGGCCACCAAACCACCCGCGGAAGGCAAGGGGCCGTTCGCATGGCATCAGGACTTCGCCTTTTTCCCGCATACCAACAGCGATCTCGTGGCGGTGATGGTGATGCTGGACGATGCCACGCCGGAGAACGGCTGTATGCAGATGGTGCGGGGCAGTTACAAGCTGGGGTTGCTCGACCACGATGAAGCAGGTCTGTTCCACGGGCGTTGCCAGGAGAGTCATCTTTGGGAGGATGAGGCGCGGGTGGCGAATATTACGCCCAAGGTTGGTGGGATCAGTATTCATCACGCGCTGACGCTGCACGGCTCTCCGGCGAATCTCTCTGGGAAACCGCGGCGGGGCGTGGTCTTTCAATATCGGGCTGACGATGCCTTTCAGCTGGCTGATGGTGTTTGGGCAGACACGGGTTTGCTGATGTGCGGGGAGCGGCGGGAGCGAGCGCGCTGCGATGCAGGTGTTTTGCGCTTGCCCAAGTCCAACCGTTATCCAGATCATCCCTTTGGTCACGCCTGGCATCAGGACGGCGAGTTGGCGCAGCAACGGGACTATTTTGCGAAGTAAGTGTATACCGTGACGTTACGCAAATCTCTAGGCGTTGCTATCGCCGGGGTGCGTCCCATTTTGGGGGATTGGTCAAGTACGAAAAACGAACTTGTCTGAGTATCCTCGAAAATGTGGTACGCACCCACATCACTGGATGACAAGGAGCGAGTTATGAAAGGACGTATTGCTGTTCTAACCAAGTATTTTGGCCCTTTTGAGATCCGCGAATACGATGTGCCTGACCCTGAGCCGGGAGCGATTCTGGTTCGGCTGACCACCACTGGTCTCTGTGGCTCGGATCTGCATATTTGGCGGGGAGAATTAGATCAAGCATTCCCCTTAGAAGTGAGCGGCTCTGTGATTGGCCACGAGATGGCTGGTCGTGTTGATAAACTAGGGGCTGGCGTGACAACGGATTCTTTGGGCAACCCCCTTGCAGAAGGGGATCGCATTGTTTACAGCTATTTTTACCCCTGCGGACGCTGTCCTATCTGCCTGGATGGGCATGCGGCAGCCTGTCCCAACAAACGCCGCGGCAGTCGCTCAGCTGATGATTGGCCGCACTTCAAAGCTGGTTATGCCGACTTTTACTACCTACGTCCCGATCACTTCGTCTACAAAGTTTCCTCAGAGTTGACTGATGAATTGCTGACGCCTGTGAACTGTGCCCTCGCTCAGGTGGTTTATGGCCTGAATAAGATCGGTCTGCGCTTTGGTGATGCAGTGGTCATCCAGGGTGCTGGTGGCCTGGGACTGAATGCAACAGCTGTGGCCAGAGAAATGGGTGCGGACAAGGTGATCGTCATCGACCAATTCGACGGGCGCTTGCAATTAGCACGCCAGTTCGGGGCTACGCATACCGTCAGTTTAGCGGACTATCAGACCGATCAGCAGCGAATTGAGGCGGTGAAGGATCTAACGGGTGGCTGGGGAGCAGACGTTGTGTGTGATTTTGTCGGTTTCCCGCAGGTCGCCCTGGAAGGATTACAGATGCTCAGGAACGGTGGGGCTTATCTGGAGATCGGCAATATTAGCCCTGGAAATAAAGCCCAAATTGATTTGTCCGACTTGGTTCATCGCAACATTCGCATCCAGGGGGTCCTGCAATATGATCCACGGATGATTCCAAAAGCCCTTTCCTTTCTCGAGAAGACGCGTAGCAAATATCCCTTTGATGATATTATCTCCCACACCTATAAGCTGGAGCAGATCAATGATGCCTTTGAGCAGGCTGAATGGCTGCAGCGGGAGAGCGACCCGACGAAAGTAGTTCGGGCGAATATCGTGCCCTAAAACGTCATCAAATGAATAGGCCCTTAGCTTGACTTTGTAAGTTTTGAGCACATTAAAAAGTTAATAACAGACAGCAGAAAGTAAGGTGTTCACCTGAGAGGGAGAGAATAAACGAAGAGCAGGTGAAATGTGGGATGTCTGGAAAAGGAAATGGGACCATAAGCGGCGGCGAACCAGAGAGAGGAGGTCATGGAAGGAGGCGTGAGTCTTGTGATACCAAGCAGCTTGAGGCAAAGGGATAGAGCCATCAGGAGAGAAGGCATGAGCCATCAAAATGACAAGGCTGAAAAGACCAAAGAGAGCAGGAGTAGTGCGCTCAATGGCCAAGTCACTCCACTGGCGCTGAGTTTCGACACCGAGATGAGCCCTGGCTTCCTCGAAAGTGACTTCAATGGACCAGCGTTTGACGAAATCAGCGATGATGTGGGGGGGCAGCCTGATGAATGTCGGTGGAGAAGTAAGCGACGGTCTCAGCTTGGCCTTTGGGATCGCGGACTAAAACCCAGCGCAGAAGGAGCGGGGTAGTGCCAGTGGAGTACCAAAAAGGCAATACCAGTGGCCCAGTCGACGACTTCAGATTCTCCACCATACCAGTCAATGCGGCAGCGGTGCCAACAGGTGGTTTGGAAGAGGGCGACATCTGCCAGATTGGGCAGTCGCTGCCCAACGACAGGAGGACGACCAGGTCGTTTTGTGCCGTCAGGTTTCAAACGGGAGGGTGGATAGTCAAAGAGACGCGCATCCAGTCGCAGAGGCCCAATCAAGGTGACTCCTTGGGATTGACAGCGCAAGCCCAACTCGATCACACTGTAAGCCCCATCGCCGATGAGCTTGATTTCTCGACCTGGCAAAGCTCGACGCAGCCAGGCCACCACCTGCATGGTTCGTTTCGCTACTGTCCGGTGGCGCTTGTTAAGCGTTTCGCTGACTTTCGGCGTTGTGAGTAAGACGCTCAGAAAGGGCAACGACCAGTAGAGGTCACTCCACGGCAACTTGACCACCACACAGAAGACCAGCCACCGCAATCCGCTCGTGCTTACGTTCATCTTCCGGCCTGACGCCAGGCTATCTCGCCAGTGTCCTCGTTTGCTGATCTTGGGACCCCAGCGCCTTTCTAGCGTCTCGTCTACCGTTATCTCGACTGGCGCTCCCATGACCACAAACGTATCCACAATCAAGTGCAGTAAGATATAGCTCAACATCAATCCATCCCACTTCGCTCGATTCAGCACATGGTGATACTTGGACCAGTCTCCCTCTTGCTCCAATCCCATCACTCTCAACGCCGCTGTCACCGTTCGTCTTCCCTTCGTTAACACCGTCCCTATCACCAAGACCAGTGCCTTTTGGTACGTCGGTTCTGTGAAGACTGGGCGAAAGCTCTCGAACAACGGGATTATTTCTGCTGGAAGGAACATTGGGCTCTCCTCTCTTTGATAGTTGTTTTCTCACTCCTATCTTACATCAGCTTCCCTTTTGTTCCTTCTTTATTGACTTTTTAATGTGCCCAAATTGTACAAAGTCGAGCTTAGCGTACACGTATCGACAAAAAATTGTCGATGTTGAACCTGATTCGTTCACTTGCGCTGCCGAAGGCCGCGTTTGCGCCGTCCGCCTGCACCATTTGTATTGTTCTATTACATCGACACCTCTGGAAATTAACTACATCGCGACCGCCTGCACGGGCTGTTTCAGGAGAGCTATGGGCCCGAGTGCGGTCGCGATGTAACCGAAGAGCGCAGGTGTCGATGTAATAAAATAGTACACCATTGCAGGCGCAAACAACTAGGCTCTTGTCATGCCTGAACCAATCTTGGGGAACGAATAGTGATTGTTTTATTCGGTTCATCATCGACATGTCGAATCAAGATAACCTTGCCTGCAAAGTTCTGTTTTCTTCTCTTCAATAGGGTCACTTCATCATGGTCATGCTCGACCACCTGCCCATTGTAGACGACAATATACTCGTTGGGCTACGGTGATTGCAGCGCCGCCTGCATCTTTTCAAACGCAGCCGCTTCTTGGATCATCAATTCTGTCTCTGGAGGCACATGAATTTCAATTTGCTCCATGACTTTGGGGGATGAATCAACCGTTGACATGAGCCATCCTCTGCTTGTGATTCCTTTCCCGCAAAACACAACAAACGGAAATGATGCGGACTAAGGTCATTGAATTGCGCTATCCGAACCGCCTAATGGAAAGGGAACTACAATTGAGGCCAGTTTGACCTCATTGTTTCAATATCAGACGCGATTTCATTGAGACTTGGATTACCAAGCCATTGACTACGCTCTCTTGTATAATCCCCCCAACCTAAATCACTCTGTTGTAAAAAGCGAATCATGCCCACAGCACCCAAATTCTTGGTCAACAACTGGATGCCTGTTCGACGAATTTCATTCATGGTCATAACACTTGCATTCATATCATTACCTCTTGTAGCCACGATAGTGGGTTAGCTACAGCAATTTTTATATCTTCTTTGTGGCGTTGAGCACGTTTGAGTAGTCTGTCATCTGTACTCAAAAATATGTCAACATTGGCTAACTGTGCAAAGGTCAGGTGTAAAGCATCATAGGTTGTAAAACCTAGTGCCTGAAGTTGTTCAGCTTTTTGCAATATTGCGTCTGTTAGTTTGAGCCGCTCGGTTGCGCTCGATTCCAATGCCTACAACCTCTCTTGACGTTCTTCATTCGGTGTCTTGCTAATTTCATATGCAACAGCATCGCTGCTTATCCATTCCCATTTGTTTTCTTCAACATACCGAATGATCGAGATTATCGCCTCGGCTTCAAGATGAATCCGCGTTTGGGTCTGGTCGTCAAATGGTCGATTTAGGCAACAAACATCCAGATAGATTTTCATAAACTCATTCTAGCATGATAAGCATAGTATATCAATGATAGGAACGTAACCTTTCTAACCATCGGACGCCTTAGATGTCATAAATGCTCGCCATCTGCCAGCAATCGAAAGACAACAGTTCCGATTCCTGACCTTGCGATAGCAGTGAGACGCCCGTGCTGTCCTCGCGTCCAGGATAGACCCTGATGGCAACACACTGTCTCCCGTTTGCGAAAACCTCGACGACGCTTCGGTCAACGAATACGCGCAGCTGAAGCGGATCACCGTTTTCAATAAAGAGAGATGCCGACTCCGGCGGTCGCGAAAGCACGTCGGGTAAAGTCTTTTCGAAAAAGTCTTTGTTGAACTCGTATAATTTTGGGTTCGTTCCCATTTGCATTATTTTCTCCTTTTGATAGAAAACAATGCCCTATTTTTCGCCTAACTCAAAATTTAGCCCCGGCTGATTTTTCTTGTCGAGCAGCAAGCAGCCCTAATACAAATGGATAGCATCGGGTTCGTGACCATTGTCACGCCTTGGTAGACAATATTGTTGCTACAGCCACTGATGAAGAACGTCGTCACATTCTAGCCCTGGCGCAACATATGGTCGATAAAGCGCAAGCAATCATTGGCAAGCAAGGTGTCTAACAACTGGGCCATTGACACCCAGTTTCAAGACCACTTCTTTCACTTCCCCGAGGAGGTGAGCGCCAGCGCCTCAAAATCAACGTCGCGGGATGAAGCCTGAATAACTAGCAACGCCTAACGCGCCATTATGACCGCATCGCTTGGATGAGACCTGCTCCGGCCAGAATCAACAGTGCGGCTCCCAATGATTCAATGATAAGGCTGGTGATGCCTGTAAGCTGAAAAGCGGGTGCTAGAAAGAGAAGGTAATAAACTGGCAATAAAATACCAGTCCAACGAGGGAGTGTTGGAGAGCCGCCTATCGCAACGGCGAACATGACTGTGCCGACAAGATAAAGCAGCGTTGCAACTGCTAAGTATATGATGAGTGGGCCAGCAAAAAGGGTACTCATTACGTCTATCCCCCCTGTCTGACCAGCCAGGTAATTCTGACCAATCGCCATAGCAACAAAAGAAAGGATCGAGAAAAAGCCGATTTGTAGTGCCGTCCCTGTAACACTCAAAAGCAAAGCGAATGAAGCCCGTCGTTCCACAGGCGTGGAAGCCAGATACCCATAGAGGGCCAGGTAACCGAAGATAAGTAGCACCATGCCGAAGATGAGGAACGACCAGCCAATGATGTAGCTCGGTGCAGTGACAGCCTGAGCAAAGTGGGTTGGATCAGTGGCCGCGTCGTTGGCCGGTTCCCCACGCAAGAGCAACCCAATCAGAAAACAGAGGCCAGCCAGGGGTAGTCCCCATATTCCCCAGCGGATACGAGGCATTAATGGTGAAAGATTCGTAGACATAAGATTTATTCTCCTGATTCATAGTATGTGGCAGATGTGAGATAACGATGTGTGACTGTTTGTGAAGAGATTGAAATGATCATCAGTCCGCTCCTATTTCAGGCTTAGGATAGCAGTGCCGACAAAAATACCCGCTTGATGATTCTTCAGACAAGATGTATTATAGTCTGTAATTATTCTTGATTGAATGGTTAAGAGACTGTTTCCTATATCCAATCGTCTAGTATTATGAGATCATCAGAGATTATGGGGCGTATATGGACATTTTATCAGAATTGATGCGGTCAGTAGGGACAAATCCGGCTTTTGTTGTTCAAGGCAATATCCCTAAACCGTGGGGACTACAATTCCCAACGTCGCGAGGAGCTGCTTTTCATTTAGTGATACGGGGAACCTGTTGGGTGCGTTCATCAGCGCTGGAGACCCCGATACAGCTTGAAGCTGGAGACCTTGCTTTCATCTCCGGGCAATTGGCCTATGATCTGGTCTCGGATCTTGAAACCGAGGCGAAATCTATCCACCAGAGCAAAGCCACCTGGCTGTATGGCCCGCTGTCTGAGGCTGAATTGGTGAACGTCACTTCGTTCATTTGTGGTATTTATCGGTTTGCCTTGAAGCCGATCCATCCCTTTTTTACCGAGTTGCCCAAATTGATTCATGTGCGTTCACATCAAATCGCTGCGCATGAGCCAATGTACGCCGCGATGAGATTGTTATCAGCGGAATTGGCGTATTCAAATAGCGAACCAGGTAAGTCCATGCTGCTGGATCGGCTCGTGGATGTCATGCTCTACTACATTCTGCGCCAATGGATGAGTAGCCAACCGAAGGAAGGGGCTTCCTGGACCCGAGCCTTCTATGATCCCCAGTTACGCAATGCCCTGATTGCCATCCACGAAAACCCGGCTCACCCTTGGCAAGTTGGCAGCTTAGCCCAAAAAGCGGGCTTGTCACGAGCCATGTTTGCTCAGCGATTCAAACAGCTTTTAGGCGATACACCGATCAATTACATGACCAAAGTTCGGATTCAGAAGGCAATGGAGCTATTGGTACAAACTGAAGAAAGTATTGACTTTACTTTCTGGTAAAAGAAAAGAGATGAGGTGAGAAATGTGACAAAAAGCGGTTAGCAGTTCATCCTAAAGGTAGAGAACCCAAAAAGGAGGAAGGAATGCTAACCGCGCCAGAAATAACTATAGCAGTACTGATGAATGTATTGCAAGTAACGCCGATGGGAACAAACGTAAATGTAATGCGTCTGATGTGGGCAATGCTGAATGGGTCGTTTCTGAAAAGTCGAGGAGCAATCCATAGCGCATTGAAAGAAAGCGGGTTTGAAGATGAGGAGCTCCGGCGAAGCTGGTGGAGCTTTCGATATGGATCATGGGATATCACAAGTCTGCTGGGGTCGTGGCAAGAAGAAGTGGAAAGGGGAATGGGAGGCAAAAAAGTTAGAAGGGTACCGAGTGAAAAGCATAGATATCACAGGGTTCTGGCGACCGAAGCTGCAAGGGAAAGTGAACCGACTCTATAACTCAACGGCTCGTCGGGCATTGCCCGCTCATCTTTGGAGTGATGATAAGCTCGGGGGAGATAGGCGGGAAGCGAGTGCCACTGCTCAAGGCAATCATGAGATGCACGGTTGGAACAAAGGAAAGTGAGTTTCGGAAAAGCTGCTGACAGAGACGAAGAAATCACTGGAGTCAGACGAAGTGGCGGTGGTCGATGCCGGGTTTACAATCAGAGAAATGCTAGAAAGCGGCATAGACCGATTTGTCCTGCGGGAAGCCATTAACTGCACAGTGCGCCGCAATGAGTTCCCCAAACGCAAAGAAAAGGCAGACCACCTGAATATGGTGATATTGTGCGTCCGCTCTCTCAGCAGGGAAAGCGACTCGAGGCTACAACTCCGGACTCGTCTGGTCGCTTTCTCTATAGTGGTCGCCTGATTTGCTATCAAGCATGGCACAATCTCGTCCCCAGAACAACCAAGGTGGATACAGCCAACCGTACCTACTCGATTTACGTCATTCAGGATCCGGCCTACAACACACCTTTGGTTTTGGCGACCGTTATGACTTTGCAGCCTGAAACCATTTATCTTGTCTACCTGGAACGCTGGCCTGTTGAACCTCCCCCCTTGGCTTCCAAGCAGATGATTGGCTTACATCGTCAATTTGTTCATGCCGATGAGGCTTGTTTCCGCTTACCTGAACTGGGGCTGCTTGCTGGCAATCTTCTTTCCCATTTAGCCGCTTCTCTTCCTCCCATACCGACTGGCTACTGGGATCGAGAGCCTCAATCCACTCCCGGCAGGCTGCGCCGTGTTCTCTCGAGTGCTCTTTTTCCAACTCCTGACCAACTCGACCCTGACTTTCGGAAAAAGGCCTCGGTTTCACACCATTTCCCTAAAGGCGTTCTCGCTCATCGCCGCCTCAATGCCGCTGCTTAAACTAGCCGAGCACTATTTTTACATTTTATCCCGTTTTTTCAGGGTGGATTCTTTTTTCCGCCCCTTTCGGTTTGCCCTTTGTCACTCAAGCCTTTACCAGAAAGTAAAGGTTGAGTACATCTCAGAAAAGGTAGGGTATTCGACTGGCTTTGCTTTATCAAAAGCCTTCAAACGTATCTATGGCATTTCGCCGCAGCATTTTAGACAACAAGCTGTGAGTAGTCTATTCAAAGATTGATTTGAAAACTATTCGCCTCAGTTGGCCGATGGCGTTTGGGCAGACACCGATCTGCTAATATGCGGGGAGCGGCGGGAGCACGCGCTGCGACGCGGGTGTTTTGCGCTTGCCAAAGTCCAAGCGCTATCCAGGTCATCCCTTTGGTCGCGCCTGGCATCAGGACGGCGAGTTGGCGCAACAGCGGGACTATTTTGCGAGGTAGGGGATGGGTGTTTTTACAGCGAGATATCTTCAGATGTCATAGATGCTCGCCAGTTGCCAGCAATCGAAAGAGAGCAGTTCAGCCTCTTGACCTTGGGACAGGAGAGAGACGCCCGTGCTGTCCTCGCATCCTGGATAGACCCTGACGGCAACGCACTGCCTCCCGTTTGCAAAAACTTCGACCACACTGCGATCAACGAATACGCGCAGCTGAAGCGGCTCACCGTTCTCGATGAAGACTGGTGCCGACTCCGGCGGCCTGGCGAGTACATCTGGCAAGGTCGAGGCGTAGGATGAATCGACCGTGATCACACTCTCATTGCGTACAGGCGTCGAAAGCGCGGTTGTGAGCACGCGATGTGAATGGGGATCCTGCGGAAACGGTTCGCGATAGGTGAAGCCACGCTTGCTGTAGAAACAGATGCGCGTGAACTCTTCCTTGTTGGGCGCGCGTAGCACGTCGATCTCGAACATGGAGGTCAGCTTTGTATCCACTTCGAGAACGATTTCGATTGCGCTGCCCCCAATGCCATCGAGAAGTACCTCTTGGTTTGCCGGTAAGACCATTGGGCCGAGGTGCCGATGATTGGTTCGGAGCGACTCAATATCCCCAGCTGGCTCAATGTTGAGGTGATAGCGATCGCGGAGGGTCAGCCTTCTGGGAAGCGTGAGAATTTGATCCCAGTCCTGTTCGTATTGTTCTGCATCTGCTTCTGGCGTCCCTCCCTCTGGTTGGTCAAAGAACGCACTCAAGTAGCCATCATACTTGTCAGTCGGCTTGCCGGGATTCATGTTGAACATGGTAATGACACCGCCCGTTCCGTCAGGGAATGCCGTCGGTGCGTGTACGCCACTGGGGAAGGTAGCCCCAAAATTAAAGTCCCCCTGCGCATCGACAACAAACTTGTCGCGGCGTTGGTCGTAGTCACCCAGCAGCCAATGCCCGCCACTCAGGTGACTGAAATATAAGAGGATATGCCTATCGCCGATGGGCCAGAAATATGGGCAGGAGATGTCATCACCGACCCTGGTGAAGCGGTCTCCCTCCAAAAAAGGGTGCAGAAATTCCCAATCTTTGAGATCGGATGATCGGAAGAGATAGGGTGCCGCAATGTGTCGACCGCTTGGCTGATAGGCCGTGATGCCACCGGAAAGGGCGTAGTAGGTCTCATCCTTCCGCCAGATGCACGGATCAAAGACACCATAAGGTCGCGATGGTTTGTAGTCGGGACCGACGGGGATGACGGCTTTTCCAGTGATCTTTTCGGGGTGGTTCATTTTAGGCGGACAATTAGGTTTACATTTTTGCAAAGAGAAAAGATGTTTATATTTTCTACTTTGAGCCATGCTCAGGCAGAAAATGACCTCATATAGATTTTTATCTATGTATCAAAAGTGTAAACCTAATTCTGAACCACCCCATCTTTTCCCAATTCAACAAGAGGGGATCGCAAGCCGTGGCAACCATATTGCCCAGCCCAAAGCCATAGTAGATGGCGACGACCTGGTCGCGTTCCACCCACGTCGTACCGGAGTAGCACTTGTCCTCTGGCCCCGGATAGAGCGCATAGGGCAGGTCTCGCCAGTGGATCAAGTCGGGGCTTACCGCATGTCCCCAATGCTGTCGGGTATCCTCCAGTGGGTATGCCTGATAGAAAAGATGCCACTGGCCTCGCCAATAGCACAACCCGTTCGGGTCATTGAGTCTGTATTCTGGGCTGACTTAGTGATAAATGGGTCGAAAGCGGTCCTGCGCTTTCTTTTTACGCGCCGTCGCCATGCGCGCGACCAGCGGATTGTTCTGAAGCTGTCGCTCCTGGGCTTCTAAGGTCTCTGCGAACGTAAACTTTGGGACCTCGGATGATGGGAATTCGCTTGTTTGCATATCATTCCTCTATACCGCAATCAAACACATCGTCTGCTCTTCTAAGTAGATAGCAATTCCCAACTCTCGCCAACCCATTTGTCTCCATCCTGGATGACAGGCACGGTTTTGTGGATTCCATCACGATGTTCGGAATTTGGGTGATATAGCTGAATGGTCATGTATATCCCCTCTGCGTTCTGTTCCGGGGACTTTACTGGGATTCATCATGATGACGGTTTTGTAGGGCCAAAGATGTTAAATTCGCGCTGCACAGGGTAGTTCTCGGCTCAAGTAGAAAGTGAATTCAATATCGGTTCAAGTATAGCATAACTCTGGGCGAAGTAATATCTATCGTAGAGTCGTCTATAGGGCAATCGCGACCTTTGCCGCCCAGTGTTGAAACGCCGGTCTACTAAGCGTAAACTCGCTCAAGCGGGTTGAACTGGAGTGCGCTTCAGCGTACTCTGGTTGCTAGACGTCGGTTTGAACCGATGGCGGTTGCCCAATAGAGCCACTTTTTTACGGCACGCGATTGCCCTAGAGGCGTCTATCATCGGCGCATTGATTGTGCCCAGCCAATTCCGCCGCTTAAGCTTACTGAAGCAACGATAAAACCAACCGTACATAATGAGTCAGCGCACCCTTCATTTGCTCTTGCACGGCGACGATGTAGCGCCAACTAATGGCATAGTGGACTGCAGCCAATGGACGAATGATGGACCACAGTTCTCGCAGCCGTTCTAGGGATTCGTAATGGGTCCACTGGTTGAAGTATTCATCCTGGAGCGTCTGCTGCATTTCTTGGTGATCTTGGCGAATATGCTCGAAGAGATCGATGAAGGGGTGGCTGACGCATGCATCGCTCCAATCGAAGAAGAGGGGCTGCCCGTCAGCATGGAGGGCAATGTTCCAGACGTGTAGATCGCCATGGACCAGACTGGGAGAGACTGCATAGGTGGCTGCTTGCTGGCAGCGGGCTTGGATTTGGGGCAGCAAAGCGCGCACACGCTCTACTTCATCGACTGCAAGCTGGGATAGCATCTCCTGGTCCGCTAACAACGCTTCGACCTGAGCGGGGAGGGTTTCCAAGCGGCGATCTTTGCAGCCCATCGCCAACAGCTCGTCAACTTGGCCTGCCACTGCTACCTGAAGCTGCGCGTAGCAGCCGATCACCTGTTGGCGCACGCGCAGTTCGACCTCATCGCCTATTTCCTGGCCCCATTCCGCGGTCAACATCCACTGACGCTCCTCATCCAAGGCCAGCACTCGCGGAATCCACCTTGGAAAACGCTGGTGCAATGCATGGACAATTTTCGGCTCGTTGACAAAAATGGGTAAGGTGATCCCACTTTTAAAGTAAAAGATCTCCCCCGATTTGGTAGCGACCCGCAATACAATTGATATTTCCCAGGAGCGTACCAGGTCCACTGCGACAACTTCCCCTTTGCCTAGCTGCGCCACTGTAGCTTGGATCCACGCTGTGGCCTCGGCCCGCCAGCCCTGCCGCGTCCAGGCGGGGCGCGGCAGGGGCGCTGTGTCGGTTTGCTGCTCGGTCAAATAGGCGTGGATGATGGGCTCATGGTGAGCGGGCGTGATGGAGAGCGCCTCTAACTCGGACAGCCCAATCCAACAGCTGGATGCTAGTTTGGGGATACCATCCATCTCCAATACATGGATGGACGCCGCGGTGTGGGATGCTTCATCTTCCTGATAGTGGGGGCGGTAGAGGTGACAGACCTCAGTTTTTAGCAGCCGACCAAAGCCCTGCTGGATGCGTAGATAGATGGGGCCGTGGGGCCAGGCTGCGTGGCTATCCAACTGGATTGATGGCAGTTGAACCTGTCCATTTTCTGCCTCGACTAGCAGGATCTGTTGCGTGCTTGGGTGAGGTAAGATACCAAAGACCTGGGTGTTCCATTGCGTGGTGGATTCGCTCATATGCTGCTCCTTTTCATAGACTCAGTAGATCCAAATTTGGCGTTTTTGGCGATTTTCAGTCGAGATTGCAGGGATTTTGGAGTCATTTATTCAGATTTCGGTTACAGAAAACAACCTATTTCATATCTGAAAATCGCCCAAATCTAACGCAAAAACTAGATATCGACCGGCAAATTTGTATTTATGTCAACTGTTTAGCCAGAATTCTCTCTCTAAACCTGAAATTTGGATCTACTGAGCCTACCATTACGCACTAAGATTACTCTTCCAATAAGGACAAAGCTAAACGCACATAATCACTCAACATTTCCTTCATTCCTTCTTGGATAGCTGGTTCTAGGAGCGCAACATAAACGCGCCAGTTCACGGCATAATAGAGCGCAGCCAACGGGCGGACGATTTTCCACAGCTCCCATAGTCGTTGGGTGGATTCATGGTGACTCCAAACTGCCAAATATGCCTGACATAACAGCGCCTGATTTTCTTCACTGTCATGGCGTGTATATTCAAAAAGGTCGATGAAGGGGTGGCTGAGGCTGGCATCGCCCCAATCGAAGAAGAATGGTTGCCCATCTGTACCCAGGGCAATGTTTCCGCCATGTAGATCGCCATGGATCAAGGTGGGCGGCACAGCATAGGTTGCTGCTTGCCGACAAAGTGCTTGAATTTGTGGGAGCAATTCTCGGCATCGGCCACGCGCTTCTGCCGAAAGTTGGCTCATCATCTCGTCGTCTTGAAGCAGATTCTGAAATTTCGCAGGCAGCTTTTCCAGGCGTCGATCCGTACAACCTATGGCCAATAGCTCATCAATTTGATCGGTCAGGGCCACTTGAATTTGAGCGAAGCTAGTCAGTGCCTCTTTACGTACATCTAGATCGGCTGTAACACCTATCTCCGTACCCCAATCTGCTGTCAACATCCACCTTCGTGTCTGATCAAAGCTGAGGATGGGAGGGATCTGTTGTGGGAATCGCTGATTTAGCGCGTGGGCTAATAGCGGTTCGTTGCCAAAGATAGGCGCTGAATTTATGGATTTGAAGTAGAAGATGCCTTGCTCTGAGGTGACACGCAACACAATCGAGATTTCCCATGTACGCTCCACGTCGATGGCGGTGACTATGCCTTCGCCTAATCTGGCTAACTCAGCTTTGATCCATGCAACTGCCTCCCTGCGCCAGCCTGGTTTAGTCCACGGTGGACGAGGGTATGTCTCGACACCTGTTGTTTGTGCTGTTAAATAGGTTTTAATAGCGGGATAATGACGCTGGTGGATTAAACATAGCCCGTCCAATTCTGAAAGCCCAATCCACTTGCTAGGTGGTAGGATAGTTTGGTCTGGGGGATGTGGAACAAGGGGTTCCAAGACATGGATCGCTTCCGCTTTCTGCGTTGCCCTGTCTTCTTCATAATAGGGACGATAGAGCAGATCCACTTCGGTTCCTATTATTTGCCGAAAACGATGTTGCATCTGTACATAGTGCAAACTCGTGGTCCAAGCGGCGTAATCATTCAGCTGGATTGACGGCAACTGATAACGTTTGTCGTCCGTAACGAGCAGTAAGATACGATTTGCCGTTGGGTGAGGCAGGATGCCAAAGACGTCGGTGGTCCACTGTTCGGTGGTTTCAATCATGAGGCACTCCTTTGCAGAAGATAGATGTGGGGACGTAATCCACGTCGGGCGATGGGCCAGGTTTTTACTAGCTTCCACTGGGGAAAGTCGACCAATGTTTTTTCCAACAATCGAATCTCCTGGGTGATCAGTACAAAGCGAGCATTGGGTTTGGCTACTCGTGCCGCCTCTTGAAGGATGGCAGGGTAAGGGGGTACATTTTCACTATGAGTACCGACATACAATCCATAGGGCGGGTCGGCACAAAGGGCATCCATGCTGGCATCCGGCGCGCGAATCACACATTGTACAATGCCCACCACGGATGTTGCCGCTAGGATCGAAGCGAAAGACGAACGGCCCGCGAGCAAATCCCTCGACCGGAGATAGCTTGAATTCGGCATTGGTCAACCCGGGAGGCATGTTTGGAACGCTGACTGGTTTGTGCGGATTTAGCTGGTTCATGAGTCCTCTGAGAAAGATGGTTGTATTGACCGAAGGTTTCACGGATTTTGGCAAACTCGGGAGACGATTGGAACCAGCACAGATGGCGACCGGGCCTTGATCTTAGGTCTAACTACGATAGCAAAGACCAAGTATCATTTTCTAAATCCCGTATCATCTTATCTTCGTCTGAAACAATCTGTTCAGTTTTATCCATCTTGGACCACGAACCCCCTTCCTTTTGAAGACGATGTCTTTCCTCTCCAATTTTATCGTTGATAGAAAGAAGGTATTCGTACCATTTCTCATTGGCCTCAGAGTCAGCATCATCCCACTCGGCCAGCGGATAATATAGATTCTCTCGCGTATCAAGCAGATATATTCGATTTTTTTTCAATAGGTCATTTTTATAGATGACGCAATAGGGTGTTCCTCGGAGACCTTGATAATCAAACTCTGCTGGTGTTTTAATCGTCAGGTCCCCCTTGATAAGCTGTGGCATATTTGGGGTGGTTCAGAATTAGGTTTACACTTTTGATATATAGACAAAAATCTATATGAGGTCATTTTCTGCCTGAGCATGGCTCAAATTAGAAAATATAAACATCTTTTCTCGGGGTGGTTCATTTTAGCTGGATAGATAGGTTTACACTTTTAGAAACAGAAAGAACGTTTATATTCTCTGATTTCGCCGGTTCTCAGAGAGAAAACGGTCTCATATAGATTTTTGTCTATATATCAAAAGTGTAAACCTAATTTTGAACCACCCCCTTTTCTCTTTGCAAAAATGTAAACCTAATTGTCCGCCTAAAATGAACCACCCCGCATATTTTCTCCTTAATCAAACCAATCGTCCGTCCACGCTTTCTGCTATGACGTAGGTTGTACTGCCTGGCGCTTTTCAACAATGCGACTTTGCAGTTTCTGGACCATATCGGGGGTAAGTTCAGGTTCTGGTTCCACTTCCTCTCGTTCTGACATCAAAAGCTCGATTTCATCGAATGATGCCGTGCCTAGAGACTGTAATAACGCGGAAAATGAAGCCTTCTGCTGATTGATAGCATTTTCAGATACGGGCTGGACCATATAGGCAAGTGATACTTGACGCGTCAACGCATAAACAATGTATTGGTTTAATGAGACGCCTTCTGTTTCAGCTAAATCAGTAAGCTGGACGTGTAATGTTTGAGGTAATCTTAGCGTTAATCTACTCATTTTTATTCAACCTATTTCCTCATCGACTAACAATGCAACTGCACCAACGGGCGTTAGCACTGGTAAGCCTAATGTTTCGTTTGCAGCTCGGAAATCTTTTTGGTTCCATGTGACAACCGACGCACCTGCGTTCATTGCACAATCAACAACATGATCATCTCCAATATCAGGAGATATAGGTCGCCAGCTATAGTGCACGGTTACCGCACTGGATAGTTGTAACAATCTACCAAGTGCAGGTTGCAATCGGCTCCATCTTCTGGCCGATAACTTTCGTGAAAGAACATCCGCATATTCGTAGGCAAGAGTTGTACTTATATAAGCCTGAAATAATTCTGCGTACCAAGCGTCAATTAGGAAACTGGACGCACTACCTTTCTTCGTTAAGCCTTCGAAGAGTACGTTGGTATCAATTACAAAACGGATTGTTGAGCCATTCATTGTGACATTATTATAGCACTAAATGAAGTGTCATGGAAGAGAAGACGATATGGGGTAAGACGGTTCACTAAACCGAACTGACGGGAAGTTGCCAATGACCAGCGTCAGTGGTGTGGCTTGTGCGTGCTGGCTGGGTCCGGTATAATGCTTCCCGACACCACGCTCGGTTGGACGAAAGCGGTGGTTAAAGTCAACGAAGCCATGATGGGACCGGGTCGCCGCCCACGTTAGCTTTGCGAACTCTGTTCTCGTGCAACTCGTCACGACCAATCGGACCGGCAATCAACCACGTGCCGCGGTCAGGCAAGGCAAGGTCGCAAGAGCCAACAGGCTATCCCAACTCCTTCCTCATTTTCATAGACGTTGGCTCCGTATAGCCGGCGTGTGTGTCGTATTCCTGAAACTCAAATCCATATCTGCGGTAGTAGGCTTGTTGTTTTTTTAGGGCCAACCTCACCGATAACAGCAACATTTTGTATCCGGCTGAGTTTGCCTTATACTCAATTTCTTTGAGCATTGCCCTCGCTAGCCCTCGGTTCCGATACGCTGGTAACACCGACAGTCTATCGATATAGATACCCTCACCCTGTGGCTGAAAAAAGACACATCCCACAACTCTTCCTTCTACTTCTGCGACCAACGCATTGGCCGATGCCAATTCAGCCTTTACGATCTCAATTGTTTTTCGCTCCGCGCTTGAGGGTGGATCTAACTGGTCCTTGTACTCTGCAAATGCTTCCTTAATCACCGACAGAATTGTGGGAATATCTGTTTGGTTGTAATCTCGCAATCTGATTTTATCCATCATATCCTCTGGCGAACGAAGGCACTACTCGACAGTATCTGCGCGCTGGGCGAGCAACGCATCAACAGCCATCACAGACTCATCAATCGAAAGACGGGAGTTATCGAGGAACAGTTCGATGACCCGCTCTCGTGACAGGTTAATATCGAGTTCGAGTTGGTAGCGCATGGCTTGCTCCATGGTTGGTAAAAGCTCGTAATTTTAAACATGTTCAACATCACAACGGGTCGATTTCGAGCGCAATACGTTTGATTATTTGTCTGCAAAGGGCACAGATCGGTCATTAAGCGGGTTGCAGGAGTAGGGGTAGGAATTAGCAAATGTCCGCTCTTTGAAGCTCGATATTCTTTCGGGCGCGAACGGCTAGAAATCCAGGGGACTTGCTGAGGCGCTCGTACCCCTCTGGATGCACCCGTCGAAAATCCTCGGTAGGCCGGGGTTCCAACAAACGCTCGATGCAGAAGCCTGCTGAGTCTAGATCTTGACTGATGGCCGTGAGTGGACGTCGATAGAACCTCACCTTCCCAACATCCCACGTATCCTCCAACAAATCCACGGCAAAGTAATCTTCTGTGTTGTAGTCCTTCCAATCCGCGAAGGGGTGATGGGTGGAAAAGACCAGCACACCATCGGGTTTTAAAACACGGTGGAATTCACAGAGCGTCGGTTGCCACTCTTTAAGGTAATGCATGACCAGCGGGCAGACCGCTGCATCATACTCGCCATCCTCTGCAAAGTCCAGCGGATTGGCCAAGTCAGCCTGCAGCACAGTCGCTCGCTGACCCACTCGGGCCTGAGTAAGGGCGACAAATTCCTCATTGACATCGAAGGCAGTGACCGTTGCTCCACGACTGAGGAGGTATTCGGCATACCAACCGGAACCGCAACCGACGTCCAACACCTTGGCGTTCACCAGCGATGGGAATAGCGAAATGACGGCTGGTCGTTCGTAGTATGCGTTCCACGGTTTAGTGTCGACTGTTTCGGCATACTTGCGGGCAATCCCTTCATAGCTTGCCCCTGTGTGTTTGGTCATGGGTTTCCTTTCAACTCTTGACCTTCAATCCCTAACAGATGCGCCGATTACAAAGCGATGGCTATGTTTCATCGCAACTTTTAACCATGCTCAACATCAGGATTATGCAGTGCTTTCCTACCAAGCAAAATGATAAAATCTTTACTTTCTGGTAAAGGCTTGAGTGACAAAGGGCAAACCGAAAGGGGCGGAAAAAAGAATCCACCCTGAAAAAACGGGATAAAATGTAAAATAGTGCTCGGCTAGTTTAAGCAGCGGCATTGAGGCGGCGATGAGCGAGAACGCCTTTAGGTAAATGGTGTGAAACCGAGGCCTTTTTCCGAAAGTCAGGGTCGAGTTGGTCGGAGTTGGAAAAGAGCACTGAGAGAACGCGGCGCAGCCTGCCGGAGTGGATTGAGGCTCGATCCCAGTAGCCAGTCGGTATGGGAGGAAGAGAAGCGGCTAAATGGGAAAGAAGATTGCCAGCCAGCAGCCCCAGTTCAGGTAAGCGGAAACAAGCCTCATCGGCATGAACAAATTGACGATGTAAGCCAATCATCTGCTTGGAAGCCAAGGGGGGATGTTCAACAGGCCAGCGTTCCAGGTAGACAAGATAAATGGTTTCAGGCTGCAAAGTCATAACGGTCGCCAAAACCAAAGGTGTGTTGTAGGCCGGATCCTGAATGACGTAAATCGAGTAGGTACGGTTGGCTGTATCCACCTTGGTTGTTCTGGGGACGAGATTGTGCCATGCTTGATAGCAAATCAGGCGACATAGAGAAAGCGACCAGACGAGTCCGGAGTTGTAGCCTCGAGTCGCTTTCCCTTATAGCTGCGAGAGAGCGGTCGCACAATATCACCATATTCAGGTGGTCTGCCTTTTCTTTGCGTTTGGGAACTCATTGCGGCGCACTGTGCAGTTAATCGCTTCCGCAGGACAAATCGGTCTATGCCGCTTTCTAGCATTTCTCTGATTGTAAACCCGGCATCGACCACCGCCACTTCGTCTGACTCCAGTGATTTCTTCGTCTCTTTCAGCAGCTTTTTCCGAAACTCACTTTCCTTTGTTCCAACCGTGCATCTCATGATTGCCTTGAGCAGTGGCACTCGCTTCCCGCCTATCTCCCCCGAGCTTATCATCACTCCAAAGATGAGCGCGGGCAATGCCGACGAGCCGTTGAGTTATAGAGTCGGTTCACTTTCCTTGCAGCTTCGGTCGCCAGAACCCTGTGATATCTATGCTTTTCACTCGGTACCCTTCTAACTTTTTGCCTCCATTCCCTTTCTTCTTGCCACGACCCCAGCAGACTTGTGATATCCATGATCCATATCGAAAGCTCCACCAGCTTCGCCGGAGCTCCTCATCTTCAAACCCGCTTTCTTTCAATGCGCTATGGATTGCTCCTCGACTTTTCAGAAACGACCCATTCAGCATTGCCCACATCAGACGCATTACATTTACGTTTGTTCCCATCGGCGTTACTTGCAATACATTCATCAGTACTGCTATAGTTATTTCTGGCGCGGTTAGCATTCCTTCCTCCTTTTTGGGTTCTCTACCTTTAGGATGAACTGCTAACCGCTTTTTGTCACATTTCTCACCTCATCTCTTTTCTTTTACCAGAAAGTAAAGTAGAAAGAAGGATAGATATACTGAGCAGCGCCATTAAGTAACACTTTTTAGTCGAGCGACGATGTTAATATGTGCTGCTGCGGAGTATAACTGATACAACAGGATTTCAAAGTATCTTTCATGCACCACGCCCTTCAACTTGTCATCGAAAAAGCAACAGGACTTCCTTTGGCGGAAATTGATGTCGCCTTGAGACCACCTCTCGAAATTCAAAATGCTAACCTTTATGATATCTGGGTCGATGGTTGCCACCTCATTGCCAAAGAATGGACAAAATCTATCGATCTGCACGACAACCCACGCCGAGAATTCTACGCGCTTCAGCACCTTGTTAACCTAGA